>DZCQ01000003.1:10485-98920 GCA_022730285.1 Flavobacterium psychrophilum
TTCCCAATAGTATTGAAATTGCACAAGGAATTTATTGGGGTGGTTGCTTTGATTCTATACGAACACAAATAAATGATGGAATTATTACTCAAAGAAATATTAGATTCTTTTTAGGATATTCTGGTTGGGGAAAACAGCAATTACAAAATGAAGTACAATCAAAATCATGGATAATTTCTAAAAACAATCTTCAGAAAAAAATTTTAGAAAAATCATCTACACATCTTTGGAAAGAAAAAATTAAAGAACTAGGTGGTGTATATCTTATTTGGGCAAATGCTCCTGAAGACCCTTCTTATAATTAAAATTTTCAAGAAACAATATAAAAAATATTAGTTGGCTATTTTGGATAGAAAATAAGATTTGGCCAACTTTATATAAAATAAAATTTAGTGTTTATGCTAATTTTAAATTCTGGTTTAATTTTTCTAAAAGCACTTCTGCAAAATGATTAGTAAATTCTTTTTTTCGATATTTAGTAACTGGCTGAATACCTGTAATTACATTACTAGAAAATAACTCTTGTGCTTGTTGCAGGTCAAAAACAGAAATAGAACTCTCAACAATCATAATGTTTTCCATTTTTTTAACAATTTCAAGAATTTGCTTTCTCATTACACCATTTATACATCCATCAGAAATTGGAGGAGTATATAATGTAGAATCTTTAAAAAGAAAAAGATTTCCATTTAAAAATTCAACCACTTTTTTGTCAGAATTTAATAAAATACAATTATCCAAATCGTTCTCACGTGCATAAATGCTACCAGTAATGTTCAGTAAGCGATTGGTGGTTTTAAGAGTGGATAAAAGCTGGGGAGTTATGTGAAAATCATTATAAATATCAACTTCATAAGTAGTGAAAGTTGTTTGATAAGAAGTAAAATTTAAAGGAGAAGTAGAAATATGATAGTCAACAAGATTCAATTTAGGCAAATAATAACCTCCTTGTTCTCTAAAAACAGTAATTCTAGCTCTTGCAGATTCTGAAAAACATTCCTGTTTGTAAACATTTAAAATTTCTTGTTCTAAAAATTCCATTGTAAAATTCATAGGAATTTCCATACGCAAAATTCGCATACTAGACATTAACCTAAAATAATGGTCTTCAAAAAATAAAATCGAGTTATTTACTATTTTTACTGTTTCAAAAACAGCATCACCATACAAAAATGCTCTATTATTATATATTGTATTCATCAAAAAGTCTTGTTAAAAAACGAAACAAAGATACAATTTATTTAGCTAAAATTATACCGAGCCAATAACATGCTTCAGATCTGAAACTTGATTCCCCCACAAAGACTTAGACTCCTCCATATCTTCTAAATCTGCATAATCTACAACCATTAAAGATACATCTTTGGTAAGTTCATCTACTAAAATTCTCATTTCAAAATAATAATCTGTATCCTCATTATTATCATCTATCCATTTAAATTTTATCTTTTCTCCAGATTTTTTAGAGTGCAAGCGTGCTTTTTCTTCAGAGTCGTTCCAAATAAAGGTAAAGAACTCTCCTCTTGAATTAACATTATCAGCAAACCACTCTTGCAATCCAGAAGGGGTGGAAATATATTGATAAAGCAATTGAGGAGAAGAGTTAATAGGAAATTCTAATTCATATCGTATTTTATGTTCCATTGTAAGTAATTTGGGTACAATTTAGATAATAAAAATCTATAAAAAAAATAAATATAGAATTTTTTTATTCTAAAAAATTTGTGTCCTCTAAAAAAAACAGTATCTTTGCACCCGCTATTGCTTTTGGTAGCAATTTGAATTATTGGCGAGGTAGCTCAGTTGGTTAGAGCGCAGGATTCATAACCCTGAGGTCACGGGTTCAACTCCCGTCTTCGCTACAAAAAAAAACGGTATATATAACATATACCGTTTTTTTATTTAAATGTTTTTGATAAAGAACTAAATTATACTAGAATTATATTTTTTGAAAAAAAATAAATATAGTTTATAAAACAAACCCCCAGAAATAAAACCGAATAAATAGCCTGCTAAAATATCTATAGGATAGTGTAATCCTAAATAAATTCTACTGTATGCAAACACCAAAGGCCATAAAAAAAGCAGATAGAAATAATGGTATTTTTTTCTGAGCACAAGATATAAAAAGATAGAAACTGCCATGGTATTTGCAGCATGACCAGAGAAAAAACTGAATGTTTCACTTGATTTAACAACCCTAATCAGCTGATTTATTTCTGAATCTGTGCATGGTCTAAGTCTTTGAAATCCATTCTTAAACAAATTAGTGATTTGGTCTGTAAAAGCGACAATCAAAGCGATAAAAAGGAGTATAAAAAGTGTATTCTTGGTTCCAAATTTTTTATAAATTAGATATAATAAAAAAACAAAAAATAAGACCCAATTAGATTGTTTTGTAACAGATAGCCAAAAAAAATCGAAAGTAGTTGATCCTAAATTATTTAGATATATTAAGAGTTTCTGATCTAGATTTATTATTTTTTCTAACATTAAATTTGTCTTTTTACTGGCCCAGTTGCTTCTTCTATAGATTCTTTAATTTTATTTACTGCAGCAAGGCTAGAGTCTATATTTTTGTTTATATCTAAACTGCTATCAGTGTCTAATAAATTAGTAATTTCTTGTTGAACTGGCTGCATTTCATTACTAAAATTAGAAGATATTGAGTTTAAATCTATTCCATTTGCATCGGCACTTTTAGTTATTTCAGACTTTATATCGTTTGTTGCGTTTTTCAACTGTGCCATTGCTTTACCAAGTGTTCTTGCCATTTCTGGAATTTTATCTGACCCAAAAAGCATTAAGGCTATAAAAATAATAAATACTAATTCTCCTCCTCCTATTCCAAACATTTTTATTTTATTTTTTGTACAGCAAAGTTATTAAATATTTTCATTTTAATCTTTCTGAAAATCATATTTCCAAAAAATTAATCAAATTTTGATTGTTCTTCTGTTTTTGGCCAAATATTGTTGTGTAAGTTAATATCTGCAGTTTCTTTATTTGGATCTATTATTATTTTAGATATAATTTTTTTTGTTGCAAAAGTTCGTGTTGCTTCATTGTCGTTCATTCTCCATATTTGGGCAGGAAAAGTATAGTTTTCTGTGGTTTTGTCTTGAAATTCTATCTGCACTATTATTGGCATTACCAAGCCTCCCGGTTTATTGAAGGTTACTTCATAAAAATAATTAGGGGTATTTAAATTAGCAATTTCTTCTGGCTTAAAATTAGATTTTACATACTCATCTAGTGTTTTAATTTCTTTAATTTCTAATTTTTTTTTGTTTTCTGATTTCAATTCTGTATTATCACTTGCAAGCATATAAACCATTTTCCCAGTTGTTTTTATTCTGTTTTTCCGATTGGCAGGGGGTACTTTAACATTTTTAGGAGCATCATTACTCACATAGTACTGTGTAACTTTTTTAATACCTATATCTGTATAATCTGTGGTGTAAAACCAACCTCGAATAAACCAATCCAGATCTACCGCTGAGGCATCTTCTAGGGTTCTAAAAAAATCTTCTGGTGTTGGGTGCTTAAATTTCCATCTATTGGCATACGTTTTAAAAGCATAATCAAACAAATCATGTCCCATTATTGTGTTTCGTAATATGTTGAGTCCAGCAGCTGGTTTTCCGTAGGCATTGTTCCCAAATTGCTTAATTGCTTCAGAATTAGTCATAATAGGCTCTAAATTTTCTTGATTTCCACTCATGTAAGGGACTATAGTTTCTGGTGTTCCTCTATCTATTGGGAAATTTTTATCAAAAGACACTTTTGCAAGATATTCCATAAAGCTATTT
The DNA here is from genome assembly GCA_022730285.1 of Flavobacterium psychrophilum. Classification (GTDB taxonomy): domain Bacteria; phylum Bacteroidota; class Bacteroidia; order Flavobacteriales; family Flavobacteriaceae; genus Flavobacterium; species Flavobacterium psychrophilum_C. The sequence goes on from DZCQ01000003.1 coordinate 14,298, forward strand.
AAGCCTTCGTCCATCCATGTCCATTGCCTTTCGTCAGAATTTACTATCATTGGAAAAAAGTTGTGTCCTACTTCGTGGATAATAACTCCTAACATACCGTACTTTAATCTATCTGTATATGTTCCGTCTGGTTCTGGACGCCCATAATTCCAACAAATCATAGGATATTCCATTCCTTGATCTTTTGCAGAAACAGAGACTGCTTTTGGATAAGGATAATCAAATGTGTATTGAGAATAGCTTTTAAGTGTATGTGCCACAGCTCTAGTGGAATATTGTTCCCATAATGGATTTGCTTCTTTTGGATATATTGAAACAGCCATAACAGTTTTGTTATTTAATTTAACAGCCATCATGTCTAATATAAATTTACGAGAGGTTGCGATGCCAAAATCTCGAACATTTTCGGCTTTAAATTTCCAAGTTTTTTTCTTTGTAGAAAATTGTTTTTCTGTTTTTGAAGCCTCTTCTTGAGTTACAATAACCACAGGTTTATCAAAAGAATTCTGTGCCTGATGGTATCTACCTGTTTGTTCTGCGGTAAAAACCTCGTTTCTATTTAGTAAATTTCCTGTTGCTTCCATAATATGATCTGCTGGAACTGTGACATTTACTTCAAAATTTCCAAATGGCAAGGCAAATTCTCCACTTCCCCAAAATTGCATATTTTGCCACCCTTCTACATCATTATACACCGCCATTCTAGGATAAAATTGTGCTAAAACATATAGTTTGTTACCATCTGGAAAAAGTTCGTAGCCAGATCGTCCACCTTCTGTAAGATAATTATTAATATTATAATTCCATTTAATATGCAAGTCTATTTTTTCGCCATGTGCTAATGGTTTTGAGAGATTAATTCGCATCATGGTTTGATTAGTGGTGTAAAAAAATGGCTCTCCATTTGCATCTTTCACATAATCAATTTTAAAGCCTCCATCAAATTTTTCTTCCAGATATTCTCTAGAAAATCCCTGTGCACTAATTGCGTCCTCAATTTTTCTGTTTTCTACCAGTGGCGTGTTAGAGTTTTTTGCCATTAAATTTTGGTCTAATTGAATCCACAAATAATCTAAGCTTTCTTTTGCATTATTAGTATAGGTAATGGTTTCAGTCCCGAATATTTTAGAATTTTTATCGTCGAGTTCTATATCTATTTTATAGTCTGCTTGCTGCTGATAATATTCTGGTCCCGGAGATCCAGCCGCAGTTCTATACATATTTGGCGTTGCAAGCAAATCGTACATTTGTCTGAACTTATTAGTATCGGTATGTCCTTGTGTCTTGCTTTCTGATGGGGTTTTAGCTTCTTGGGCAAATGCAAAAGTTGCAAAAAACAAAATTGATTTTAAAAGATAAGTGCTTTTCATTTATAAACATTTTAATGGATAAAAATACTTATTTTAAAGCAATTAAAACATAAAATCTAGTCTTTTAACATACCTTTCACATTATTAGCAGTGAGTAATAGGTTTTGTTTGTGGTTATTTACATCTATTTGTATAATGTTTTGTTGCTCTGGAAACAAATCAAATAGTGCGGTGTTTTGAATTTCGACAGTTTGAATTTTAGGCATGTTGGTTACCACAAAATAGCATATTAATACATTTCCTTCAAGCTCTTTTCTCTTAAATTCTATCTTTTTTGTTACATTATTTATTTTTATCAAAAAATTAGAACTGAAATATTTTTTTAAGGCAATTATGTCTTCTGGAGTTTCTTTTGTAGTTCCAAGATAACTTTTGCTTTCTTGTTTTAATTGAATAGCTTTTGTCAAATCATCTATAAAAACACGAGTGGTAATTTCAACTCTTTTTTTGTCTTGATTATACCGAACTTGGTAAATTGAAACATAAAATTTATGCACCCCAAAAGACAACAAAAAGATTGCCAATAGTATAAAAAAGTTCTTGAATTGTATTCTTTTTAGCACAAAAATTGATAATTTTTTTTCTTATTTTAAACAGAAGCCCTTTTGCAACAAGGGGTTTTATTTTAATCTAAAATCAGGTTTTTTAATATTATTGTTTTTAAACAAGTTTTGGAATGTAATTTTACGCACAAATAGTGTCTTGTTGTTTTTTAAAAACCAATTAGAAGCGATTGGATCATTCACTAGTTCTTCATTAGTTATTAATTCCGTACAATTGTCCACTATTGTGTTTTTTATTTTAATTTCTTTATAGTTATTATTTGTTAGATATTTTTCATCTAATGCGATAAAGCTAGTAAATCCAGTTATTACAGAATTATTAATGTTTATAAAAGCATCTTTTTTTATAGATATTGCTTCCTTAATTAGTCCTAAGTTATTTTCTTCATCATTAAGTAAGGTAACGTTTTCAAGCGTAATGTGTGTTTTGCTTTTGGAGGGGTCGTAATTTTCGATTTTATCATAGGAATCTATTTCTAAACATCTAGACCTAGTATTATCGGAAGAATATGGATTTCTAATTGCAATACTATTACTCAAAGTGGTAATAACACCCATAGAATAGTCAAAATCATCATCGCTAGCGCGATACGAAATCACTTTCTCTAAATTAACAACACCCCCAACAGCTTCGAAAGAATCGTCTCCCGCAAAACTAATTTGAATGTTTTCTATTTTGGTTTTTATACCTACAGCTGCTAAAGTCAAACCATTTAGAGCTACTTTTGGGTTAATTTTTTTTCCTGCAAACTCTATACGAACATACTTCATGTTTCCTGCATTGCTATCTTCATTAGTTCCTCCAAAAGAATTATGCAATGGATTTGAGTCATAAAAAGAGGCTACACTACCACCAAATCTATTAAGTGGAGCATCTCCCATAAGTATAATACCACCCCAGTCTCCTGGTTTTCGCTGTGATACTTCCTTGTTTGATGTAAAGACAATTGGGCTATTTTCCAAGCCTTCTGCCATAATCTTGCTCCCCTTTGTTATTATTAATGTTCCAGTTGTATCATAATCTCCTCTTATAATCACACCTGGCTCTATGGTTAAAGTTGCGTTGTTAATAACTCTTACATTTCCTTTAAGCAGATATATTTTGTCCCGTGTAAGTGTTTTATCTGCGGATATATCACCATAAAGAACTTGATTTGTATATGGATAATTTGTTTTTTTAGGAATAAAATTTGTCCAGCCAGAAAACCAATTTGTAGTCCCTGTAATCCCAATATTAGTTTGAGCATTTGCTGCAAAGAATGACATTAAAATAAAGAAACTTAATTTTGACTTCATAGAGTGTAATTTTACAAGAAATTAATTTTAGAGCAAAGATACTTTTGTAACGTTCTAGTTTCTGTTTTTTTAGGTTAAATTTTTGTTATAACAATTATTTTTTTCGTTCAATAACATAATTAATCATTATTTTCAATGCTACTTTATAATCTGAAGTTGGAAAATCGTCTAAGATTGCTAACGCTTCTTTCTGAAATTGAACCATTTTTTGTTCTGCATAATTTAAGCCATTATTCTTTTTAACAAATGCAATTACTTCTCTTACACGTTTTTTATCTTTATTATAATTTTTTATAGAGTTTATTAACCATCTTTTTTTCTCCGAAGTACAATTATTAAGAACATGTATTAAAGGTAAAGTCATTTTTTGCTCTTTGATGTCAATTCCAGTTGGCTTTCCAATTGCATCTTCTGAATAATCAAATAAATCATCTTTAATTTGAAAAGCCATTCCTATAAGTTCCCCAAATTTTCGCATTTTCTCTACCTGCTGTTCATCATCTGTCACAGATTTTGCACCTAATGCACAACAAGCAGCAATTAAAGTAGCCGTTTTTTGTCTTATAATTTCATAATAAACTGCTTCTGTGATATCTAATTTTCTGGCTTTTTCAATTTGTAAAAGTTCTCCTTCACTCATTTCTCTAACTGCTACAGATATTATTTTTAACAAATCAAAGTCGCCATTATCTATGGAAAGCAGTAATCCTTTCGAGAGAAAATAATCGCCAACTAATACAGCTATTTTGTTTTTCCAAAGTGCATTTATGGAAAAAAAACCACGTCTTCTATTGCTATCATCTACAACATCATCGTGTACTAAAGTAGCAGTATGAATTAATTCAATTACTAATGCACCACGATAGGTTCTCTCCGATACTTGTCCGCCAGAAATCATTTTTGCAGTTAAAAAAACAAACATAGGTCGCATTTGTTTCCCTTTTTTATTTGCAATATAATACGTAATGCGATTAAGCAACATTATTTTTGATGCCATGGAATGATGGAATTTTTTCTCGAACAATTCCATTTCTTCCAATATTGGCTTTTTAATTTGTGAAGCGATATCCATAAATAATCTAATTTTAATGTGCTGCTAACCAGTTTTTTCCAATGCCAATTTCAACTACCAACGGAACGTCCATTTGGAACGCATTTTCCATTTCAAATTTAATCATTGGTTTTATTCTTTCTAATTCGGAGTGATGAACATCAAAAACCAACTCATCGTGCACTTGCAACAACATTTTCGATTTCCAGTTTTCTGTTGTAAGCTTTTTATGAATATTAATCATTGCAATTTTAATAATATCGGCCGCAGAACCCTGAATTGGAGCATTTACGGCATTTCGTTCGGCACCACTTTTGACCATAAAATTGGGAGAATTGATATCTTTTAAATAACGTCTTCGTCCTAAAACCGTTTGCACATAACCATTTTCACGAGCAAAATCGACTTGTGCCGACATAAATGCTTTTAGTTTTGGATAAGTAGTATAATACGCATCTATCAAATCGGCGGATTCTTTGCGAGAAAGTGCCGTTTGATTGGACAATCCAAAGGCTGAAACACCATAAATAATACCAAAATTAACGGTTTTAGCATTACTTCGTTGCTCTTTTGTAACTTCATCAAGTGGCACTCCAAAAACTTTTGCTGCAGTTGATATATGAATATCTTCGTTGTTTTGGAAAGCCGCAATCATATTGTCTTCGCCAGAAAGTGCGGCAATAATACGTAATTCTATTTGTGAATAATCGGCAGAAAGTAAGGTGTAATTTTCGTCTCTAGCAATAAATGCTTTACGAATCAATCGTCCACGTTCGGTACGAATTGGAATGTTTTGCAAGTTTGGATTATTAGAACTTAATCTTCCTGTTGCGGCAACGGTTTGCATATAATCAGTATGTACACGACCTGTTTTTTTATCGACTTGATTGGGCAAAGCATCAATATAAGTGCTTTGTAATTTGACCATTTGTCGCCAATCGAGAATATCTTTAACAATCTGATTATCATTGGCTAAATAGCTTAAAACTTCTTCGCCTGTGGCATATTGACCTGTTTTGGTCTTTTTTTGTTTGGCATCGCCAATTTTTAATTTATCAAATAAAACTTCGCCGAGTTGTTTTGGCGATGCTAAATTGAATTTTTCGCCAGCAGTTTCGTATATTTTTTGTTCTAATGTGTTGCTTTCTAAAGCCATTTCGCCCGACATTTCTTTTAAAAATGGAACGTCAAGATTAATTCCTTCTAGTTCCATTGTGACAAGTACCGAAATTAAAGGCATTTCTATTTCATCAAACAATTTTTTAGTTTCGGCTTTGTCTAGAATTGGACTGAAATTTTGTTTCAATTGATAGGTAATATCAGCATCTTCTGCGGCATATTCCTTAATATCTTCTAATGCAACATCACGCATTGATTTTTGATTTTTACCTTTTTTGCCAATTAAATTTTCAATCGGTTTAGGAGCATATTTTAAATAGGTTTCGCTCAAAACGTCCATATTATGACGCATATCTGGATTTATGAGATAATGAGCAATCATCGTATCGAACAATTTCCCTTTGATTTGAATGTCATAATGCGACAAAATTTTTAAATCATATTTGATGTTTTGACCAATTTTTTCGATGGTTTCATTTTCAAAAAATGGTTTGAATTTATCTATCAAAATTTGTGCTTCTTCTTGATTTTCTGGAAACGGAACATAAAATGCTTTTCCTTTTTCGTAAGCAAAAGAAATTCCTACCAATTCGGCATTTAAAGCATCAATTCCTGTGGTTTCGGTATCAAAACAAACAGATTTTTGATTCGTTAAATTTTGCAAAAGCAACTTTACAGGCAAATCTCCTTGAATTATTTGGTAAAAATGTTCTGTGTTTTCTAGTGTTGCGTAATGAGAATTGTTCTTTATTTCACCACTTTCTTCATCCGAAAATCCGAATAAATCAAATTGTTCGTCGTTTGTTTTTTTAACAATTTGCTTTTTACGTGTGGTTTGGCTTACACTGTTTTCTTCATTGTCGTTTTGATTGTCATTGCTATTGTATAATTTGTCAAACTGAGTTTTCATTTGTCGAAATTCTAATTCTTGAAACAAAGCATCGGTTTTTTCAATGTCTGGTTTTGATAATTCAAAATTTTCGGCATTAAACTCAACTGGGCAATCGAGTAAAATTGTAGCTAGTTTTTTAGATAAAATTCCTTTGTCTTTATTGGCTTCAATTTTATCTTTTATAGCTCCTTTTAGTTGATGTGTGTTTGCCAAAAGGTTTTCCATCGAGCCATATTCTGCCAAAAATTTCTTTGCTGTTTTTTCTCCAACACCTGGCAAACCCGGAATATTATCGGCTGCATCGCCCATCATTCCTAGAAAATCAATTACTTGCAAGGGATTTGTAATTTCAAATTTTGCCAAAACTTCTGGAACTCCCCAAATTTCAATATCGTTGCCCATTCTGGCGGGTTTGTACATAAAAATATTTTCGGAAACCAATTGTGCAAAATCTTTGTCGGGTGTAACCATATAGACTTTATAATTTTCTTTTTCGGCTTGTTTTGCTAAGGTTCCAATCAAATCATCAGCCTCAAAACCAGCAACTTCTACAATTGGAATGTGCATTGCTTTGAGCAATTCTTGAATGTATGGGACTGCAATTTTAATAGCATCTGGTGTTTCGTCACGATGTGCTTTGTATTCTTGATACATTTCGTAGCGATAATCACTCCCTCCTTTGTCGAAAGCAACGGCAAGATGGTCGGGCTTTTCTCGTTTAATAACATCCATCAAAGCATTCATAAAACCCATAATGGCCGAGGTATCCATTCCTTTCGAGTTGATTCTTGGGTTTTTGATAAAGGCAAAATAACCTCGAAAAATCAAGGCATAGGCATCGAGCAGAAATAAACGTTTTTGTGACATTGGAAAATATTTGTAATAATTTTGTAAAATTAATAATTTGTTTTTTAAATAAAGTTATACACAAGTCAATTTAGCTAAATAATCATAATGATTTCCTTCTTGAATTAGTTCGCATTGTAATTGATTATTTTTAGCTTTATTTTTTAATGTTTCAAAATCTAGATATAACCATGGAAATGTTTTTTCAGTTTCATTTTTATAATGAATTGTGAAATTTAATTCTCCATAATATTGTGTTTTATCCTTTTTTATTTCTTGAATATCTTCTTGATCATACATGTAAATAATGTCGGAGGAATCTAAAAGTATTTGCCCATTTGGGTTTAAAAGAGATTTCAATTTTTGAAGATATACGTCTGTTTGAAGGTAGGTTCCGAAGATTCCTGTTCCATTCATTAAAAGTAAAATGGTGTCAAATTTTTGATTGTTTAGTTCTAAAAGATTACAATTTAAAGCGTTTTTTACTCCTCTTAATTTGCAGCATTCTATAGCGTTTGCAGAGATGTCAATGGCAGTTATTTTGTAATTTTTATTTTCTTGAAGATATAAACTATGGCTTCCTGCTCCACAACCAACGTCTAGGATACTACCAAATGCAAGGTCTAATGCCTTTTGCTCTAGCTTTGGCATGTTTGCAAATTCTCTAAACAAGTAAGAAACCTCCATGACATCTGGTTCAGAAATATTTGTTTCGGTTAGTAAATTTTCCGAAGTATTGTTTTGTTGAAAATCTAGAATTGCTTTACCAAAAAGATCCTTCATTTGTGTTTATTTATAGAAAGTTATTTGTTAATTTGTTCTTTTAAACTATTCCAAGCTATTATTATGTCAAATTTTTTAGAAGAATTACAAAAACTTTCCAAAGATACACATATCCAAACAAAAAAATATTTGGATAAGTTAAAAAAAAAGCCTCCAAAAAATTTAGATTATGTAATGCAAGAACTCCACGATGCTACATTTAAAAAAACAAATTGTTTAACTTGTGCAAATTGTTGCAAAACAACTGGCCCATTGTTTACACTTGCGGATATAGAAAGAATAGCAAAATTTTTAAAACTAAAGCCACAACAGTTTATCGAAAAATATTTAAAAATTGATGAGGACAAAGATTTTGTACTTCAACAAGTGCCTTGTAGCTTTTTGGCTCAAGACAATACTTGTTTTATTTATGATGTTAGACCTAAGGCTTGTAAAGAATTTCCGCACACTGATAGAAAAAAAATTTATCAAATTAATGATTTAACAATGAAAAATGTAGCCATTTGTCCTGCTGCATATCAAATTGTAGAGGAGATGAAAAAAAGAATCGTCTTATAATTCTAGTTTCTTCTTTTATTAGTAGTTAATAAAATATTTAAAACCTTTCCTTATTAAAATAACTTTGAGTATTTTTGAAAATTATTTTTTAAAAAGTGCATACAAAAAAAATTATCGTAATTATAGGTGGTCCTGGTACTGGAAAAACAACAGTAATTGAAGAGTTAAGTAACCAAGGATATTGCTGCTATCCCGAAATATCTCGGGAAGTTACTCTTGAAGCAAAAAAACAAGGAATTGAACAGCTTTTTCTAGAAAAACCATTGCTTTTTAGCGAATTGCTACTGGAAGGCAGAAAAAAACAGTTTTTAAGTGCTTTACAAGAACCTGAATCTACCATTTTTTTAGACAGAGGAATACCCGATGTATTAGCATATATGCATTATATTGGAGATAGTTATCCTGCTTTTTTTGACACAACTTGCAAGGAATATACTTACAACAAAATATTTATTCTACCACCATGGAAAAACATTTATATAGCCGATAACGAGAGATATGAAAGCTACGAACAAGCAACATTAATTCATAATCATCTAGTAGATACCTATCAGAAGTACGGCTATAATTTGATAGAAGTCCCAAAAGATACTGTTTGCAAAAGAGTTGATTTTATTCTTTCAGAATTAGAAAAATAAATTCTATCAAACTTCATTTAATTGAAAAATCTAATACAAATTTTAGAAAAATATTGGGGATATAAAAATTTCAGACCTGTACAAGATCAGATTATTAGTTCTGTACTTGCAGGAAAAGATACTTTTGGACTAATGCCAACTGGTGGCGGAAAATCTATCTGCTTTCAGATTCCAACACTAGCAAATGATGGATTGTGTTTGGTAATTTCGCCTCTAATAGCCTTAATGAAAGATCAAGTTGCCCAATTAGAAAAGCGTGGTATTAAAGCAATTGCTTTAACAGGAGCAATACATTATAGCGATTTGCAAGTTCTTTTAGACAATTGCCAGTATGGTAAATACAAGTTTTTGTATATTTCGCCCGAAAGATTAGAACAAGATGGACTATTGGAACGATTACAACATCTTCCCATTTCTTTAATTGCCATAGATGAGGCGCATTGTGTTTCGCAATGGGGACATGATTTTAGACCTTCCTATCTTAAAATTAAGAAGTTAAAAACAATTTTCCCAACCACTCCTTTTTTAGCACTTACGGCATCTGCAACTCCAATAGTGCAAAAAGAAATTTTAGATTTACTAGGATTAACAAACCCATCTGTTTTCACGAAATCGTTCGAAAGAGCAAATTTGGCTTATTTTGTAATTTCTACAGAAGATAAACTCTACAAAATTCAGCAAATTTTGACAAAAAATGTAGAACCTGCAATTATTTATGTAAGAAGTAGAAAGGCATGTCATGAATATGCTTCAAATCTAGAAGCTTTAGGGCTAAAAACCACTTTTTATCATGCTGGTTTATCTGTTAAAGAGAAAGAAGTGAATATGCAGTCTTGGATGGAAAATAAGAAACAGGTAATTGTTGCCACTAGTGCTTTTGGAATGGGAATAGACAAACCAGATGTTAAATCGGTTATACATGTTCAATTGCCAGAAAATATGGAAGGTTATTATCAAGAAGCAGGAAGAGCAGGAAGAAATGGAGCGAGAGCATTTGCAATAATGCTTACTTCACCAAGTGATATTCAAGTTGCAAAAGCACAATTTATTACAGTTTTAGCAGATACTCCTTTCTTAAAAGATGTCTATATTAAATTATGCAACTATTTCCAAATAAGTCATGGAGAAGTAATTCCTGAGGAATTTTCATTCAATTTTAATCAATTTATTCATCAATATTCTTTTCCTTCTATTAAAACATATAATGCTTTACAGTTTTTGGATAAACAAGGAATTATCAGTTTATCGCAAGAATATTCTCAAAAAACACAAATACAATTTTTAGTAGAATCCAAAGAAATAATTAGATACATTAGCTTAAATCCATCTGATGAGTCTATCATTTCTACAATTTTACGCATGTATCCAGGCATTTTTGAACTAAAAACAAATATAAATACCGCATTTATAGCCTCAAAAGTTGGCATCGAGGAGATCACCATTACAAACTTGCTTTCAAAATTAGACCAACTCCAGTTGCTTTCTTACAATTTTCAACGCAACGAATCAAAACTTTCGTTTCTTGTAATAAGAGATGATAATCGCACCATAAATGCCATTTCGAAGCATCTAGAAAAACAAAATTTATTTAAAAAAGAACAACTACAAAGTGTAATAGACTATGTAACTATTTCTAGATGCAAAAATAATTTGATTTTAGAGTACTTTGGAGAAATAAAAAAACAAGATTGTGGCATTTGTTCTTTTTGTGTTTCAAAGAAGAACAACACAATAAACCGAGAGGAATTGCAAAAAAACATTATTACCATTCTTAAAAAACAGGCAACTAGCTCTAAAAAATTAGTTGAGCAACTAAATATTCAAGAAAAAGAAGTTATTTTTGCAATTCAAAATTTAATAGAAAACAGCATTATATTTGTAAACAACAAAAATGAATATGCTGTTTTAAAAAAATAAAACCTCTATAGACTGGAAGTCCATAGATTTGACTTGGCAGACTTTCAGTCTGCAAGGTTGAAAAGTTAAATTTTTAACACGAATTTCATAAATTAAATTTATATGAATTTGTGAAATTCGTGTCAGATTTTTTAGAACCTGAAAGGGAAATGCACTAAAAGTGCATGGTTTTAACTATTTTTGCGACCAATAAAATCACTATAAACAATAAAATGAATAAACTACGAATTGTTTTTATGGGAACTCCAGATTTTGCCGTTGGAATTCTAGATGCAATAATAAAACAAGGAATACATCAAGTTGTAGGAGTAATTACAGCAGCCGACAAACCAGCTGGTAGAGGACAAAAAATAATTTTTTCGGCTGTTAAAGAATATTCTCTACTACACAACCTCCCATTATTACAACCGACTAATTTAAAAGACAATACTTTTTTAGAAGAATTAAAAAGTTTAAATGCTAATTTGCAAGTTGTTGTTGCTTTTCGGATGCTCCCAACTGCTGTTTGGGAAATGCCAAATTTAGGAACATTTAATTTACACGCCTCCTTGTTACCTAATTATAGAGGTGCAGCACCTATTAATTGGGCTATAATCAATGGCGAAACACAAACAGGTGTAACTACATTTTTTATTGATGACAAGATAGACACAGGAGCAATGATTCTTAGTAAATCCATTGATATAAATCCTGATGAAAATGCTGAGGAGTTGCATGACAAACTAATGGTCTTGGGCAGCAAAACTGTTTTAGAAACGCTTGATTTAATTTGTAATAATGATGTAAAAACAATTGTTCAAAGCGAATCTACACAAATAAAGCAAGCTCCGAAATTAAACAAAGAAAATTGTAAAATCGATTTTAACAAAAAAGGAATAGAAATTTATAATTTGATAAGAGGACTAAGTCCGTATCCCGTGGCATGGTGTTTTATCATAAATAACAAACAAGAATTTACAGTTAAAATATACGATGCCAGTTTTGAAGCAATACACCATTCAGATAGTATTGGCAAAATAATTACTTCCAAAAAAGAATTAAAAATTGCAGTTTTAGATGGATATATTCAGGTAGGAACAGTCCAATTTCCAGGAAAAAAGAGAATGGCTGTACAAGAATTACTCAACGGAATGCAATTCCTAGAAGACGCAATGGCTTATTAATGTTAAATAACACTTGTGAAATTAGCACTTTATAAACAATTTATAAAAGTTATTAACAAAAACATCGATAATTAGCACAAATAGTTGTGGGGATTATAAATCCAATTAAATTTGTATTTACAAGTTAAATATTAACCAAACTAATAATACAATTATTATGAACAAATCAGAATTAATCGATGCTATTGCTGCAGATGCAGGAATTACAAAAGCTGCTGCAAAATTAGCTTTAGAATCATTTTTAGGAAATGTAGAAGGAACTTTACAAAAAGGTGGAAAAGTTTCTTTAGTAGGTTTTGGATCTTGGTCTGTAACTAAAAGAGAAGCAAGAGACGGAAGAAACCCACAAACAGGAGCAACTATCAAAATTGCATCTAAAAACGTTGTTAAATTCAAATCTGGTGCTGATTTAGACGCATCTGTAAACAAATAATTATTTAGTTTACACAATAAATTAAAATAAAAGCCAGTTAAATAAACTGGCTTTTTTCTTACAAAAAATCCAGAACTCGCTCCAAAGACATTCCTCTAGAACCTTTAATCAATATATTTTTAAATTCTAATTTGTTCTTTCTTAAAAATATTTCTAAGTCCGAAAAGCTTTCAAAAAAATGCATATTTATATTGTTCTTCTTGTTTAAATAGAAAAATTTTCCTACTAGATAACTTTGAATAGCGCTTTTTCCCAAAACATCAACTATTTTTTTGTGCTCAAAAATACTTTCATTTCCAAGTTCAAACATATCTCCAACAATTGCAATTTTATTTTGAACTTCTAGCTGTTCAAAATTATTAATGGCAGCGAGCATACTACTAGGGTTAGCATTGTAAGCGTCTAATATAATCTTATTTGTGTCTTTTTGTATCAATTGAGACCTATTATTATTAGGAAAATAGCTTTCAATAGCTTTTTTAATGTCCAAATTTCCAACTTCAAAATAACTTCCAATTGCTATGGCAGCCGCAATATTAGTAGCATTATATATTCCAATTAAATTGGATTTTATTAAAAAATTATGATAAAAAACTTGTACTAAAGGATTCGCCACAACAGAATTGATTTGAACGTTTGAATTTTGAGACATCGAAAATGTATAGATAGAACTATTTATGGTGTTTTGTGCTTGAATTTTGTCATCTAAATTCACAAAAATCAACTTGTGATGTTTATTCAGATATACATACATTTCGCTCTTACCCATTATAACACCTTCTAAACCTCCAAAACCTTCTAGATGTGCTTTTCCGAAATTTGTTATATATCCAAAATCAGGTTTCACAATTTCACATAAAAACTCTATTTCTTTTAAGTGATTTGCTCCCATTTCTACTATCCCTATTTCAGTATTAGCTGTAAAAGAAAGTAAGGTAAGAGGTACTCCAATATGGTTGTTTAAATTTCCCTTAGTGGCTTTAGTTTTATATTTTTGAGAAAGAACTACATTTATTAATTCTTTTGTGGTAGTTTTTCCATTACTCCCTGTTAATGCAATAATAGGAATTCCTATTTGCTCTCTATGGTAAGTTGCAAGTATTTGCAATGTTTTTAAGCTATCTGAAACCAGAATCATCCTTTCACTATCTGTATAATATTCAGGATTATCAATAATTGCAAATCTTGCTCCTTTTTCTAAAGCTTGAGATGCATATGTGTTTGCGTCAAAATTATCCCCTTTTAAGGCAACAAATAATGCGTTAGTATCTATACTTCTAGTATCTGTATTTACAGAGCTACACATTAAATATCTTTTATAAATATCTTCAATATTCATCTTTTTGTTTTTTTCAAATATACAAAATTTTTAAAGAAGCTGAATTGTATATAACACAAAAAAGAGGTTGTTACTATAATAGTAACAACCTCTTTTTTGTGAAATTTATATAACTTTATTTTTTAGGTCTTGCTGTTTTTCCAATATCTGATTTTGGACCTACTCTAGACATGGCACATCTAAACCCAATATAATCTGTAGCTATATCTTCTTGTAAATATCTACGTTGTGCTGGGTCTAACCAATATGCTCTATCTCTCCAAGAACCACCTTTGTAAACTCTTACATCGTCACCAATAAGTGTTGTTCTTTTTTCAGACTTATCAAAAGCTCTGTTTATTTTACCTGTACTATCTGCAGAAATTTTGTGAACAGGAGAGTCATACATTCTTTTCTTTTCGTCTTTTTTATCGTCACTTAAATCGAAGAAACGAGTTGATTGTTTATCTCCATCACGGTAATCTATCTCATTACTTTTATCAAAATTTTGTCTCAAATAAGTTTCTTTTTCATCAACAGCAACTTGCTCAATAGCTCCAGGAACGTTTCTTGCGACAATACGACCGTTACTAAGCGTGTCATACTTAATAGTTTCTGATGTTACAAGAACAATTTTTCCATCATCACCAATTTTATTTTTGGTATAAACATTTCCACGAACATAGTTAAAATCATTTGCTTCATCATCTACTATGGGTCTATAAACGTCTTGTACCCATTCTGCTACATTTCCTGCCATATCATACAATCCAAAATCATTTGGTTTATAAGATTTTACAGCCGCTGTAATATCTGCATTGTCACTAGACCAACCTGCAATTCCACCATAATCTCCTTTTCCTTGTTTAAAGTTAGCAAGTTCATCGCCTCTTGTAGCTCTACCTCCAGAAGTGGTGTAAGAACCTTTCCATGGATATTTCTTTTGTCCTCTATATGTATTGTATTCTCTATTTCCTACATCTGCAGCAGCGGCATATTCCCATTCTGATTCTGTTGGTAATCTATATTCTGGAGACAAAAGACCAGATGTTTGTTGTGCATATACATTTTTAGGACCATCTTCTCCAGCTGTTGCAGCAACATCATTTGCTCCATCTGCAGATTCTTTTTTAGCTTTTTTAGCACTTTTCCCTCCTTTTCGTCCTGTTTTTTTCAAAACAATCTCTTCATTTCCTCCAAAGGAAGTAGATGGGGAAGCCAAATAAGCATCTGTACTAAAATTATTGTTTGCGTCTGCATCTACAATTTTAGCTCCTTTTTTAAGGTATCCTTCTTTCTCTAATGTGTTTTCGTTTACTCTATTTGTTCTCCATTTTGCAAATTCGTTTGCTTGCAACCAAGTTACACCAACTACCGGATATTGAGAGTATGCTGGATGTCTTAAATAATTATTGGTCATAGTTTCTGCATAACCAAGTCTATTTCTCCACACCAAAGTATCTGGAAGAGCACCAAGATAAATATTTTTATAATTTTCTTCTGATGGAGGGAAAACTCTTTTTATCCAATCCAAATATTCTAAATACATTATATTGGTAACCTCTGTTTCGTCCATGTAGAAGGATTGAACGTGTTGTTGTGAAGGTGTGTTATTCCAATCATGCATCACATCATCCTGAACTTTACCCATAGTAAATGTACCTCCCTCAACAAAAACCATCCCTGGTGGAGTTGGTTGTTTTGAGAAGTTCGTGTTATACTGAAAACCACCACTAGGGTCATTTATCTTCCATCCAGTAGCAGACGAGGTATTTTTAGAGCTTGATTTCTTGCTACAGCTAGTAAATCCAATTAATACTATCATTGAAAATAGTATTCTTACAGTTACGGTTTTGTTTGCTTTCATACTTTTTAGTAGGTAATTATTTCGTGGTGCAATATAAAAATAAACATTTAAATTGCAACACTTTTTTTTAAAAATTTATTAAACTGATTTTTTTATTTATTCTCCGCAACAAAATAACGAGATTTATCCTTTAATATTGCATAATAATAATTTATTTTTACGCTTTAATAAAATAAATATTTTTTTTTGCGTTAATACTATAATATGAAAAAAATTCACACTCTTTTGTTTTTTTTATTTTTCCAATTTGTATGGTCACAAGAGAACAACAAATTGGAAATTAACTGGATAGATGAAAAATATTTTATTACAGAAAATCAGAGTATATATTTACCACACTTTAAAGAAGCTTCTTTTATTTATAATGAATCGAATAAAACAATTGTTCTTTTAGAAAAAATTAAAACAAATTTTTTAATTGACGAAAACAGCTTAGTACTATCCGATGTGGTTTTTGAAAGTATTGATAATGCGAAACTTGAAAATATTGACAAACGTTTGCTTTCAAATTCTCTTAATGCAAAAATTGAAAATGCTACTTCTAGGGAAGAAAATTACGCTTTACTGTCTATCAACCCAATTATTAAAGATGGGTTAGGATTTAAAAGAGTAAAATCGTTTAAATTTAGTTTCGCCCCAAGTAATGCGACTGTATCAACTTTACGAAATATAAATGCCGTGAGTAATTCCGTCTTAAAAAATGGTGTGTGGAAAAGATTTTATGTAGAAAAATCAGGGGTATATGCGATATCCAAGACTTTCTTAACAGAATTAGGGTTTAATGTAAATGTAGATCCGAGAACAATAAAAATTTATGGAAATGGTGGTAGAATGCTTCCTTTACAGAATTCTGTTTCATATCCACTTGATTTGACTGAAAATGCGATTCAATTTATAGGTGAAAACGATGGTGTATTTAATGATGGTGATTATATTCTATTTTACGCAGAGGGTTTAGACAATTACAGTTCAGAAAACGATACAAATTCAAATCTATATGCAGACAAGTCCTATTATTATGTAACTAGCTCCTCTTCGTCCAGCAAACGTATTACTGCAATGTCAGAATCTTTGCAACCAGTAGATAGGATTTATACGGATTATAATTTTTACCAATATCATGAAATAGACAAGACAAATATTGCACATTTAGGCAGAAAGTGGTACGGAGAAGCTTTTAACATTACAAGTAGTCAAACTTTTAATTTTGAGATTCCAAATTTAATTACCTCAACACCCGTCTCTATTAAAGTTCCCGTAGCAGCCTCAGCAGCAGTGAACACTTCCATGCAAATAAAAGCAAATGGAATAGACATAGGTAGCGTCTCGTTGGCTGCATCTAATAGCTATGTATTAGGAACCGAAAACACCTTAAACACCACATTTAACGCTACAAACTCCAATATTTTGATAGAATTAATTTACAACAACAATGGAGTTCCTACTGCAATAGGATATCTAGATTATATAGCCCTCTCAGGAAAATCTTCTTTAACAGGATACGGCAGGCAATTTAGATTTCAAGAAAATGATGTAGAGTCTAGTATTGGAACTTGTGAATATCAAATTAGTAATGCAAGTGGGATAAATCAAGTTTGGGATATAACAGATATATATAATGTAACTGCTAAGGAAAATAACGGCAATAGTCTTTTCACTTTTAAAGCTTATATGGGTATTGCGAGCAAATATATAAATGTAGTAAATACAGATATTTACACCCCTTTAAAAGAGGCTAATACAAGTGTTTATAATCAAGACATAAAAGGGACTGTTTTTTTAAACAAGCAAAATATATTTGAAGATATAGATTATTTAATAATAACTCCTAGTTTTTTGTCTAATCAAGCTGAAAAATTAGCAGAATTTCATAGAACAAATTCTAATTTAAATGTTAAAGTGGTTGATTTAGAATCGATATACCAAGAATTTTCTTCTGGCAAACAAGATATTGGTGCAATCAGAAATTTTGTGAAATATGTATATAGCAATGCATCAATTCCAGTAAAAAAGGTAAAATATTTATGCTTGTTTGGTGATGCTTCTTTCGATTTTAAAAATCGCATAAAAAACAACACTAATGTGGTGCCAATTTTCCAAGCATTATATAGTTTTTCATTAAGCTCTTCTTTTGTTTCTGACGATTATTTTGGATTGATGGATCCTAACGAAGGAAACATGAATGCCCCATTAGGACTAGACATTGCGGTAGGAAGAATGCTTGTTAATAACCCTACACAGGCAGACCAAATGGTAAACAAGGTTTTGGAATACTACGATAAAAAATCTTATGCAAGATGGCGTAACAATTTGGTATTCGTTTCTGATGATACAGACAAGCCAAGCGATGCAACCTTGCAATCTGATTTAGATTTTTTAGCAAATACAATAACCACGCAAAAGCCTTTTTTTAATGCTAAAAAAATTCATTTAGATTCTTATGTACAAGAAACAACTTCTGGAGGACAAAAATACCCAAAAGCCAAAGAAGAATTAATCAATTCTATTGAACAAGGAGTATTGGTTTTTAATTATTTTGGGCATGGTGGAGAAGATGGGCTTGCAGGAGAACGAATATTTGAAACTAGAGACGCATTAAACTTATACAACAAATACAAATACCCTCTTTTTATAACCGTTACTTGCGAATTTACTCGTTTTGACGACCCTTTTCGTCCCACAGCAGGAGAACAAACTTATTGGAATCCGACGGGAGGTGCTGTTTCTATGGTTACCACAACTAGACAAATTGGGCAAAGTACCGGAGAGATTTTTAATATAAATTTAGCTTCTAAATTATTCTCTTATGGCTCTAACACCTACACCTCTGTAGCAGAAGCTGTTAGGCAAACAAAGGTAATGTCTGCAAGTTCCGGAAATAATGTCGTTTTCTACATAGGCGATCCTGCACTTATGCTTGCTATTCCTAAGCCAAAGGTGAATTTAACTAAAATTAATGGAATCCCTTTAAGCAATAATCCAAGTACTATTCAGGCACTTAGTTATGCAACATTAACTGGAGAAATTACAGATGAATTTAACAATCCCATTACAACATACAACGGAGATTTAGCAGTTTCTGTTTTTGATAAAGAAATTACAAGAAACACTCTAAATAACGATGGACTTGCAGGAGTGATGACTTTTACCACTTTAGGAGAAACTATTTTTAGAGGAAATGCATCAATAACAAATGGTCAGTTTGAATTTGGATTTGTCGTACCAAGGGATATAAAAATTCCTGAAGGAAATGGAAGAGTAAGTTTTTATGCAAAAACAGACAATCCTTTGCAAAATCAAACAGGCTATGACAGCACTATAAAAATTGGCGGATTAGATACCAATGCAGTGGCAGATACAACCCCTCCAAGAGTACGTATTTACATGAATGACGAATTGTTTGTCTCAGGAGGAATTACAAATCAATCTCCACTTTTCCTAGCTTTCATGGAAGATGAACATGGAATAAATACCGCTAGTGGCATAGGTCATGATATAATTGCTTACTTAGACGGTGACGAAACAAAGCCGTATGTTCTCAATGATTATTATGAAACGGAACTAAACAATTATACCAAAGGAAAATTAAAATATCCATTCAGGAATCTATCCATCGGATTGCATACTTTAACTTTTAAAGCATGGGACGTTTATAATAACTTAATTACTGCCGAACTTCAATTTATTGTAGTGGGAGACGAAACTTTATCGTTATCCAACGTGCTTAATTATCCAAATCCATTTGTAAATTATACTGAATTTTGGTTTACACATAACAAACCATACGAACCACTAGAAGTACAAGTACAAATATTTACAATTACAGGAAAAGTAGTTTGGACAAAAAACCAGACTATTACAACCACCGGGTTTACCTCAAGAGATATAACTTGGGACGGAAAAGATGACTTTGGCGACAAAATAGGAAAAGGTGTATATGTCTATAAATTAACCGTCAAATCGTTACTGACGGATAAAAAAAGTGAAAAATTTGAAAAATTAGTGATTCTTTAAAGTAAAGATTCTATATTTGTTTAATTATATTATTAAAAAGCATGAATAAAATAGTTTTTATAGCAATTGGTTTAATAGCAAGCATAAGTATGTATGCACAAACTGAAAGGGCAATTACAACCGGAGTGCCGTTTTTATTAATAGCGGCAGATGCTCGAGCTGCAGCAATGGGAGATAATGGTGTAGCTTCATCACCAGATGCTTATTCCCAACAGTATAACCCAGCAAAATACGCTTTTTCTGTAAAAAAACAAGGCTTTGCAGTAAGTTATACACCCTATTTAACAGCACTTGTAAATGATATTTCATTAGGGCAACTTAATTATTTTAATAGAATTAACGAACGAAGTGCTATAGGAACAAGTTTGCGTTATTTTAGTCTTGGCGAAATTCAATTAACAGACGAAACAGGAAACCCCTTGCAGGTGGTAAAACCAAATGAACTGGCTTTAGATTTATCATATTCTTTACAACTAAGCGAAAAATTCTCTATGGGAATTGCAGGAAGATACATTCGTTCTAATTTAAAAATCCCTAGTCAAAATAATGATGCCTCTTCTGCAAATACTTTTGCGGTAGATGTCGCTGGGTATTATCAATCAGAAGAAATTGCTTATAACGATTTTAACGGAAGATGGCGTGGTGGATTTAATTTTCAAAATTTGGGCCCAAAATTAAATTACGACAAAACAGTAGGAGATACAAATTCTAACTTTTTACCATCTAATTTACGTGCTGGTGGTGGTTTCGACTTTATTTTAGATGAGTACAACAAAATATCTACCAATGTAGAATTTACAAAATTACTTGTTCCTACTCCACAAAACCCAGACCTTAATGGTGATGGAGTTGTAACGGCAACTGAAAGACAAACAGCAAATACAGACTATCAATCTATTGGTTGGACTTCGGGGATTTTTAAATCTTTTGGAGATGCACCAGACGGATTTAGTGAAGAAATAAAAGAATTTACCTATGCATTAGGAGCAGAATATTGGTACCAAGACTCCTTCGCTTTTAGAGCAGGATATTTTCACGAAAGCGAACAAAAAGGAAAAAGAAAATATTTCACACTAGGTGCTGGTTTTAAATATAACGTGGTTACCTTAGATGTTTCCTATTTATTTTCCGCATCAAAAGTTCCTAACCCACTTGAAAATACCCTTCGCTTTTCTCTTACCTTTAATTTCGGAGATGATTATGAGCAAAATTAACAAGTGATATTATTAAATAACAAATCCAAATTTCTGCTTTTTTGAAATTTGGATTTTTTTTCCAATATAAAATATGAAAAAAATTACCATAAACACTACCTTTTCAGTTTTTGAATCATTAGAGAAAACAGCAGAAACAGTTCAATATTTAATGAATAAAGCTGTAGAAGCCAGAAATAAAGCATACGCTCCATATTCTAAATTTAAAGTTGGCACTGCAATATTATTAGACAATGGCGAAATAATTACAGGCTCTAACCAAGAAAACGCTGCCTATCCATCTGGATTGTGTGCAGAAAGAGTTGCAGTATTTTACGCTGGATCTATCTATCCCGAAGCAACTATTGTTTTAATGGCAATAACAGCTGGTTCTACCACATCTGTTACCAATAAACCAATTCCTCCATGCGGAGCGTGTAGGCAATCTCTTTTTGAATATGAATTAAAACAAAATAGTCTTGTAGAGGTTTACTTTATGGGAGAAACAGGAGAAGTTTACAAATCAGACTCTATAGAAAACCTTTTACCCCTTACATTTGACAAGAACTTTTTGTAAAATAATAAAAAATAAGGCATCATTATATTTTTTACACTAAATGTTGTACTTTTGCTTATCAATAATATTTCAATATTTTATACTTAAAAATAAATATTCAGGCAGTAAATTTACATTTTAAATCTAAAAAACAAACTATACAAATACTAACATGAAAGAAGTTACAAAAGAAGTCTATTTAAAGTGGTACGAAGACATGCTACTTTGGAGAAAATTTGAAGATAAACTCGCGGCACTTTATATCCAACAAAAAATAAGAGGGTTTTTACACTTATACAATGGACAAGAAGCAGTTTTAGCAGGAGCATTGCATGCAATGGAACTTGGAAAAGACAAAATGATTACTGCTTATCGAAACCATGTACAACCAATAGGTATGGGAGTAGATCCAAGACACGTAATGGCAGAGCTATTAGGAAAAGTTACAGGGACATCTAAAGGAATGGGGGGATCTATGCATATTTTTTCAAAAGAAAAAGGTTTTTTTGGAGGACATGGTATTGTTGGAGCTCAAATTCCTGTTGGAGCTGGAATGGCTTTTGCAGACAAATATTTTGAAACTGGAGGTGTAACTCTAACCTACTTTGGAGATGGAGCAGCTCGTCAAGGTTCTTTACACGAAGCATTTAATATGGCAATGCTGTGGAAGCTCCCAGTAGTTTTTATTGTAGAAAACAACGGTTATGCAATGGGAACATCGGTAGAAAGAACGTCTAATCATACGGATATTTGGAAATTAGGCTTAGGATACGAAATGCCTTGTGGGC
Organism: Flavobacterium psychrophilum; assembly: GCA_022730285.1. Classification (GTDB taxonomy): domain Bacteria; phylum Bacteroidota; class Bacteroidia; order Flavobacteriales; family Flavobacteriaceae; genus Flavobacterium; species Flavobacterium psychrophilum_C. The sequence goes on from DZCQ01000003.1 coordinate 36,663, forward strand.
CAGTAGATGGAATGAATCCTGTAAAAGTAGCCGAAGCAATGTATGAAGCTATTGAAAGAGCAAGAAGAGGAGACGGCCCTACTTTTTTAGAAATGAAAACATACAGATACAGAGGACATTCTATGTCTGATGCACAACTTTACAGAACTAAAGATGAGGTTGATGAATACAAAAAAATAGACCCTATTACACAAGTTTTGGATATTATAAAAGACAAAAAGTATGCAACCGATACCGAAATAGAAGATATTGACGTAAGAGTAAAAAACTTAGTAGAAGAATGTGTCAATTTCGCAGAAGAATCTCCATTTCCAGAAATACAACAGCTTTACGATGTTGTGTACGAACAAGAAAATTATCCATTTATACCACATAGATTATAAATATGGCAACAATAATAACAATGCCAAGACTTTCGGATACCATGACGGAAGGAACGGTTGCAATTTGGTTAAAAAAAGTAGGTGATACAGTTGCCGAAGGAGATATCCTTGCAGAAATTGAAACAGATAAAGCAACAATGGAATTTGAGTCTTTTAATGCTGGAACATTACTTTACATCGGTATTGAAGAAGGGCAAACTGCTTCAGTGGACAGTCTTTTGGCGATAATTGGGAACCCCGGAGAAAATATTTCCTCATTACTAAGCAGTAATACAAAGCCATCTGTTACAGAACAAGAACCAATTGCTACCAATAGCATAAAAGAAGAAAGTACATTACCAGACAATGTAATAATGGTAACAATGCCAAGACTTTCGGACACTATGGCAGAGGGAACCGTAGCAACTTGGTTAAAAAAAGTAGGAGATACCGTTGCCGAAGGAGATATCCTTGCAGAAATTGAAACAGATAAAGCAACAATGGAATTTGAATCCTTTAATGCTGGAACACTACTTTATATTGGTATTGAAGAAGGACAAACTGCTTCGGTAGATAGTCTTTTAGCAATAATTGGACCGGCAGGGACAGATGTGTCGGGTGTTATAAACAGTCCAACCATCACCAAAAAAGATTCTGTTACACAGGATGCAACGATAATTGAAAGTAGAACGAAACAACCGGAAAGTATACAAAAATCAACTATTGAGCGTCGGGTATTTGCTTCGCCTTTGGCTAAAAAAATAGCAAAAGACAAAGGAATAAACTTACTAGAAGTAAAAGGTTCTGGCGAAAATGGACGCATCGTAAAAGGAGATGTGGAAAATTTCAAAATACAAGATACTAGTAATACAATATCTAATTTGACAAAAACAGAAGTTGTAATTCCGAAATTAGATGCAAAACCATTTGTTCCTGCTGGCGAAAAATTTTCGGAAGAAATAAAAAATTCGCAAATGCGAAAAGTTATTGCTAAAAGATTATCTGAATCTATATTTACAGCACCACATTTTTATTTAACAATAGAAATTAGCATGGACGAAGCGATGAAATCTAGAGCTATTATTAATTCTGTTCCAGAAGTTAAAGTTTCTTTTAACGACATGGTTGTAAAGGCTTGTGCCATTGCATTAAAAAAACATCCACAGGTAAATTCGCAATGGAGAGAAGATGCTATCATAATTAATCATCATGTAAATGTAGGGGTTGCCGTTGCGGTAGAAGATGGTCTTGTAGTGCCAGTTTTAAATTTTACAGATCAAATGAGCCTCACACAAATTGGAGCAAATGTAAGAGATTTAGCAGGAAAAGCTAAAAACAAAAAATTAACTCCTGCCGAAATGGAAGGAAGTACTTTTACCGTTTCTAATCTAGGAATGTTTGGTATTACTGAGTTTACATCTATTATAAATCAACCAAACTCCGCTATACTATCAGTAGGAGCAATTGTGGAAAAACCGGTGGTAAAGAACGGACAAATTGTAGTAGGAAACACTATGAAAGTTACCCTTGCATGCGACCATAGAACAGTAGATGGGGCAACTGGAGCACAATTTTTACAAACTCTAAAACAATTTGTAGAAAATCCTGTAACCATGCTAGCTTAATGTTTTAAGAAAATTATAGCTTCTGTATTATCTAAAAAGTATAGAAGCTTTTTTATTTATAAAAGTTATTCCTGTCTAAATATTCCCAAACATTAGTTGGTACTAACGGACGAATATTTTTGTTACTCTTAATAGACTCTCGTATAAAAGTTGCCGAAATTTCTATTACAGGAGCATTCACAACTTTAATTTTTTCTGTTTCCAATATAGGTTGCTGACTAACATTGTTTTGTAATCTTGGATATACATAAACCTCATGGTTTTTTAAAATATACTCATGGTTTTTCCATTTAGATAAAGACATAAAATTATCTTCTCCCATAATTAAAGCAAATTCGTGCTTAGGATATTTTTCTGATAAATGGGCTAAAGTATTAACGGTAAAATTTGGCTGTGGCAATTTAAACTCCACGTCAGATGGCTTTAACTTTAAATAATCTTTGGTTGCCAAATAAACCATTTCTAATCTATGATAATCGTCTAACAAAGTGCTTTTTTGTTTATGAGGATTATGTGGTGTTACTACTAACCAAACCTCCTCTAAATTAGTAAACTCTGCCATGTGGTTCGCAATTATCAAATGTCCAATATGAATTGGGTTAAATGTTCCAAAATACAATCCTATTTTCATATGATATACAAAATTTCTTTTGGTAAAGATACAATCCTTTTTAAGAATTAAAAATTGAATTTAGGAATAAAATTTTTATAAATTGTTATCTTTACCAAAATATATTTACAAGCAAACAATGAATCTTTATCTAAAAAAAAAAGTTGTTTTAAGCAAAACAAATCTGGAAATAACTGGCAGCAAATCAGAAACCAATAGACTATTGTTGTTACAAGCCCTGTATCCAAACTTTTTATTAGAAAACACCTCTAATTCAGATGATGCAGAGGTGATGCAATTAGCACTTCAGCAATCAACAATAAAAAACAAACAATCGTTAATTATAGATGTTCACCACGCAGGAACCGCTATGCGTTTTCTAACTGCTTTTTTTGCTATTCAAGAAGGAAAAAATGTCGTTTTAACTGGTTCTTCTCGCATGAAAGAACGTCCAATAAAAATTTTAGTGGAAGCTTTAAATCAATTAGGAGTCGAAATAGCTTATGTTGAAAACGAAGGATTTCCACCGATTAAAATTAAAGGGGGAAAAATAACTCAAAACAAGGTGTCGCTTCCTGCAAATGTTAGTAGCCAATATATTTCGGCACTTTTATTAATTGCTCCAAAACTAGAAAATGGTTTAGAGTTAACTTTGGAAGGCGAAATCACATCTATTCCTTACATCCATATGACTTTAGCTTTGCTAAATGAAATAGGAGTAGAAACTTCATTTCTGGATAATGTAATTAAAGTAAATTCAAAATTTAAAATTCAAAATTTAAAATTCGTTATTGAATCTGATTGGTCTTCCGCATCTTATTGGTATTCCATAATTGCATTATCTGAAATTGGCACAGAAATTACTTTGTCCAGTTATAAAGAAAGCAGCTTACAAGGTGATTCAGTATTAGTTGAAATTTATGAAGATTTTGGAGTTGAAACAATTTTCAATGCTAATAATTCAATAACAATTTTAAAATCTAGAGCCTATTATTATAAATCTATTATCTTAAATCTTAAATCTTCGCCAGACATTGCACAAACCATCGCTGTAACTTGTTTCGGATTAGGAATAGGATGCAATTTAACGGGTTTACATACCTTAAAAATTAAAGAAACTGACCGTTTAGAAGCTTTAAAAACGGAATTGACAAAACTTGGAGCAATGATTTCTATAACTAATGATTCTTTAGATTTAAAATCCTCTTCAGAAATTAAGGAAAATATTTCAATTGCAACCTATCAAGACCACCGAATGGCAATGGCATTTGCACCTTTAGCATTAAAAACCTCGTTAATAATTGAAAACGCAGAAGTTGTATCAAAATCCTATCCAACTTTTTGGGAGGATTTAAAGGCATTACAGTTTGAAATTACAGAACAAAAATAGGAATAAAACAAGCAATATAGATATTCTTAACTTTATTTAGAAGATTACAATTTACATCATTTCATGTCATTTAGTAAATTATAAAAAATAAACACATAAACACTTGACAACGCCTATTTCATAATTGTATCTTTGTAAGCTAATTTAGGTTTTTAAAATATTTAAAAAAAACCTATTCCTAAACACTAAATAGTAATATATGAAATTATCGCACTTTAATTTTAATTTGCCATCAGAACTTTTAGCAGAATACCCAGCCGAAAATCGTGATGAATCACGTTTAATGGTGGTAGATAGAAAAACAGGGACTATAGAACATAAAATGTTTAAAGACGTTTTAGACTATTTTGACGAAGGAGATGTTTTCATACTAAACAACACAAAGGTATTTCCAGCAAGATTGTATGGTAACAAAGAAAAAACAGGTGCAAGAATTGAAGTGTTTTTATTAAGAGAACTAAATGCAGAACAACGCCTTTGGGACGTATTAGTAGATCCAGCTCGTAAAATTCGTATTGGTAACAAATTGTATTTTGGCGATGATGACTCTTTGGTGGCAGAAGTAATAGATAATACAACTTCTCGAGGAAGAACACTCCGGTTTTTATACGATGGCTCTTATGAAGAATTTAGAGCAAAACTAACCGAACTAGGCGAAACACCAATTCCAAAATACATAAACCGTGAAGTAACTCCAGAAGATGCGGAACGATACCAAACCATATATGCAAAAGAAGAAGGTGCAGTGGCAGCTCCAACCGCTGGATTACACTTTTCAAAGCATTTGATGAAGCGTCTAGAAATTAAAGGAGCACAATTTGCCGAAGTAACACTACATGTTGGTCTAGGAACTTTTAATCCTGTAGAGGTTGAAGATTTATCGAAACACAAAATGGATTCTGAAGAATTAAAAATCACACAAGAAGCGTGTGATATAGTAAATACCGCCAAAAGTAGAAGAAGTAAAATTTGTGCCGTAGGAACAACCTCTATGCGTGCAATAGAAAGTTCTGTTTCGTCTGCTAAAACCTTAAACACTTTTGACGGTTGGACTAATAAATTTATTTTTCCTCCACACGATTTTAGTATTGCAAACTGTATGATTACAAATTTTCACACGCCAAAATCGACATTAATGATGATGATATCCGCTTTTTGTGGACACGATTTAATGAAAAAAGCCTACGAAGAGGCCATCAAAGAAAAGTACAAATTTTATTCGTATGGAGATGCCATGTTGATACTGTAGTAGTTTTAATACCACAAATAATTTTTAAAATTCTTTTATAGAACTCCTTAATTCTATAAAAGGATTTTTTTAATGAATAGGTAATTTAAAAAAATACAAATGCCTCAAGAAATTCAAAAATAAAACTCTGTTTTCTAAAACAAAAACAGTTTGTGTGCTATGATTTTTATCAGTTTTAAGCCAATAGTTAGCTGTTATCTTTGCAGTATAATTTTAAATAAACTTAAAAATGAAAAAGATTTTATTACTTACAGGTATTGCATTATTTGGTTTCTATGCAAATGCACAAGAAGAAACTACAAATAAAGGTTTACAAGGCACATTTTGGGTAGCTGGACAAGTTTCATTCAATTCTACTAAAACAGGAACTGCAAAAACAGATTCAAATATGATTTTACCTATTCTTGGTTATTTTATTGCGCCTACAACTACAATTGGTATTGGAGCTGGGAATATTGGTTCTAAATCTGTAGATGCTCTAGGTGTTACTACCGCAGACAGCAACACTTTTGTTGTAAAACCATTAGTTAGAAAATACTGGAACATTAGTGGTGGTTTGTTTTTTTACGGACAAGTTGCAGCACCTATCACATTTGGTAAAGAAAATGTTTCTAATAGCAAAACTTCTTCTTTTGCAGTAGAAGTAGCTCCTGGATTTGACTATGTTATAAACAAATGGATGACGGTTGAAACTTCATTCACAATTTTTAATGTTGGTTCTTCTACTTCAACACCAAATGTTGGAACAAAAACAACTGATTTTGGTTTCAATATAAATCCAATGAATTCTGTAGCTGACAGACAACTTGGAAACTTACAGGTTGGTGTAAAATTCTTGTTCTAATTTTTACATTACAGATTATTACAGATTAGGTATTAAAATGTTTTTAATACCTAATCTGTTTTTTTTATAACACCCTACTCACTGTTAATCCATCACGAATGGGTAATAAAACCGTTTCTACACGTATATCTTCTTTAAGCAATTTATTATATTCTAATAAAATTTTGGTACTTAGATCGTGTGGAGATAAAGGAAGTACTACTTTTCCAGACCACAACACATTATCGGATAATATAATCCCTCCTTTATTCATTTTTGGTAGAATTAAGTTAAAATAGTGGATATAATTTTCTTTATCGGCATCTATAAAAACCAAATCGAATTTCACATCTAATGTAGGTATTATGGTAATTGCCTCACCTAGATGTTGAATAATTTGGTCATTCCAAGGAGATTTTTGGAAATATTTTCGCTGAAAATCTACTAATTCTTCTTTCACATCAATAGTGTGTAATAATCCATTTTCTTGCATACCCTCACACAAACATAATGCAGAATAGCCAGTATAAGTTCCAATTTCTAATATATTTAATGGTCTTATAAGTTTAGACAGCATACTTAACACTCTGCCCTGAAAAGTGCCACTCAACATTCTTGGCAACAAGATTTTTTGGTAAGTTTCTTTTTGGAGTTGTACCAGTAATTCTGGTTCGCTTTCAGAATGTTTTTCTATGTAATCTTCCAAGTCTTGAGATAAAAAATGCATTTTGATTTAGGTTAAGGTTAAAAAAAAGAACCCTAACTAATGCCTTCAATTGTTAGTTAGGGTTATTAAATAAATATAGGGTTTATCTAATCTACATTATCATGTAAATAAGAATTGTTAGATCGCAGTTGTATTTCATCGTTATTATCTGTTCCTAATGACAAACGTGAACGAGAATTATCTTGGTATTGTGTAGAAATATCTACTCCCATTCGTTTATAGGCAGGCACTTTCTCTAATTCATCAATTCTTGTAGCATTATTAAATTTGTAATTATATTCTTTCATTTTGCGTTTTCTTTCCTCTGCTCTTAATATCGAAGCTTCTTCTATTGTCATTTCTAATGGCAAATTAGTATCTACCGAAGAGTTTGTAGGATATTGAGGAATACTCTCTACTGAAGTTTGAGAAAGAGTTAAATTTAATTCCTCTGGAATAGTCTCTATTGCTGGTGTTTCTTCTTTTTTAGATTCTGTTAGCTTATTTTCCACTTCCATGTAATCTTCCAGTGTATATTTTACTACTCCATCTTTAGAATTTTCTGTTATTGGAACTAACTCAACAGCATTATTCACTTGAATTTGATTGATTTCTGGAGTTAAATCGAAAACTAATTTTTCTTGGGTGTTTGTTTCTGTAGTGTTTGTTAGAGGAAAATCGAAAGTAAATACTGCCTGATCTTTCACTACAAATTCTGGCTCTACTACATTAATTTCCTTTGTTTCTGGAGAGGTAAAATAAAAGTCGTTATTATTAATTGTGTTTGTCGATACTATTTCAAATACAACATCTAGGTTTTTAATCCATTCAGATGTTGGCACTAAATCCATGGTATATGTTGGCGTATTTACTTCAAAAATATCTGGTGCAATATTAAAATTTATTAGATTTTCAGTAGTTACATCTTCTGTGGTATCTAAAATTGTTTTCTCTGTAATATTGCTATCAAAATTAAATGTTTGAGCATCTAATTTTTGGGTGAAATTTTCAACAATTTTTTGGTCATCTTCAAGGGCGTGAATTATTTTTTTTGGTTCTGTATTTACAATTTCCGCTTGTTGCTCTATACAGAAACCAGTAGCAATAATGGTTACTGCTATTTTTTCCCCAAGCCCTTCTTCTTCACCAACACCCATGATAATATTAGCATTGTGTCCTGCTTCTGCTTGAATATGTTCGTTTATTTCCGAAATTTCGTCTATTGTAATTTCATGAGAGCCTGAAACTATTAGTAACAATACATTTTTGGCTCCTGTGATTTTATTGTCGTTTAATAATGGAGAATCTAAAGCAGCAGTTATCGCTTCTTTTGCTCTATTTTCACCTTCGGCAGTTGCAGAACCCATAATAGCTGTACCTGAATTAGCTAAAACGGTTTTTGCATCTCTTAAATCTATATTTTGTGTATAATGATGGGTAATAACTTCTGCAATTCCTCTTGATGCGGTAGATAATACCTCATCTGCTTTAGAATAGCCCGCTTTAAATCCAAGATTTCCATAAACTTCTCTAAGTTTATTGTTGTTAATAACAATTAAAGAATCTACTTGTTTGCGTAATTTTTCCACCCCTAACAGCGCTTGTTCACTTCTTACTTTTCCTTCGTATTGAAAAGGAATTGTTACAATTGCTATGGTTAATATATCTCTTTCTTTAGCTAATTGTGCAATAATTGGAGCTGCACCTGTACCTGTTCCTCCTCCCATACCAGCAGTGATAAATATCATTTTGGTATTCGTGTCTAACATTTTTTCAATTTCTGGAATACTTTCAATGGCAGATTGTTGTCCTATTTCTGGATTGGCCCCTGCTCCTAATCCTTCCGTAAGATGTACCCCTAATTGAATTTTATTTGGCACCGGGCTATTATCAAGTGCTTGAGCATCTGTATTGCAAACAATAAAATCTACCCCTTTGATTCCTTGTTTAAACATATGATTAATAGCGTTACTACCACCCCCACCTATGCCTATTACTTTTATTACATTAGATTGATTTTTAGGTAAATCAAAGGTGATTTTGCCATTTTCCGTGTTATTTTCCATGCTGTCAGGTATTTATGCTTTGTTAATTTTTTATTCTGCTTTATCTAAAAAGTCCTTTATTTTGTCTATGTATTTATCTAGAAAAGATTTTCGAATGGTAGTTTCGGTCGATTTTGAGTCTTCTTCAAACGATTCTAATTCTTTTTCCATTTCTTTTTTTATAATTTCTTTTTCTTCGTATGTTGGCGTGTGTATTAATACTGGTTCTGGTATAAAATTATCTTGTGGCACAGCACTAATGGTATTATTACGAATGCTATTCATAACAAGTCCTACCGCTGTTGCATACAATGGGCTTGATATTTCTTCGTTAGAATTTCCAGCAAGATGTTCGTTTGGATATCCTATTCTGGTATCCATACCCGTGATATATTCTACCAACTGTTTAATATGTTTTAATTGAGAGCCACCTCCGGTTAAAACAATTCCTGCAATTAACTTGCGTTTTGGATCTTCGTGACTGTATGCTTTTATTTCATTATAAACTTGCTCAATAATTTCTACCACTCTAGAATTAATTATTTTAGACAAATTTTTAAGAGAAATTTCTTTTGGATCTCTACCTCTTAATCCTGGAATAGATACAATCTCATTGTCTTTGTTCTCTCCTGGCCATGCAGATCCGAATTTAGTTTTTAATAGTTCTGCTTGCTTTTCTATAATTGAGCAACCTTCTTTTATATCTTCTGTAATTACGTTTCCTCCAAAAGGAACTACTGCTGTATGGCGTATTATACCGTCTTTAAAAATTGCTAAATCGGTTGTTCCTCCACCAATATCTATTAATGCAACACCTGCTTCTTTTTCTTCTTGGCTTAAAACTGCATCTGCGGAAGCGAGCGGTTCTAATGTTAAGCCAGAAAGCGACAATCCAGCACTTTTGATGCATCTGCCGACATTTCGTATGGAAGATGCTTGTCCAACCACCACATGAAAACTACTTTCTAAACGACCTCCATACATCCCTATTGGCTCTTTAATTTCAGATTCGCCGTCAATTTTAAACTCTTGGGGCAAAACATGTATAATTTCTTCCCCTGGAAGCATCGTTAGTTTTTGGACTTGGTTTATTAAAATATGAATGTCTTGCTCACAAATTACCTCATCTGGATTGGTTCTAGAAATATAATCTGTGTGCTGAAGACTACGAATGTGTTGTCCAGCAATACCTACCACTACATCTTTAATTTTATATCCAGATTTTTCTTCGGCCATGCTAACTGCTTCTTGAATAGATTGTATTGTTTGCGTTATATTAACAACCACTCCTCTTGCAACTCCTAGACTGTTAGCTTTTCCAATTCCAAGTATTTCTAGTTTTCCGTATTCATTTTTTCTACCAATCATTGCCACTATTTTAGTGGTTCCGATGTCTAACCCTACGGCAATTCTTTCTGCTTCCATACTTCTTTTATTTTGTGCAAATTACCTGTTTGGTAAATTTTAAATTAACTTTTATGTAGGAATCCAACAAGGTGTCTTGTACCGCTTTTTGAAAAAAAGCCTTGTAATTATTCCACTTTTTATTCATTTCCATTGGCCTTCCAAATTCTATTATATATTTATATTCTCTATTTTTCATTTCAATGCTGCCATTGGGCAAAATAGATAATCCGATGATGTTTTTTTTTAAAAAATCATCTGTATAAATAACCTGCAATAAGTTCAAAATACTATCCTTATAACGTGTATTAAAATCGCCATAAACAAGTGGAACTCTTGCAGAAAAGTTTTTTGAAAGTGGCATTATACTTCCTTTATAATCAATATAATAAGAAGTGTTATTGTTGAAAACTCTAGCGATTGGGGTCTTTTGTTTTACAATAGTTTTTAACTTACCATCTACACTTAAATACACATCAGATTGACTAATCATGCTATGTTTATTAAGTGTTTGCTCAATATTTTTCAAATTTACCTTATCTTTATCAGTAGTCAAAGTTGTGCCTAGGTTTTCTATTAACAAGTTATTAACCATATCTGGGGTTATAAAGGGACTCTCTGGATTAGTAAATTCTATAATTGGTTTACTGGTTTTTCGAATTTGATTTTTATTAGACGCAAATAAGTAAAGGAAGATTATTACTCCAAACATAAATGCTAATTGGCTATTTATAATTAGATTATTTTTCATCTAGACAATGTTTAATATCATGTACCATTTCGCCAATATCTCCAGCACCAATTGTTACAAAAATAGTTGCATCTGTGGTTCTAAGTAATGGCAAAAGTTCTTCTTTTGTAACCACTAATTTATTTTTGCTTGCTATTTTTTCTAACAACCAATTAGATGTTATTCCTGGAATAGGTAATTCTCGTGCTGGATAAATATCTAATAATATAATTTGGTCAAATTGTGCTAAACTATTTGCAAAATCTTGCCCAAAATCTTGTGTTCTACTAAATAAATGAGGTTGAAAAACAGCAATGTTTTTTTGATTTGGGTACAATTCTTTAACCGCCTCATACACTGCATTTATTTCTGTAGGGTGATGAGCATAATCATCTATATAAACAACTTTTTCTGTTCTTATTTGAAAGGAGAATCTTCTTTTTACCCCTTTAAAACTCTCTAAAGCCTTAACTATTGCACTTGTTTTAGTTCCAAATTTTTGAGCCATTGCTAAAGCTACTAAGGCATTAGTCAAATTATGTTTTCCAGGCAAACCAAATTTAACACCTAAAATTGTTTCGGTAGGCGTTTTTACGTCAAATTGGTACCATCCATTTGCAATAGTTACATTATAAGCATAGTAATTATTTGTGCTAGCAAGTCCTACCGTTTGTCCTTCTAATGGTATTCCCTCTATTACAAAAAGGTTGTCTTTGTTTTGTATTTTGTTAGCAAATTCCGTAAAAGAAGCTTTAATTGATGCATCATCTCCATAAATATCTAAATGGTCTGCATCAATAGAAGTAATGCAGGCAATATTAGGATGCAAATGCAAGAAAGACCTATCAAATTCATCTGCTTCGACTACCGTTACCGATTTTCCGTTCCCAATTAAATTAGAGTTATAGTTTTCTACAATTCCACCTATAAAAGCGGTAACATCTGCTCCGCTTTCCATCAAAATATGTCCTAAGATGCTGGAAGTTGTTGTTTTTCCATGTGTTCCCGCAACTGCAAAACAAAAAGTATCTTTGGTAATAATTCCTAAAACTTCGGCTCTTTTTTTAATTTCATATCCATTAGAAACAAAATAATGCCATTCGGTGTGTGATTTGGGAATAGCTGGTGTTATTATTACCAAAGTAGTTTGTGTCGAATAATTTGTAGGAATTAGTTGAATATTATCTTCAAAGTGAATATTTATTCCATCTAAAATTAACGCTTCGGTAAGCAATGTTGGTGTTTTATCGTAACCAGACACTTCTTTTTCAATAGATTTAAAATAGCGAGCCAAGGCACTCATTCCAATACCTCCAATGCCTATAAAATAAACACTTTTTATTTGGCTAAGATTCATTGTTTATTAATTTTATAATTCTTGAAACTATATTTTTTGTAGCATCTGGCATTGCTAATTTTTTTATATTCAGTGCTAATTCTTTTTGTTCGTTTTCATTAGATAATAGTTCGGAAAAGAGGGTTTCAAATTGAGTGTCTAAGTCTTTTTCTTTTATTAAAATTGCTCCTTTTTTAGACACAATTGCTTGTGCATTCTTGGTTTGATGATCCTCTGCCACGTTAGGCGAAGGTATAAATAGCACTGGCTTTCCTACAATTGCTAATTCCGAGACAGAAGATGCCCCAGAGCGAGACAGAATAAAATCTGCAGTTGCATACGCAATATCCATTTTATCTATAAAGTCTAACACAACGACATTTTTTTGACCTAAATGCTGGTATGTAGGATAATATAGCTGTCCACACTGCCAAATAATTTGCAAATTTTGAGAAACAATATATTCTAACTCTTTCTCTATCAATTGATTTATTCTTCTTGCCCCAAGACTACCACCGAGTACTAGTAATGTTTTTTTGGTAGAATCTAAATTAAAATAATTAAAGCCTTCTGTTCCTCTAGAATCCATAGAAAGTAAATCTTGCCTAACGGGATTTCCTGTTAAGAATGTTTTGTTAGAAGGGAAAAATTTTTCTAGATTTTCATAAGCAACACAAATGGCATTTGCCTTTTTAGAGAGCAATTTATTAGTAATTCCTGGATACGAATTTTGTTCTTGAATAAGTGTTGGAATTTGCATCAAGGTAGCCATTTTAAGCACTGCACCACTAGCAAAACCTCCTGTTCCAATAACTATATCTGGTTTAAATTTTTTTAAAATAAAAAAAGATTTTAGCAAGCTAGAAGCTAGTTTTAAAGGGAAAAGCATGTTTTGAAATGTGATTTTTCGTTGTATTCCTGCAATCCAAAGCCCTTTAATTGTATATCCAGCTTGTGGAACTTTTTTCATTTCCATTTTATCTTTTGCACCTACAAATAAAATTTCAGATTCTGGGAATTGCAATTTTAATTCGTTAGCAATCGCAATTGCAGGATAAATATGTCCTCCTGTTCCACCTCCGCTTAGTATAAATTTTGGATTATTTTTCATTTGCTCTTACGTTAAAACTTCTGTTATTGGGTTAGAATTTTGTTCTTGAACAGAAAAATTTTCATTTTCTATCAATGCATTTTCTTGCAATTGTTTGTCAATTAGGGCTTGCAAAGCTTTGTCTCTTTCCTTTTTTATCTCTTCTTCTCCTGCAAGTTCTTCTTCTTTTTTTGTTACATTTAAAATAATCCCAATTGCGGCACACGTCATCCAGATGGAAGTTCCTCCGCTACTTATTAAAGGAAGTGTTTGCCCAGTGGTAGGTAAGAGTTCTACGGCAACTCCCATATTAATAAATGCCTGAAAAATAATTGGAAAACCCAGTCCTACAACCAATAGTTTTCCAAACAAGGTAGGTGCTTTATAGGAGACTATTACAAAGCGTATAAATAAAATACTGTACATAAAAATGACAAAAAAACCACCGAACAATCCAAATTCCTCGATAATTATTGCAAAAATAAAATCGGAGGAAGATTGTGGCAAAAAGTTTTTTTGCACGCTTTTGCCAGGACCTAACCCGTAAACACCACCAGTTGCAATTGCCGTTTTTGCTTTTTCTATTTGGTAGTCATCTTCTCCTGGTTTATCGGAAGTAAAGTTGTCTATACGACTTATCCAAGTATCTACTCTATTAGGGAATGCGTCTGGAAATGCCTTTACAATTAGTATAAAAAAGGTTAAAGTTACAACACCAGCTCCTATTATAATTGCCATATTTATTAAAGGATATTTTCCAATAAAAACAAGCATTAAAACCATTGAGAATATTAAAGCAGTGGTAGAAAAATTAGCAGGTAAAATTAGAATTAAAGTAACAAAAACTGGTGCCCAAAGGTCTAATAAAGACTTTTTGAAAGTCATATTCTCTATTTCCGTTTTAGAAAGATATCGTGCCACAAACATTAATAAAGAAATGGAGGCAAAAGCCGATGGCTGGAAGGTAATTCCAATAAACGGCACTTGAATCCAACGACTTGCATTTGCACCATCTATCATTGTGCCTTTAAATAACGTATATATAAGCAATAGCCAAGATACAGGCAATATTATTCTGGATAAACTTCTAAAATAATGGTATGGCACTTTTTGCATTTGATACATAATGACAAAGCCCATTAATAGATGGATAAAATGTTTAATTAAGTAAACAAGGGTATTACCAGTACCATGCTTTAAATATGCCAAATTACTACTAGCACTATATACTGGCAAAAAGGAAAACAAAGCCAAAAGAGCTGCAAATGCCCAAATAACTTTATCTCCTTTTAAGTTAAATACTAGCTGTTTCATGTTTTTAATTATAAGTTTCTAACGGCTTGTTTAAATTGTCTGCCTCTGTCTTCATAATCTTGGAACAAATCAAAACTTGCACAAGCAGGAGATAGCAATACAGTGTCTCCTTGTTCGGCAATATTATGAGCGTATTTTATTGCTTCTTGCATGGAGGTCGTTTCTACTAAATCATCTACCACATTTGCAAATATTTCTATAATTTTTTTGTTATCTATTCCTAAACATATTATAGATTTAACTTTTTCATTCACTAAAGGCAATAATTCAGCATAATCATTTCCTTTATCTACTCCGCCAACTATCCAGATGGTTGGAGTTTTAATGCTATCTAAGGCATAGAAAGTTGCATTTACATTGGTAGCCTTAGAGTCGTTAATATATTGTACATTGTTAATTTTCAATACCCTTTCTAAACGATGTTCTACTCCCTGAAAATTAGACAAACTTTCTCGAATAGTAGATTTTCTTATTTTAAGTAGCATTGCTGCCGAAGTTGCTGCTAAAGCATTTTTTACATTGTGTTTTCCTTCTAATGAGAGTTGATTGATTGGCATGGTAAATGTATCTGTATAGATGTTAATATTTATTTCGGTGGTGGTGGCAAAAGCACCTATGTTTTGCGTTTTGGATAATGAAAATGGCACTAATTGTGCTTTGGTTTTATTATTTTGCAACCAATTGGATATTTCTACATCCTCTGCATCGTATATTAAAAAGTCGATCTCTGATTGATTTTTTGTAATCATGAATTTAGATTTGATATACTTGTTGTACTCATAGTTATATCTGTCTAAATGATCGGGACTTAGATTAGTAATTATACCAATATGTGGTTTAAAATTGACTATTCCATCTAACTGAAAACTACTAAGTTCTAATACATAAAAATCAAAATTACTAGTTGCAACTTGCCATGCATAACTCTTGCCGATATTCCCTGCAATACCAACATTTAGCCCTGCTTCTTTTAGCAAATGATAGGTTAGTAATGTAGTAGTTGTCTTTCCGTTACTACCTGTAATTCCTATAATTAATGCATTAGTATATTGACTTGCAAATTCAATTTCGGAAAGTATTGGGGTGTTTTTTTCGAGTAGCTTTTTAACAATCGAAGCCTTCTCGGAAATGCCTGGGCTTTTCATAACTACATCGGCATTTAAAATTAAATTTTCAGTATGTTTTGTATCTTCGAACTTAATTTTGTTTAGCAATAATACTTCTTTATAATTGTTTTTTATTTCTCCAGCATCTGACAAAAAAACATCATAACCCTTCTTTTTTGCAAGAATAGCTGTACCTACACCACTTTCTCCTCCGCCAAGTATTACCAGTCTTTTCATTTATATTTATATTTTCTTATTAATATTACCGCATTTTTAGGGTTACAATAGATAGAATTGCTAATAATATTCCTACAATCCAAAATCTGGTAACAATTTTACTTTCATGATATCCTTTTTTCTGATAATGGTGATGCAAAGGAGACATTAAGAAAATTCTTTTCCCTTCTCCGTATCGCTTTTTGGTATATTTAAAATATGCTACTTGTATTACTACCGATAAGTTTTCGGCAAGAAATATTCCACACAATACGGGTATAAGTAGCTCTTTACGAACGGCAATTGCTAATACTGCTATAATACCACCAATGGTTAAACTTCCTGTATCGCCCATAAATACAGCCGCAGGAAAACTATTATACCATAAAAAACCGACTAATGCTCCTACAAAAGCAGCTATAAAAACAGTCATTTCTCCCGAGTTTGGTATAAACATGATATCTAAATAATTAGAAAATATAATGTTTCCAGATACAAATGTAAATACGCCAAGTGCTACTACAATTATAGCAGAAGTTCCTGCCGCAAGCCCATCTATTCCATCTGTTAAATTTGCCCCGTTAGATACTGCTGTGATGATAAATATTACAACAGGTATAAAAATTAGCCATGCATAGTTTTGGTAACCATCGCCTGCCCATGCTAGCACTTCTGCATAATCAAATTCGTTATTTTTTAAAAAAGGAATAGTTGTTGCTGTCGATTTTTTCTCGGCAGAAACAGAACTTATTGTATTTTGAGTTGCATTAATAACAATATTTTTAGGACTTTGCTCTCTAATGGTAACTGCTGGACTAAAATATAATACAGAACCAACAATTAGCCCTAACCCTACTTGACCTATTACTTTAAAAATACCTTTTAAGCCTTGTTTATCTTTTTTAAATATTTTGATATAATCATCTATAAAACCTATTGTCCCCATCCATAAGGTAGTAACTATTAACAGAATGATGTAAATATTGTTTAATTTTGCTAATAAAATTACAGGAACTAGGGTAGAAAATATTATAATTAAGCCTCCCATAGTAGGAGTTCCTGCTTTTTGAGATTGTCCTTCTAACCCCAATTCTCTTACGGTTTCTCCTACTTGCTGCTTGCGTAAAAAGTTTATAATTCTTTTGCCATAAACGGTAGAAATAAGTAAAGACATGATAATTGCCACTCCAGATCTAAAAGTAATGTATTGAAATACTCCTGTGCCAGGAATATCAAAAAACTTGTCTAGATAGTCGAATAAGTAATATAGCATAATTATATGTGTTTTTAAAATAATTTATCAATGTTTATTTTTCTAAAAGCTCTAAAAATTCTTTCACAATTTTCATGTCATCAAAATCTGATTTAACACCATTTACTTCTTGGTAGGTCTCGTGGCCTTTGCCAGCTATTAAAATAATATCCCCAGAGTTAGCAATTTGGCAAGCATTTTTTATTGCTTGTTTTCTATCGGTAATAGAAACATATTTTTTGAAATGAACAGGTTCTATTCCTACTTCCATTTCTTGTATAATGGTTTCAGGATTTTCGGTTCTTGGATTGTCGGAAGTGAGTATTGCCTTATCACTACAATCCGTTGCAATTTTAGCCATCATTGGTCTTTTTGCTTTATCACGATCGCCACCACAACCAATAACTGTAATTAATTTTTCGTTATGGGTACGAATATCATTTATTGTATTTAAAACATTTTCAAGAGCATCTGGTGTGTGAGCATAATCAATAATAGCGGTTATTTTTTCTTTTGAAACAATAAATTGAAAACGTCCTGAAACACTTTCTAATTCTGATAATAATCGTAATGCTTCTAGTTTATCAAAACCTAATTCCACTGCAACTCCATAAATGGCAACCAGATTATAGGCATTAAAAGTACCTATAAGCCTTGTCCAAACTTCTTGTTGGTTAATTTTTAATTGCAATCCAGAAAGTTGATTTTCTATAATGACCGCTTTATAATCGGCATAATTTTTTAGAGCATAAGACAATTTTCTTGCCTTCGTGTTTTGCATCATTACCAATCCGTTTTTATCATCAATATTAGAAAGTACAAAGGCGGTTTTTGGTAAATTATCAAAAAACGATTTTTTAACATCTCTATATTCCGAAAATGTATCGTGATAATCTAAATGATCATGACTCAAATTGGTAAAAACTCCAGCCGAAAATTGAAGACTTTCGGTACGTTTTTGATGAATACCGTGAGAACTTACTTCCATAAAACAATATTCGCAACCTGCTAAAACCATTTGGTTTAAATAATAATTTAAAGTAATAGAATCTGGCGTGGTGTGTGTTGCTTTAAATTCAACATCTCCTACCATAATTTTCACAGTAGATAATAAACCCACTTTTAACTCTGCTCTTGTAAATAGCTGGTATAATAAAGAGGCAATGGTTGTTTTACCATTTGTTCCCGTAATTCCAATTAATTTTATTTTGCCAGACGGATTGTCATAAAAGTTAGAAGCTAAATAAGCCAAGGCATCATTTGTATCAGGCACTTGGATATAGGTAATGCTTTCCTGTAAAATTAATGGTAGAGTTGCACAAACCACTACAATTGCTCCAAGCGAAATTGCTTTGTCAATATAATCATGTCCATTAGATTGTGTTCCTTTTACGGCAATAAAAACATCGTTTTCTTGTATGTTTCTAGAGTCAAAATGTAGCTGATTAATCCATACATTAGTAGAACCATGTATTGCAGAAATAGTTACTTTGTCTAATATATTGTGTAAAACTATCATGATAATTCAAGAGTTATAGTATTATTTTTTAAGATAGGTTCTCCTGCTTGTATTGACTGTTTTCTTACTTTTCCAATACCTATTGCTTTGACTTTCATTCCTAAATTTTCTAGCAAGGCAACTGCGTCCATTCCTGGCATTCCTTTTAAATTTGGAATTACCTTTGGATTGCTATTTAATTTTTTATTGTATTTATAGTAATTTTCTTCTTGCGATTTGTTTTTTTTAGCTAAATTTTTCACCACATTAGTAGAAGGAACATCTGTAAATATTTTTTGAGCAATTCGTTTAAAAACAGGTCCCGCGACATCTGCACCAAAATAACCATTTGCAACATTTGGTTTATGCACTACCACAATGCAGGAATACTCTGGTTTATCGGCAGGGAAGTATCCTACAAATGAAGAGGCATAATACATTTTTTCATCTCCTCTATTATAATTAACCTGAGCCGTTCCTGTTTTTCCTGCCATTGAAAAATTTTTAGAATATAATTTAGAACCCGTTCCTTTTTTTACAACATTTTGCAAAATTGCTTGAACTTTTTTAACTGTAGTTTGGTTACAAATACTTGGATTAATTATTTGGGTAGGATATTCTTTAATGACTTTATTCCATTCTTTTACTTCTTTTACAAACTTTGGTTTAACCATCACTCCATTGTTTGCAATCGCATTGTAGAGCGTCAGTGTTTGTAGTGGTGTTACCGAAACTCCATACCCAAAAGCCATCCACGGAAGTGAAATAGCACTCCATTTTTTGTCGGTTGGTTCTGGTATATATGGAACACCTTCCCCTTTAAATGGTAATCCTAAAGGCTTATTAAGTCCTAAATTAACTATTCTGTTGGTAAATTGTTTTGGATCTTTTTTATAATTATCATAAACAGCTTGCACCATAATGGTATTAGAAGAAAGTTCAAAACCTCTAGCCAAGGATACTTTGCCATAACCACCTTTGTGGGCATCTCTCACTTTTCTTCCTTTGTAGGTTATCTCTCCACCTTTGCTATCAAAAACCTTGCTAGTATCTATCTTATTATCATCTAGTAAGGCGATTAAATCTACTAATTTGAATGTAGAACCTGGTTCGTGCGATTCTGCTACAGCATAATTAATAGTTTCATAATAGGTTCCATCTTTTGCTTTTCCCAAATTAGAAATTGCTTTTATGTCGCCTGTTTTTGTTTCCATTACTACCACACATCCGTGGTCTGCATCATATTCAGTTAGTTGTTTTAATAGTGCATGATGTGCAATGTCTTGTACATAAACATCAATGGTAGAAATAACATCAAATCCATCTTGTGGTTCTACCTCGTTGTTGTCTCTTATGGGTTTCCATTGCCCTTTGGCTATTTTTTGCTTTAAAACCTTACCATCTTTACCATTTAAATATTCTCCAAAAGCACCTTCAATACCCACACGGGTAAGCTTTCCTTCCTCATTAAATCTTTCGTAACCAATGGTTCTTTCTGCAATTTTTCCAATTGGGTGCTCTCTAACGGTTTTTTGGTCGGTTATTATTCCTCCTTTGTATGCACCTAAATTAAAAAGAGGAAAATTTTTAATGGTCATGTATTGGGTATAGCTTAAATTTCTAGCTACTAGAAAATATCTGTTTTTATTAGCTCGTGCTTTTCTAAATTCGTTTAAGTAAGTGCTGCTTGGCTTTTTAAATAATTTTGAGAGTGAGTCTGAGAGTGCTTTTATATTAGAATCAAAGTTAGTTTTAGTTGGAGCAAGTGCGTCAAAACGAATAGTATATTCAGGAATTGAAGTAGCTAAAAGGCTTCCATCGGAGGAATAAACATTACCTCTGTTTGCTGGGATAACGAAATTTTTCACAGAGCGTTCTTTGGCTAATTTTCTATAATAATCTCCTTCAACCCACTGTATATTAGTAAGTTTTACAGCTATAGCGACTATCATTACAAACAACAAAAGGCTTATAATGTAGATACGTTTTAGAATATTTCGGGCTTCTATTGCCATAGTTTTTGCCAAAAGGATTTTTCTGTTGTTACCTTAATTTTTTTTGGTGGAACTGCCGATGGAAAAATATTTTTTTTACTCATTTCGGACGAAACAGTAGATTCCATTTTTATTTTCATTAACTCTGAACGTTTATCTACAAATTCCGAACGCAATTCTTTTACTTGATTGGTTAAATCGGCAATTTGATATATTTTTTTTTCGTAGTTATGAGAGTTTGCTATCATTAGAATTGCAAGAAGAATTAAGAAAATAATAAATTGCCAATTTTTAACACCATCTTCATTTATAAGGTATTTAGCTTTAATTATATCGTATATTCCTGCTTTCATTTTTTGCTTATTTTTTTTCTGCTATTCTCAATTTAGCACTTCGAGCTCTATTATTAGCCTTAATTTCTTCGTCACTAGGAATAATCATTTTTCCTATTAACGTGAAAGGAACTTGAAAATTCCCAAAAAAATCTCGTTCTGGTTCGCCTTCAAAAAGACCATTTTTCATAAATCGTTTTACCAATCTGTCTTCTAAAGAATGATAAGAAATAACACTCAATCGTCCTCCTTCTGCTAAAATCTCTAGCGATTGTTCTAGAAATTCTTTCAAGACCTCAATTTCCTGATTGACTTCAATACGAATAGACTGGTATATTTGTGCTAAAATTTTATGTGCTTTATTGTTTGGCAAAAAACGAGCTAAAACTTGTTTTAAATCCTCGGTATTTACAATTTTTTCTTTTTCTCGAGCTTCAATAATTGCCCTTGCAATTGCAGGAGCATTACTTAATTCTCCATATTGAGAAAATATTCTACGCAAATTAGCTTCGTCATATTCATTTACTATTTTAAAAGCATTTAGATCGTTTTTCTTACTCATTCGCATATCTAATTCCGCATCAAATCTGGTAGAAAATCCTCTTTCTGGAACGTCAAATTGATGGGAAGAAACCCCTAAATCTGCTAATATTCCATCTACTTTTTTTATTCCTTGAAAACGCAAAAACCGTTTAAGAAATCTGAAATTTTCTGGAATCAGTACAAATCGATTATCTAAAATGGCATTATTCCAAGCATCTTCATCTTGATCAAAAGCAAATAGTTTTCCTTGTTCGCCTAGCCGAGATAAAATCTCTTTAGAATGTCCACCTCCTCCAAAGGTTACATCTACATAAATTCCGTTTGGATTAATATTTAACCCATCGACGGTTTGTGTAAGCAATACTGGATTATGATATTCCATGGTCGTTGTTTGTAGTATTTCCCATCACTTCTTCGGCTAAATCTGCAAAATCACCTACCGAATCATCGATGGCTTTTTCATATAAGTCTTTGTCCCAAATCTCCATAATAGAAACTGCAGAAGACAGCACAACATCTTTATTTATAGAAGCAAAAACAGCTAAATCTTTTGGAATTAAAAGTCGTCCAAGTGCATCTATCTCGATTATTCGAACTCCAGCGGTAAATCTTCTTATAAAATCGTTATTTTTTTTAACAAATCTATTTAGAGTATTCATTTTTTGCATCATCTCATTCCATTCTTTCATTGGATACAGCTCTAAACAAGGCTGAAATACCGAACGCTTCAAAACAAACCCTTCTTGTAGAGTTGCTTCTAATTGCTTTCTTAAAGAATTAGGCAGTAACAACCTTCCTTTAACGTCCGCTTTGCATTCGTATGTTCCTATAATGACATTCAAGTAGTTATGATTTTATTTGTGAATAAGCAAAGGTAAAAATTATTTACCACAAATTACCACTATAACCCACTTTGTTAATAAGTTTTGTGTTTTTTATATTTAAAAGAATATATTGCACTTATTGTTTTATAATAATAAAAAATTCAGTAAAGCCAAAAGTGGCTTTTTAGAACTGAAAATGCACTTGTGGCTTTCTTGTTAAAATAATTAACCTGCTTTTGCATACAAAAACTTAATTTATGAAATCGAATTTAACAAAATACTTACCCTTTATTGTTTCCTTTTTAATTCTTGGAATGAGTACAAGTTGCAAAACAACGATGCATCCAAAAGCAAAAAGCATACCTCCAGGTCAGATAAAAAAAGAAGGGAAAAATATAATTTCACTTAGGTAGAAAATAAAAAAGCAAAGTGATAGGGCTTTGCTTTGGTGGGAATTGATTATTCTACAAAAATTACTCAAAAAAAGGGAAAATAGAAAATGTAGAAAATTTAATATTGATTTGTGGCAAGTAGAACCAATGTGCAAGCCACCTCAACCTTTATATTATTAGCTCGTAATAACTGATAAAATTCTGGATTTTCTGTTCCTGGATTAAAAATAACTCGTTTGGGTTTACATTCAATAATATAATTATAGTATTCTGCCTGACGGGAAGCATTTAAATACAACGTTACAGTGTGAATATTTGCAATGGGTATGCATTTTGTTTGAATAGTAATTCCTGCAACTTCTCCTGTGTTTTGTCCTATTGCAAGAACAGAAACATCTTTTGCAACTAACATTGAAATAGCTTTGTAGGAATATTTGTCTGGCTTAACAGATGCACCAAGAACTAATGTTTTTTTGACACTCATTTTGTTTAATTTTTGGCAAAAGTAATTAAAATAGAAATTTTACAATCATAAATTAGATTTAATAATTTATTTTGTTTTGATAATATGTATTTTTGCATTAAAAAAAGATGGAATTATTTATATATTTATTTTTCGCACTATTTTCTGTACTCAATCCTATTGGCACGATACCAATATTTGTAGGACTTACACAAGGAGATAGTAAAAATGAACGCTCTAGAATTTCTCTGTGGACATCTATTAATGTTTTTATAATTTTAATAATTTCCTTTTTTGTTGGGCAATATGTTCTTTCTTTTTTTGGTATTACAATTAATGCCTTAAGAATTACTGGTGGAATTATTATTGCAAGTTCAGGATTTTCTTTATTATCAGGAAAGTTTAGTAAAAAAAGAGGTATTAATAAGCAAGTACAAACAGATGTGCAAAGCAGAAACGACATTGCATTAACACCACTCGCAATGCCAATGCTTGCTGGCCCTGGCTCTATTTCATTATTAATTGCATTTTACCAAGAACACCATACTATTGAAGAAATGGTTGTTTCGTCTCTTGCAATTTTGATGGTGTCTGCGAGTATTTATTTAGTGCTAAGAAGTGCACATTATTTATCTAAAATTTTAGGAGCTTCTGGAATTGTAGCAATATCAAGAATTGTTGGTTTTTTAACCATTGCTATTGGCGTTCAATACATAATCAGTTCTATATTAAGCATTGTAAGAGGAATTTAAAAAATGCAATATATTAAATTACAATACTATAAAGATAGTTTTTTCTGAATATCTTCTACAAATTTCTTAAATTGCTTATCGGTAGTAACAAGGTTATCAACAGTTTTACAAGCATGCAATACCGTTGCGTGATCTCTGTCCCCTATTTGCGAGCCAATATTAGCCAAAGAAGATTTTGTATATTTCTTAGCAAAAAACATTGCTAATTGTCGTGCCTGAACAATATGTCTTTTTCTAGTTTTAGACTGTAATGTATCTACATCTATTTGGAAGTAATCTGAAACTGTTTTTTGAATATAATCTATAGAGATTTCTCTTTTAACATTTTTCACAAATTTTTCTACCACTAATTTAGCAAGATCGATGGTTACTTCTTTTTTATTAAAAGAAGATTGTGCAATTAAAGAAATGATAGCTCCTTCTAACTCTCGTACATTGGTTTTAATATTTCTGGCAACATATTCTATGATTTCGTCTGGCATTTCTACACCATCTCTAAACAGTATGTTTTTTAATATAGAGATTCTAGTTTCGTAATCTGGTTGGTGTATTTCGGCAGAAAGCCCCCATTTAAAACGAGATAACAAGCGTTGCTCTATATCTTGCATGTCCACAGGTGCCTTATCGGAGGTTAATACAACTTGTTTTCCATTTTGATGCAAATAGTTAAAAATATGAAAAAATACATCTTGAGTTCCTGTTTTTCCAGAAAAAAACTGCACATCATCTATAATCAAAACGTCTATTAATTGATAAAAATGGATAAAATCGTTTCGATTGTTTTTTTTAACAGAATCAATGTACTGTTGTGTAAATATTTCGGCAGAAATATAAAGCACTGTTTTTTCTGGGAATTTTTCTTTGATTTCTACCCCAATTGCATGAGCGAGATGTGTTTTTCCAAGTCCAACTCCGCCAAACAACAATAATGGATTAAAAGAAGTTCCGCCAGGTTTGTTAGCGACTGCCATTCCCGCAGAACGAGCTAATCTATTAGAATCACCTTCTAAAAAATTATCAAAACTATAGTTAGAATTAAGCTGTGATTCTATTTTTAGGTTTCTTATTCCTGGGATAACAAATGGGTTACGTAATTCTGGGTCTTTGGGTTGCACAGGCACATCTAACTCTTGTGTTTTTATAGCAGCACGATTTGCGCTTGGCAATTGTTCTGTAAAAGGAGCTTTATT
Source organism: Flavobacterium psychrophilum (assembly GCA_022730285.1). Taxonomy (GTDB): domain Bacteria; phylum Bacteroidota; class Bacteroidia; order Flavobacteriales; family Flavobacteriaceae; genus Flavobacterium; species Flavobacterium psychrophilum_C. The sequence continues at coordinate 61,909 of DZCQ01000003.1, forward strand.
ACCATATGTATTTTCCATTTTAATTTTATATAATAACTTTGCATTTTTGCCAAGTTCTTTTATTAAAGCAACTTTCAATAATTTTACATAATGCTCTTCGAGCCATTCGTAAAAAAACCTGCTAGGAACTTGAATATATAATGCATTATCGGTTAGTTCCACACATTTTATAGGTTCAAACCATGTTTTATAGGCTTGCTCTTCTATATTATCTTTAATAAAAGATAAACAATTATTCCAAACTAACTCAGCATTCAAATTCATAGTGTATATTTGTAATCTTTTTTGTTATTTTTAGGTTATACGTATCAAAAAACAATCGTCTTTTTTGTTCATTTAGGGGTTAGCAAAGATGCGATATAAAATCGTTAAAAAAAAAAAAATTATATATTGATTTTGAGAAAAAAAAAGCGTATAGAAATTTAACTGTGTTATGAAAATTTTATAAAAATAAATATATATATTATGAAGGAATTTGAATTTAAAGTTCGAGTTAGATATTCCGAAACCGACCAAATGAGGGTAGTATATCATGGAAATTATGCTCAATATTTTGAGATGGGACGTGTGGAATGGCTTAGGAATCTTGGGCTTTCGTACAAATGGATGGAGGATAATGGAATTATGCTTCCAGTAGTTTCATTAACTATGAATTATAAAAAACCAGCACAATATGACGACGAAATTAGAGTGAAAACTATTTTTAAAAGTCAAAGCTCTGTGAAAATAGAATTTGAGTATGAAATATACAACGAAAGAGAGGAGTTATTAACAACCGGCTCTTCCATACTGGTTTTTGTAGACATGAAAACGGGCAGACCAATTGCACCCCCATCTTATGTTAGCGATAAATTAAATTTATTGTAAAATTCTTAAAACAAAAGATGTTTTAAATAATTATTCCCATACAAATGTTAAATTTTTCAATAATTTCTTTATTAATTAATTATTGTAAGTTACTTTTGTCAAAAAAACAGCATGACACTTAGATTAATCTTTCTATTTGTTCTTATTTCATTCGTAGAAATATATGTATTTCAAGCAATAAAGACCATCACAAAAATCCGTTGGATTCTATATCTTTATATACTTTTTTCAACACTTATCGTAGCATTTATATATTATCAATTCACAAAATTTGACAGAAGTGTTGGACAAACAAAAACAACGTTATTAACCATTGGGTTGTTTCTCCTTGTTTTTGTGCCGAAAATTACTATTTTTTTAATTCTATTTCTAGAAGATATTGTACGGTTTGCTGTTGGAAATATTAATTATTTTGCAAAAAACAATATTACAACACATTTTTTACCAGAAAGAAGGGCTTTTGTAAGTAAAATTGCATTAGGTATTGCCTCAGTGCCATTTTTATCACTGTTATACGGAATGACGAAAGGAAAATACAACTTTAAAGTATTAAAACAAACTGTCTATTTTGCAGATTTACCTTCTAATTTTGATGGTTTTAAGATAACACAAATATCGGATATACATAGTGGTAGCTTTGATAATCCAGAAAAAATACAACATGCCATAGATTTGATTAATCAAAACCCTACAGACATGATTGTTTTTACAGGCGATATTGTAAACTCTCGTGCAGAGGAAATGCAACCATGGATTTCTATATTTAATAAGATAAAAAAGCCAAATTTTGGTAAATTTGCAGTGCTAGGAAATCACGATTATGGAGAGTATATTACTTGGAAAACTTCACAGGAAAAAGAAGATAATTTTATAGCGATTAAAAACTTATATGGTCAAATTGGATTTCAATTACTTCTAAATCAAAATATTAAAATAAAAAAAAACGAGCAAGAAATAGCAATAATAGGTGTTGAAAACTGGGGACACAATTTTAAAAAAGCTGGCGATATACAAATTGCGGCTCAAGGACTCTTTGCAACTGATTTTAAAATCCTGCTAAGTCACGACCCGAGCCATTGGGAATATGAAATAAAAAATCATCCTAAACATTTTCAACTCACACTCTCTGGACACACACACGGATTTCAATTTGGCATAGAAATTCCTAAATTTATAAAATGGAGTCCTGTAAGTTATATATACAAACAATGGGCAGGTCTCTACGAAAATGTAGGCAGGTATATATATGTGAATAGAGGTTTTGGCTTTCATGCCTATCCTGGCAGAGTAGGTATTATGCCAGAAATAACAATAATTGAGCTAAAAAAAGAGAATAATAAAGTATAAATATATCAAAAACAGTATATTTGTACAACAAAGTTTTACTAAAATTACACTTATGTCAAAATTTGGAGAGCTAATAAATGCCCAAGTACCCGTTTTAATAGATTTTTATACTGATTGGAATGATTCGTCACAATCTATGCACCCAGTAATTAAAGACGTAGCGGCAGCAATGGGAGACAAGGCTAAAATAATTAAAATTGATGTGGATAAAAACAAAGAGCTTGCCGAAGCACTTCGGATAAAAAGCTTGCCAACATTAATGATTTACAAAAACGGACAAATGATTTGGAGACAAGCGGGAGAACAAGATGCTAATTCTATCATTAACTTAATTCAAGAACAAATTTAAACTCGCTTTACTTTACGAAAGCACTTTAAAAACAAAACCTCTTTCTTTTAAAATCTCTATAGCTTTAGGCAAAGTGTTTTTTAAGTTATGAAACGCTTTCTCACTATCATGAAAAACAATAATACTCCCTTGTTTTGTGTTTTTTATAACATTATTTAAACAATCTTCTGGAAATATTTTGTTGTCAAAATCTGCACTTAACACATCCCACATAATTATTTTGTAGCCTAGTCGTCTAAGTTTTACAGATTGTTTTATTCCTATTTTTCCGTAAGGAGGTCTAAATACTTTTGTAGAAATGACATTAAATTTATCTATTTGGATTGCACATTTTTGCACATTTTCTAAGTAAGTTTTTGTAGTGGTTTTCCAACCGTTTAAATGGTTATAGGTGTGATTTCCTACTGCATGTCCTTCCTGCAAAATCCGTTTATATGTGTCTGGAAATTTATTAATATTGTCTCCAATACAAAAAAAACTAGCTTTTACTTGGTAATTTTCTAGTGTATCTAAAACCCAATTTGTAATTTCTGGAACTGGTCCATCATCAAAAGTTAAATATATATAATTTTCAGTATTGGGAATATCCCAAACCTGATTTTTAAATATTCTTTTTACAAATTTTGGTGTTTTTCTCCAATAAAAATTCATAAAAACAAATATAGAAAAAATAGTTACAATAAATAGCCCTACAATTATTTACTGCAACTATTTTACAAACAAACTAGTTTTTATAAAAAGTCAATTCACCCGAAACTGTTCCGTTGACTTTTAAATCGTCTGCATTAAACATTTCCGAAGCAGTAAGTACAATGTTTTTAAAAACACACTTTGTTTCGTTACCGCTTTGAGTAAATTGTAGTGTTCCTTTTACATTTTCAGAACCCCAACTATTCATTTTATTATTTGGTAGTCCTTCGGCAAAACTTACAGCAACTTCGTCTTTCGGGCTTTTGCCTTCTGCGAGATAATCTTTTGCTTTTATTTTGTAAACTGTTCCACTTTCAGGAAAATCTTCATTATTAAACGTGATTGTAAAAACTTTTGCTGGATTAGTTTTGTCTTTTACGGCAATAGTCAATTCGCCCATGGAAACTAAAACGCCACAAACTCCTTCTGCAATTAATGCTTTTCCGTTGCAAAGCAATGTTACTTTTCCGGAACCTTCTTGTGCAACAACTTCTGTGGTTTGTTTTCCTTGTTCAATTGCCTCGTTTATTGAAGTTTTTTCTTCTTTTTTGCATGAAAAAACAAAAAAAAGTGATAAAAGTGCTTTAAAATATATTAACATTGCACGAAATCTAGCTCCTAAATATGCTAATAAATATATGCAAGGTAGTATTGATTATATGAGTGGAGAAGTATATCTTGCATTAAAAGACTATAAAAGAGCTTTAATTTATTTAAAAAAAGCTGAGCCAATTGCCAAAGAGGAAGACCCACAAGCTTATAGTTGGGTGCAAAATGCACTTTCAAAATCCTATGCTGCACTTGGAAAATGGGATTTAGCATATAAATATAAAAATGAATACTCCACTCTATCTGACACATTACATAATGAAGTTGCTAAGAAGAATTTAGCTGAAATGGAAGCTAAATATCAAAACAACGTAAAAAAACAAGAAATACAAAATAAAAGTCTTCAATTAGATACAGCTAACAAACAAAAACAGTACTTCATTTCCGGACTATTACTTTTGGCAATAATTGGAGGCTTACTTTTTTATCAAAACAGAAACAGAAAAAAAACAAATGAAAAATTACAGCTTTTAAACCAAAATTTAGATGTTAAAAATTCTGAATTAGACCAAGCCAACAAGGCCAAAACAAGATTTTTTAGTATCTTAAATCATGATTTAAGAAGTCCAGTAGCGAACTTGGTTTTCTTTTTACAACTTCAAAAAGAAAGCCCAGAAATGCTAGATGAAGAAAGTACCAAACGCATGCAAGATAAAACTATGGCTGGAGCCGAAAACTTGCTAAACTCAATGGAAGATATTTTGCAATGGAGCAAAAGCCAAATGGAAAATTTCAAACCACAGCCGAAAGTTATTGCTATTAGTACTTTATTTGAAGAAATAAAAAATCATTTTTCTAGTGAAGAAAAAGTAAAAATAGTATTTGAGAATTTATCTAATATTGAAATAAATACCGACGAAAATTACCTCAAAACCATCATCCGGAATTTAACCGGAAATGCCATAAAAGCTTTAATTGATATAAAAAATCCAACCATCATTTGGAAAGCCTGGCAGTCTGAACATAAAACTTTTTTATCCATTACCGATAATGGAAAAGGAGCGTCAGATGAGCAATTCAAAGCCTTATACGACGACAAAGAAGTAGTCGGAATTAAAATAGGTTTGGGTTTACACTTGATTCGAGATTTAGCAAAAGCTATTGATTGTGAGGTTTCTGTAAATTCTAGGATTGGTCAAGGAACTACTTTTATCCTAAAATTATAGGTTATCTTTAAAAAAAATTAGACATTAACACTTAAAATCAAACCATCTCTATCAGATGAAGTGCTTTTTTTATTGTTCGCACTTCTTCAAAAGTTAATAATAATCGTAAACCATTCTTTGTTTCTTTTTCTTTCATTTTGCATAAATTTGGATTTTTTTGTACAAATTGAAGCACTTTGTGAAATGTGTCAGATTGGTAATAACTACTTTGCTGATCTGAAACAAAATACAATACCATTTTGTGTTGCTTTAAAACCAATTTTTCTATTCCTAAACGAGTCGCAATCCATTTTATCCGGACGCTATCCAGTAGCGAAACAACCTGTTTTGGTAAAGTACCGAATCTATCTTTAATTTGATTTTCAAATAATTGCAATTCCGATTCGTTTTTAACATCCGCGAGTAAATTATACAAAGACAACCTTTCGTTTACATTGTTTATATACTCATCAGGAAACAGAAGTTCAAAATCTGAATCTATTTGTAGTTCCTTTACATATATTTTTTCTGTTAAGCATTCGGAATCTTCATACAATTCGGCAAATTCATTTTCTTTTAATTCTTCAATAGCTTCGTTCATTATTTTTTGATAGGTTTCAAAGCCAATTTCGTTTATAAAACCACTTTGCTCTCCTCCTAGCAAATCTCCTGCTCCTCTAATTTCTAAATCCTTCATAGCGATGTTAAAACCACTTCCTAACTCTGAAAACTGCTCTAGTGCTTGCATTCTTTTTCTTGCCTCTTCTGTCATAGCAGAATAGGGTGGCGCTATAAAATAGCAAAATGCTTTTTTGTTACTCCTACCTACTCTTCCTCGCATTTGATGCAAATCTGACAATCCAAAATGATTTGCATTATTAATAAAAATGGTATTTGCATTTGGAACATCTAAACCGCTTTCTATAATAGTTGTTGCTACCAAAACATCAAATTCTCCTTCCATAAAGGACAGCATTACCTCTTCTAATTTTTTTCCATCAAGTTGCCCATGACCAATTCCTACCTTTGCATTTGGAACTAGTCGTTGAATCATTCCAGCTATTTCTTTAATATTTTCTATTCGGTTATTTATAAAAAACACCTGCCCACCTCTTTCAATTTCATAAGAAATGGCATCTCTAATTATTTCTTCCTTAAATCCCACTATTTGTGTTTCTATTGGATATCTATTTGGAGGAGGAGTTGCAATTATAGACAAATCTCTTGCTGCCATTAAGGAAAACTGAAGAGTTCTAGGGATTGGGGTAGCGGTTAGAGTCAAGGTATCTATATTTTTAGCGATTGTTTTTAGTTTGTCTTTTACATTTACGCCAAATTTCTGTTCCTCATCTACAATAAGCAATCCTAAATCTTTAAAAGCTACATTTTTGTTTACTAATTGATGTGTTCCTATAATAATATCGAGTTTTCCTAATTCTAAATCTTTTAAAATTTCAGATTTTTGCTTTGCGGATCTAAATCGGTTTAAATAATTTATAGTGACCGGCATTTCTTTTAATCGCTCTTTAAAAGTTCGATAATGTTGGTATGCCAAAATGGTAGTTGGCACAAGAATTGCAACTTGTTTTCCGTTGTCAACTGCTTTAAATGCTGCTCTTATCGCAACTTCTGTTTTACCAAAGCCTACATCGCCACAAACTAGTCTGTCCATTGGCCTGTCGCTTTCCATGTCATTTTTTACATCTTGTGTAGATTTAAGTTGGTCTGGTGTATCTTCATAAATAAAAGAGCTTTCTAATTCAAGTTGTAAATAACTATCTGGTGCAAAAGCAAACCCCTTTTCGGTTCGCCTTTTTGCATATAACTGAATTAAATTAAAAGCGATGTGCTTTACTCTAGCCTTGGTTTTTGCTTTTAATATTTTCCAGGAACCAGAACCTAATTTGTATATTTTGGGAGGTGCTCCATCTTTCCCGCTATATTTTGCAATTTTATGTAATGAATGGATGCTTACATACACAATGTCATTGTCTGCATATACTAATTTTATAGCTTCTTGTGTATTTCCTTCTACTTGAATTTTTTGTAACCCTCCAAATTTCCCTATTCCGTGATCTATGTGCGTTACATAATCACCTACGGTTAAAGATGTCAACTCTTTAAGGGTGATAGTTTGCTTTTTTGAATAGTTGTTTTTGATGATAAATTTATGGTATCTTTCAAAAATTTGATGGTCGGTATAACATGCCATTTTATTTTCGGTATCTACAAATCCTTGGTACAAAGGCATGACTACTGTTTTGTATTGCTGGGTCAAATTTTCATGTTTTTCTTGATCTAGACTTTCAAAAATAGCATGGAAACGTTTGGCTTGTTGCTCGTTACTACAAAATAAGTAATTAGTAATTTTCTTTTGGTAATTTTCTTTTAAGTTTTGCAATAGCAAATCAAATTGCTTGTTAAAAGAAGGTTGTGGTTGGATAAAAAACTCAAAGGTTTCGGTTGGTTTAAAAAATGGTTTTGTCGAAAATTCTATCACCGAAAAAGAATTGAGTTGTTTTAAAAACAATTTGGAACTTAAAAATAATTCTTCGGGAGTTGCACGGTTTATGACAGAAGATAGTTTTAAAAAGCTCTCTTCGGCTTTGCTAAATAATTTATCTAATTGTGTGATTGCAAGTTCTGTGTTTTGGGATAAAACTACTGTTTTTGGGCTAATATATTCTAAAAAGCTCTCTCTTATCGTGCCTCCATTTAAAGAATCTGACAATTTATCTTCTAAATTTGGAATAATCGTTATTTTCTGTTTCTTTTCGACAGAAAGTTGTGTTACAACATCAAAAGTTCGAATGCTATCTATCTCATTTCCAAAAAATTCTATTCGATAAGGGAAATCGTTCGAAAAAGAAAATACATCTAAAATACCACCACGAACGGAAAACTCGCCAGGTTCGCTAATAAAATCGACTCTCTTAAACTGAAACTCAAACAATATTTCGTTTATAAAATCGATAGACACCTTGTCTTGTACTGAGATGGTAAGCGTATTTTTTTCTAATTCTTTTTTGGTTACTACTTTTTCAAAAACAGCTTCAGGATAAGAAACGATAATTATCGGTTTTTTACGTGAATTAATTCTGTTTAAAACCTCGGAACGGAGTAGAATATTTGCATTCTCTACTTCTTCTATTTGGTATGGTCTTCGGTAGGAACTTGGATAAAACAAAACTTTTTCGGCACCAACCAATTGCTCCAAGTCATTCAAAATATAGGCTGCTTCTTCTTTTTCAGAACATAAAAGCAAGAATGAATTTTCAGTTTTAATAAACAAAGAATCAATGGTAAATGAAATTGCAGAACCTAATAATCCTTTTAAATGTATTTTATTATCTCCGCCGATGGCAGTAAAAATATTATTAATTTTAGAATTATTTGTGTTTATTTGTAGTGTGTTTTGCGTGCTCAAAAGTTTATTTTTTATGCAAATATAGTGGGACTTTTTTTGCAAAAAAAGTCCTTTATAGAAATATTCGTTTTGTGTGATTAAAATAGCAACTATTTTATAAGCTATAAATTATTACCAAAAGATTTTAACGAGAAAACTTCTTTTTAGACTCTTTTTTAAAAACATTTTTTAAATTGAAAAAAATTCTACCTCTTTTCTCCTATTTGTTCCACCCATTGTTTATTCCTATAATGGTTGTATTTGTGTATTTTTGGTTTAAAAACCACCTATTTTTTAGCCCTGATATGCTTTCTTATTTAATAGAAGTTTTTTGGATTACTATTTTTATTCCCCTAGTAGTTTTATTCTTTTTGTTATTTTTAAAAAAAATAGATTCCGTTATGATAGGGAATGTTTCTCAAAGAAAAATTCCTTTGTATTTACAAATTTTCCTTTTAGGAATAACAACTGCAATTACTATAACATTCTATCCTGTTTCTTCCTTGTATTTCAGTTTTTTAGCAAGCATAATTAGTAGTATTTTAGCCTTGATTTTAGTATATTTTAATATAAAAGCAAGCTTACACATGCTCGGAATGGCATCGTTATTAGCATTTAGTATAATAAATTCCTTGTATTTCTTTGATGATTCTCTTTGGATTATAGTTCTCATTTTTCTTTCCACCATTCTCGTTGCTATTTCCAGATGGTTTATGAAGGCACATACAATTCAGGAATTAATTATCGGATTTTTTCTAGGAGCGGTTCCACAAATAATAACATTAAATTATTGGTTCGAGAAAAGTATTTAATTAACAGTTTTTTTGTAACCAATTATTGGATATTCTAAAATCTATTTTAAAAACTCAAACTTATAAACTATCTTTGCCCTTTAATTTTATAAAATTACAATGAACAAACTTTTAATTGTTGGAACAGTTGCTTTTGATGCAATTGAAACTCCTTTTGGAAAAACGGATAAAATTTTAGGGGGAGCTGCAACATATATTGCGATGGCGGCATCTCATTTTAATATCAAATCTGGAATTGTTTCTGTTGTTGGAGAAGATTTTCCACAAGAACATTTAGATTTATTAAAATCAAAAAACATAGACATTTCTGGTATTGAAATTGTAAAAGGAGGAAAAACGTTTTTTTGGAGTGGAAAATACCATAATGATTTAAATTCACGGGATACTTTAATTACCGAATTAAATGTTTTAGCAGATTTTAATCCAGTGGTTCCTCAAGATTTTAAAAATGCTGCTGTTGTAATGCTTGGAAACTTGCATCCTTTAGTACAAAGTTCCGTTTTAGATCAAATGACATCTAATCCAAAATTAGTAGTTCTTGACACAATGAATTTCTGGATGGATTGTGCATTGCCAGAATTATTAGACGTTATAAAACGTGTAGATGTTATCACAATTAACGATGAAGAGGCACGTCAATTATCAGGAGAATATTCTTTGGTGAAAGCGGCAGCGAAAATTCATGCAATGGGTCCAAAATATGTTGTGATTAAAAAAGGAGAACACGGAGCATTGTTATTTAACGATAAAAATGTGTTTTTTGCACCAGCACTACCATTAGAAGAAGTTTTTGACCCTACAGGTGCGGGAGATACATTTGCTGGTGGATTTTCGGGTTATTTGGCTCAATCCGAAAAGATTTCCTTTAACAATATGAAAAATGCAATTATACAAGGCTCCAATTTAGCATCATTTTGCGTTGAAAAATTTGGAACTGAAAGAATGGAAAATTTACAAAAAGAAGAAGTGCAAGAAAGATTAAAACAATTCAAATTGCTAACACAATTTGATATAGAACTATAATAACTTATGCCTCGAAATTTCGAGGCATTTTTTTAAAACAACACATAACATGAGCGACTCTATAAAACACGAATGTGGCATTGCACTACTACGATTAAAAAAACCATTAGAATATTATTATAAAAAATATAATTCTTTGCACTATGGCATAGAAAAAATGTATCTGCTAATGGAAAAACAGCATAATCGAGGACAAGATGGTGCAGGATTAGCTTCTATAAAATTAGATGTACAACCAGGAAGTAGATATATTAGCAGAATCAGATCTATTGACTCGCAACCCATACAAGATATTTTTTCGCAAGTAATCAAGCAAGCAGAAATAGAAATAGCAAAAAGAAATTCCATTAGCTCTGAAGAACCCATTCCGTTTGTGGCAGAATTATTTTTAGGTCATGTACGATATGGCACTTTTGGAAAAAACAATATCGAAAGTGTACATCCATTTTTAAGACAAAACAATTGGATGCACAGAAACTTACTTTTGGCAGGCAATTTTAACATGACAAACGTCTCGGAATTATTTGAAAGTTTGATAGAATTAGGACAGCACCCAAAGGAAATGGCAGATACTGTTACTATTTTGGAAAAAATTGGTCATTTTCTAGATAATGAAGTAACCGATCTTTATCAGGAGTGCAAGAACAATGGAATTACAAAAAGAGATGCTTCTAGCGTAATTGCAGAAAAATTAAATATCGAAAAAATATTAAAAAGAGCCTCAAAAAATTGGGATGGTGGCTATGCAATGGCAGGATTATTAGGCCATGGAGACGCATTTGTATTTAGAGATCCCGCAGGAATAAGACCCGCTTATTTTTATGAAGACGATGAAATTGTAGTTGTAACCTCCGAAAGACCAGTAATACAAACTGTATTTAATATTCCGTTTGAAAAAGTAATGGAATTAGAACCTGGAAATGCAATTATTATCAAAAAAGACGGCAAGACTATTATAAAAGAAATTATTACACCCGTAGATAAAAAAGCATGTTCATTTGAAAGAATTTATTTTTCCCGTGGTAGCGATGCCGAAATATACCAAGAAAGAAAAGAACTTGGAAGGCTAATATTGCCAGCAGTTTTAGAAGAAATTAACCAAGATACAGATAATACTGTTTTTTCGTATATTCCAAATACTGCCGAAACTTCTTTTTTTGGAATGATAGAAGCAGCAAACGATTTTTTAAATCTTCGGAAAAATGATTTTATTTTAAAAAATAGAAAAACATTAACCACAGAAAAATTACAAGAAATATTATCTGTAAAAATTAGAGCTGAAAAAATTGCTATAAAAGATGCAAAAATACGTACATTTATTACAAATGATAATAGTAGAAATAATTTGGTAGCACATGTATATGATGTGACCTATGGAGTTGTAAAATCAACCGATAATTTAGTAATCATAGACGACAGCATTGTAAGAGGAACCACACTCCAAAAAAGTATTCTTAAAATAGTAAGTAGGTTAAATCCTAAAAAAATAATTGTTGTCTCCTCAGCTCCACAAATAAGATACCCTGATTGTTATGGAATAGATATGGCAAAACTAGAAGATTTTGTCGCATTTAAAGCCGCAATTGAGCTCTTAAAAGAGAAAAATCCTGCATTAATTAAAGAAGTATATTTAAAATGTAAAGCACAAGAAAAATTGAAAGATACCAAAATAATCAATTATGTTAAAGAAATATACAATACATTTACAGATGAAGAAATTTCAGACAAAATAACACAAGAATTAGTTACTAGCGATGTAAAATGTTCTGTTAAGATAATTTTTCAAAAAGTAAGTAATCTTCACAAAGCATGTCCAAAAAACCTAGGGGATTGGTACTTTACCGGAAATTACCCAACACCAGGCGGAAATAGGGTAGTGAATAATGCATTTATAAATTTTTACGAAGGCAAAAACACAAGAGCTTATTAAATATTTAGAAGATGTTTTAATCTTTTTTCTACATCTATCAAATAGAATTTTTTAAAAAATTACCAAATATTTAGAAATATGCATATTTTTTTAGATTAAATGTTTTTATTAGATTGTTATTTTTCATACTATTGTAATAGAATTTAATTAAATTTGCCTATAATTGCTATTATTAAAAAAACATTTTAGACTCTATTTTATGAAAAAAGCCCTATTATTCATATCATTTGTTTTATTTTCGAACAGTATCTTTTCACAAACAGATAAAGAATCTAGCATACCTATTCCGTATGAAACTGTCGAGTATAGACCAAACTTTCCAGGTGGAATGAACGAATTTATCAACTATATAATGAAAAACTACCAAGTTTCCGAAGAAGAAGAAGCAGAAACCGGAGTGCTAGAAGCAAGTATTATAATTGATAAAATAGGTAATGTTACATCGATAGAAATTATAAAAGATGTAGGTAACTCTGGAAACGAGATTAAAAGGGTTTTATCCAAATCCCCAAAATGGTCGCCAGGAAGTCAAAATGGTTTTTCTGTTCCTGTTATTTATAATTTTAAAGTAACTTTTAACTAAGAGAAATTAATTACAAAATATAAAATTGTAATCCAATATTAATTGTACCTAAGTTTAAAGGAGCTCCATTGATAGTTCCTGCTTTAAACAGAGAATTTATACCATAATAAACATACAAATTTAAAGAGTTATACCCTGCAGCAATATAACAACCATATTGTATTTTGGACAAATCTGAATTATTATCCACGATAATTTGCTGTGTGCTGTCTGAGTATCTGGATTGACTTAAAACTAAATAACTCCATTTAACCCCAGAATAAATTCTCCAAAATTTATGGGAGGTAAAAGTAGAAGTTCTCCATCTCAATTCCAAGGGTATTTCTAGATAATACAACGCCAGTTTATTTTTATCATAAACACTACCCACCGGAATTAAAGAATAACTAGAAAAATTGACATTTCTTTGTACTAATATATTGTATTTATAGTTGCTATACGAAAATCCGAAACCAGGAGCGATAGCAATAGTTCTATTTTTATTTATAGGAAAATCCCGTAAAAAACCTATTGCTAATCCAGTAGAAAAAGAATTTTGAGTTACCCCACTAGGCTTTCTGTTTAAGGTATTGTATGTAATACCAACATAAAACTGATCTTCTCTATATAAAGAATCTACTGTATCAAAATCAGGAACCTCTTGTGAGAAAAGTGAATAAAAATTGAAAATAAAAAATAAAAAAGCATAATGTCGCATAAATATGTATTATATAAAAAAAGCCTTCTGTTTTTAATAGAAAGCTTTTTAAATTATGTTAAATAGAATTAAGCATGATGCAATTCTTCTTCTCCCTCCTTCATTGGAACAATCTGCGGAACAAAATCTTCATCATGTCCAGGTTTGCTATAATCATAAGGCCATCTATAAACTGTTGGCAATTCACCAGGCCAGTTCCCATGAATATGCTCAACAGGTGTAGTCCACTCTAATGTGTTAGAACGCCAAGGATTTTGAATTGCTTTTTTTCCATAAAAAATACTGTAGAAAAAGTTAAATAAAAACACAAATTGAAAAGCAGCACCAACAATCGCAAATATTGTAATTAATTGATTAACATCTGCTAAATCATCAAATAATGGAAAAGCAGAGTTTGTATAATAACGACGTGGTAAACCAGCCATTCCTATAAAGTGCATTGGGTAAAAAACACCATAAGCACAAATTGCAGTTACCCAAAAGTGAATATATCCTAAATTTTTGTTCATCATGCGACCAAACATTTTTGGAAACCAATGGTAAACACCAGCAAAAAAGCCATATAAAGCAGAGATTCCCATTACTAAGTGGAAATGAGCAATAACAAAATAAGTATCATGAACATTAATATCTAAGGTACTATCTCCAAGAACAATACCTGTAATACCACCAGATATAAAAGTAGAAACTAAACCAATAGAAAACAACATAGCAGGATTTAATTGCAAATTGCCTTTCCAAAGAGTAGTAATATAATTAAACGATTTTACTGCCGATGGAATTGCAATTAAAAGGGTTGTAAAAGTAAATACCGAACCTAAAAAAGGATTCATTCCTGATACAAACATGTGATGACCCCAAACTATGGTTGATAAAAAAGCAATTGCTAAAATAGATGCAATCATGGCACGATAACCAAAAATAGGCTTACGAGCATTAGTTGCTATAATCTCTGAGGTAATACCTAAAGCAGGCAATAATACAATATAAACTTCAGGATGTCCAAGAAACCAAAACAAGTGTTCAAATAACACAGGAGAACCTCCTTGATAATGCAATACTTCGCCTGAAATAAATATATCAGATAAAAAGAAAGAAGTACCAAAACTTCTGTCCATTATTAATAATAATGCGGCAGATAAAAGAACAGGAAATGAAACAACTCCTATTATTGCAGTAACAAAAAATGCCCATACAGTAAGCGGAAGTCTAGTCATAGACATTCCTTTAGTTCTTAAATTGATAACAGTTACTATATAATTTAGAGAACCCATTAAAGAGGAAGCAATAAATATCGCCATAGAAACCAACCACAAAGTCATACCAGTTCCAGAGCCAGGAATTGCTTGTGGCAAAGCACTTAATGGCGGATAAATAGTCCACCCAGAAGATGCGGGTCCAGATTCTACAAATAAAGAACTAAGCATTATACAGGAAGACAAGAAAAACATCCAAAAAGAAATCATGTTTAGAAACCCAGATGCCATATCTCTTGCTCCAATTTGAAGAGGGATAAGTAAATTACTAAACGTCCCAGACAAACCAGCAGTTAACACAAAAAACACCATTAAAGTACCATGAATGGTAACTAGTGCAAGGTAAACATCATTTTTCATAACTCCTCCAGGAGCCATTTTATCACCTAAAAATATATCAAATAATTTAAAAGACTGTTCTGGCCATGCTATTTGCATTCTAAAAAGAATAGACATAAATACACCAATAACTCCTAAAATAATACCAGAAATAAGATATTGCTTGGCAATCATTTTATGATCCATACTAAATATATATTTAGTAATGAAATTATCTTGATGATGGTGATGGTTGTCATGCCCTTCTGAATGATCATGACTAATTTCTAATGTACTCATACTATTTGGTTTATGATATTTATTTAACTACTAAATCAGTGGTAGTCTCTACCACAGAAGTTGTTGAATCTTGTTTTTTAGTATTATCTGATTTTGCATCTGTTGTAGCAACTGGCATTTTAGAAGCATTGTCTTTTTTTACGGCTTCTACAATGGTAGTTTTATTAGATGCAACCCATTTTTTATAATCTTCTGGAGTATCTACCACAATTTTCATTTGCATGTTATAGTGAGAAGCTCCACAAATTTTATTACATAAAAGTAAGTATTCAAAGGTGTATGGGTCTAATGCAGACTCCCCTTTCGCTACAAGTAAAGCACTTTCTTTTGCACGAATATGATTTATGTTAGAAACTTTCTCAGTAATATAATCTGTTTCACGCATTTCATCAGTTGTTTTAGAGGGGGTAAATGCAAATTGCGTAACCATTCCAGGAACACAGTTCATTTGAGCTCTAAAGTGAGGCATATAAGCAGAGTGCAAAACATCTTGTGAGCGAAATTTAAATAAAACTTTTTTCCCTTTCGGTAAATGTATCTCGGAAGCTGCAAAATCGTCTTGAGCATTAGGATCCTCAACATCTACACCCATTGTATTAATTCCTTCTATTAATCTTACATTAGCTTTACCAAGAACATTATCTTTTCCTGAATAGCGAGCTTCCCACGAAAATTGCTTTGCATATACTTCTACTACAATTACATCCTCATCTTCATCTACAAACATTATGTTAGACCAAGTATATAATCCGTATAAAATTAATCCTGTTAAAACAAAAACTGGAATAATTGTCCAAATAAATTCCAACTTATCATTATCGGCAAAATAAACCGCTTTTCTTTCAGCAGTTCCTCTATATTTAAAAGCAAAATAATGCAAAAATGCTTGTGTTAAGAAAACAACAGTAAATATAATTCCCATTGTAATCCACATAAGGTAATCGTAATCTTTTCCAAATTCAGAGGCTGGTTCCACAAGAACTAAACGCCCCCATTTAAAAAGGCCATAGATTAAGAAAATATATAAAAAAACTAAAAAACCAAACATTAAATAGCCCTGAACTCTATTATCATCATTCGTAGCAACTTCGTTTTCTTCTTTTTTCCCAATTCTTGTCAACTCAAAAATTTTAGACATTTGCCATAAAGATATGGACAATAAGACTAAAACTATAACAACTAACAAACTCGTCATCTGTTTTTTAATTTAAATTAATAATGAAAGTGTTTACTTTCTTCAATAAGCGGATTTCCTTTTGGTAATAAAGGAGCCTTAGATAAGGTTGTAAAAATAGTAAATATAAATAACCCAACAAAGAAAATTAATGAACTAATTTCAGAAATTCCAAAACCCCACTCTTTTCCTACTGTTCCAGGGTATATCATTATGAAAAAATCTAAATAATGACCAAATAAAATTACCATTCCTGCCATAATAATAATCAATGGAACCCTCTTAAAATCGCTATTTATAAGGATTAGTACTGGAAAAACAAAATTCATTACAACCATTGCAAAGAACGGTAGGTTATAATTATCAACACGAACTTTAAAATAGGTTACTTCTTCTGGAATATCTGCATACCACATTAACATAAATTGTGAAAACCATAAATAAGTCCAAAAAATAGACATTCCAAACATAAATTTTGCTAAATCATGAAAGTGACTATCGTTTACTTTTTCTAAATATCCTTGCGTTTTTAAATAAAGTCCAACAACAGAAATAACCGTTATTCCACTCACAAAAAAACTTGCAAATACATACCAACCAAATAGTGTGCTATACCAATGTGGATCTATTGTCATAATCCAATCCCAAGACATAATAGATTCTGAAACTAAGAAGAATGCTAAAAACCCTGCAGAAACTTTAAAATTTTTCTTATAATAAGTTAAATCATTAGTTTCGTCTAATAATAAGGCGTTTTTGCGAGTATATGCTCTATACCAAATCCATCCTCCCATAAAGATTGCAGCTCTTACAAGAAAGAAAGGTAAATTTAAATACCCCGTTTTTGCTTGTATTAACTCATCGTGTTTTACAACTTCTGGATCCATCCAAACAAATAAATGATTAAATCCAAATCCTGACAAAATTAGCAAAACATAAACTATAATAGCCCCAGGTACTAAATAGGAAGTAATTGCTTCCATCACCCTGAATAAAACTGGAGACCAACCAGACTGTGCTGCAATTTGAATTGCATAAAATGCCAATACCCCCAAAGATATTAATAAGAAAAACAAAGCAGCCACATATAATGCTGCCCAAGGCTTATTTTGTAATTGATGGAAAACATGTTCTATATGATTTGCATGTTCTTGATTATGAGACACCAAATTAGGTGTGTCTGCATTTGCATCGTGTTTATCTATAATGGAAGTGTGCTCTTTTTTTACGTCAGATAAATTGCTTTTTGAATGATCGCTATGTGAAGACGCTATAATTGCCTCAACCTCTTTAGGTGTTTTAGGTGCAGTAAAAAAACCATACGCAATTCCTAAAATTCCTAAAATCATTAAAAGGAATGACAAGCTTTTTAATTTACTTGAAAATGTATACATAATTAGTTTTTATAATGTTTTACAATTTAGATTTTAATTTCATAACATATTCTGCTACTTCCCAACGTTCTTTCTCTGATAATTGATTTGCATGAGAACCCATAGCGTTTAAACCATACGTTTCTACATAAAAAACACTTCCTGGAGTAATTGCTCTTTCGGCATAACTAGGAACACCAAGGAACTTTTCGCGTTGCACCAATTTACCTTGACCATCACCCTTTTCTCCATGACAAGAGCTACAATATATATTAAATAATTCTTTAGCTTGATCCATGTTTACCGATGTAGAGTCTAACGGAGATTTTATGGATTTAGATGTTTCATATCCTGCAGAAGTATTCGGAATTTCATATGGCACAAAACCTCTTTTTATAGAGCCTTGTGCTGGTCTTTGCCCTTCTTTTCCATTATTAAAAGCTTTTGATTCTTGATAAGTTTCATAGCCCACTGCTTCATACATATTTGGAAAAAGTTGATAGTTGGGTTTTTTAGTGTTTTGACATGAAAACAGTAAGGAAGACAAACCCATTAAAACTGCTAGTGTATATACTTGTTTCATCTCTTTATGCGTGTTTTTCTATTACTTTAATTTCTACTGCACCAGTATTTAAAAGGAATTTTGTTAGTTCTTCTTCATTTTCATCAAGAGCTATTTCCATTAAAAAATGGTCATCAGTTGTTCTAATATCTGGGTTTTCTGCCTCTTTAAAAGGCCATAATTTACTTCTCATATAAAAAGTTATAACCATTAAGTGTGCTGCAAAAAATACCGTTTCTTCGAACATAATTGGCACAAATGCTGGCATATTTTGAATAAAACTAAAACTTGGTTTTCCACCAATATCTTGTGGCCAGTCTTGTATCATCATATAATTCATCATCCAAGTACCAAAAGAGAGACCGATAAGTCCATAAATAAAAGCGGCTATTGCCAGTCTAGTAGGAGCAAGTCCCATAGCCTTATCTAGTCCATGAACTGGAAATGGCGTATAAACTTCTTCTATATGATGGTGTGCTTTACGTGTTTGCAGGACTGCCTCCATTAAAACATCGTCATCGTTATATAGTGCATGTATTACTTTACTACTCATAACTTTTAGTGATTATCGTGATTATGATTGTTTTTTTCTCTTTCTTTTTTATAAAATTCTCCAGAAGATTTTAAAATACTTTTAACCTCAGCTTGTGCAATTACTGGGAATGATCTAGAGTATAGTAAAAACAACACGAAGAAAAACCCAATAGTACCTATAAATATTCCTATATCCACAAATGTAGGCTGAAACATAGTCCATGAAGATGGCAAGTAATCTCTGTGTAAAGACGTTACGATAATTACAAATCTTTCAAACCACATTCCAATATTTACAATAATGGATATTACAAATGAAGCAATGATGCTAGTTCTAATCTTTTTAACCCACATTACTTGAGGAGAAACAACATTAAAAATCATCATAAACCAATATGCCCACCAATATGGCCCTGTTGCTCTGTTTAGGAATGCGTATTGTTCATATTCAACACCAGAATACCATGCCACAAACAATTCAGTAATATAAGCACAGCCGACAATAGAACCTGTAATCATTATAATAATATTCATCAATTCTATATGCTGAATAGTAATATAATCTTCTAAATTAGAAACCTTTCGCATAATAATTAACAATGTGTTTACCATTGCGAAACCAGAGAAAACAGCACCTGCAACAAAGTAAGGTGGTAATATAGTGGTATGCCAACCTGGAATTACAGAAGTCGCAAAATCGAAAGATACAATTGTATGCACGGACAAAACCAAAGGTGTTGCTAAACCAGCTAATACAAGAGAAACTTCTTCAAAACGTTGCCAGTCTTTTGCTCTTCCTGACCACCCGAAACTTAATATAGAATATATTCTTTTGTTAAAAGGGGTAACTGCTCTATCTCTAAGCATTGCAAAATCGGGTAACAAACCAGTCCACCAAAACACCAATGATACAGAAAGATAAGTTGATATTGCAAACACGTCCCAAAGTAGTGGGGAATTGAAATTTGTCCATAGAGAGCCAAACTGATTTGGTATTGGTAAAACCCAATATGCTAACCAAGGTCTTCCCATGTGGATAATAGGGAACAATCCAGCTTGCACTACTGCAAATATGGTCATAGCTTCCGCAGATCTATTAATTGCCATACGCCATTTTTGACGGAATAACAATAATACAGCAGATATTAATGTACCAGCGTGACCGATACCAACCCACCAAACAAAGTTTGTAATATCCCAAGCCCAACCAACTGTTTTATTTAATCCCCAAGTTCCAATACCAGTTCCAACGGTATATATCATACAGCCTAATCCCCATAAAAATGCAGCTAAAGCTATATAAAATACTGTCCACCATTGCTTATTGGCTTTACCTTCTACTGGTCTAGCTACATCGACAGTTATATCATGATATTTTTTATCACCTATAACTAAAGGTTTTCTAATGGGTGCTTCGTAATGAGACGACATAAATTATTATATTTTTTATTAATTATTATTGAACTATGAAACCAACCTTTTTCTTAAATTTTTTTGTAATATTATTTTTGTAAATATCTGTTTATTAGCACTCTCATACGGGCATCTAGGTATTTTTATTGTAAAAATGATGTTAAATCTGTAGTTAAATAGAGGCAAAAGATTTCAAATTTACAATTACAACATTTCTGGATATATTAAAGTTTCTAACAAAGGCGTCTTAATTATTAAATAACTTGTTATGTATTTATATTTTATGAAATTAAAAACTAATTATCTTACCAATTTCTCAATTACAATTAATTTCTAACCTTTACATGGTAAAAAACATTAGGTTGTGTACCAATATGTTCTAATAAATGATACATTCTTTTATCTTCTGAAAGTTCTGCAACTTTACTTTCCTTATTATTTACATCTCCAAAAATCATTGCACCAGTAGTACAAGCATTAGAACATGCAGTTTGAAATTCACCATCTGTAACTGGACGTCCTGCAATTTTAGCTTTTAATATGGTAGCTTGTGTCATTTGAATACACATAGAACATTTTTCCATGACTCCTCTAGAACGAACTACAACATCTGGATTGATTACCATACGTCCTAAATCATCGTTCATAAAATAATCAAATTCTTTATTTTCATTGTATAAAAACCAATTAAAACGACGAACTTTATAAGGACAGTTGTTTGCACAATAACGAGTACCTACACAACGATTATACGCCATTTGATTTTGCCCTTGAAGTCCATGTGATGTTGCCGCAACTGGACAAACAGTTTCGCAAGGAGCATGATTACAATGCTGACACATTACTGGTTGGAATGCAACTTGTGGATTTTCTGATGGATTTTCTAATTCTGCAAAAGTATGAATACTGTCCATAAGTCCAGATGCATTTTCTTTTACTACATCATCTTCTTCGAAAGTGCTTTTGGAAGAATAATATCTATCTATTCGCAACCAATGCATATCTCTACTTCTTCGTACCTCCGATTTTCCAACTACTGGCACATTATTTTCTGCATGGCAAGCAATAACACAAGCTCCACAACCAGTACAAGCATTTAAGTCAATTGAAAGGTTAAAATGATGCCCTATAGATCTATCAAAAGATTCCCATAAATCAACTTTCTTAGAAGCAACTTCTTGATGATCTAAAGAAACCATAGGAACTAAATTCCATTCTTTAGCATCTTTAGTATTAAAAATTTCTAGGGTTGTTTCTTTAATAATATCGCCACGCCCCATTAAAGTTTTTTGCAATTGAACACAGGCAAACTCATGCTCTCCTTCTTCTTTTGTAACAGAAACATTTTGTACACTGTTAAAGTTTTTGTATAAAGTATATGCATTAACCCCAACTTGCATTTCTTTTTTCATCGCGGCTTTTCGTCCATAACCTAATGCTAGTCCAATAGTTCCCTTGGCTTGACCTGGCTGAATTATAACAGGAACGTTTTGTAATTTTTCTCCATCAACTGTTAATGTAACATAACTTCCGTTTAAACCTCCATTTGCTACATTCCAGTTTTCAAGATCCAACACTTTAGCGTCTGCTTGAGAAACAGTAACATAATTATCCCAAGAGGCACGAGTTATAGGGTCTGGAAATTCTTGTAACCAAGGATTATTTGCTTGTTGCCCATCGCCTAAACCAGTTTTTGTATATAAACTTAGTTCTAATTTAAATGGAGTTGATTTTGTTAATTCAGTAGCAGCAACAATAAAATTACGGTTTGTAAAATTATTTTGCACAACCCCATCAGTAACTACTACCATCCCATCGTGTACTAATTGATTCCATGATTTAGAACCGTTCCAAGAAGAACGCAGATAATCATAAATTGTTTGTGTACTTCCATTCCAAGACAATAATGCATCTTGAAATTGGGTTGTTTTAAATAAAGGACGTATGGTAGGTTGCGTTAATGAATAGCTACCTTTTACAATACTTACATCTCCCCATGATTCTAAATAATGTGGTATTGCAACAGCAATGGTAGATACTAATGCTGTTTCGTCCTCTTTCATTGTAAAAGAAACGGATAGTTTTACTTTTTTAATTGCTTCGGCAAATTCTTTGCCATTTGGCAGAGTATAAACTGGATTTACCCCATTCATAATTAAAGTATGCACTGCACCAGATTTTATTTCAGATATAAGTTGCTTAATTTCCTTATCATTTCCTTTTCTTATCTGCCTAGTATGTGTTGTATCAAAAGCTTCGCTATTTAATACTTTATTAATTGCTAGCACTAGTAATTGTGCGTTTTTATCGTCAAGTCCAGATACCAAAACCCCTTTACTTCCAGCGGTTTTTAATTGTTGTCCTGCCTTTGTGATACTATCTTCATTACCTATTTTTTCTGTTGGTATTGTGTTACCAGTTACAATATTGTAAATTTTAACTAATGCTGCTTTTTGATGTGTAGCAGTCATTGGGATTCGTTTATCAGCAGCAGCTCCAGAAAGCGTCATATTAGATTCAAATTGAAAATGACGAGACATTTTTCCATTTGCAGGAATGCGTCCTTTTGCATATCCAGCATCAAAACCACCACCTTGCCAATCTCCAAGAAAGTCAGCTCCGATTGAAACTATCACATTTGCTTTTGCAAAATCATAATTCACAATTGCTCTTTCTCCATAAACCTCTTGAAAAGCATCTAATGCATTAGAGCAAGAAACCGCATCATAAACTACATGTTTTGCATTCGCATTTGCGTTTAAAAATTGGTTGATTAATTTATCGGTTGAGGGAGATGCTGTGGTATTGGTTAAAAAAACTACTTTTCCTCCTTTTGCCTTAGCATCTGCAATACTAGAAATTATTTTATCGTTTACATCTTTCCATGTGGCATCTTTTCCATGTATCTTTGAATTTTTAAGACGCATATTGTCATATAAAGAAAGTACTGATGCGTGTACACGAGCATTTGCATGAAAATTAGCTCCTTCAAAATTGTTATTTTCAATTTTAATAGGTCTTCCTTCTCTGGTTTTCACTAAAATATTTGCAAAATCAAATCCATCAGCCATAGTAGTTGCATAATAATCGGCTATTCCTGGTACAATTTGTATGGGTTGCACTACATATGGAATAGATTTATGCACAGGACCTTCACATGCTGCAATGGTAGCTGCTGCAGTACTAAATCCTACATATTTAAGAAAATCACGGCGTGAGGTAGTGGACGAGGCTAATGTAGCTGCATCACCTAAAAATTCATCTGTAGGAATTTCTTCTACAAATTCATTATTTCTAAGCGTCTCAACAATAGAACTATTTTCGTTTAGTTCTTCAACACTTTTCCAGTATTTTTTGTTTGATGACATATATTCTTGTTGTTTAATCTTTTATTACACTAAATTTAGAAATCTCAAAATAAGTTTAGTAATGACATTTTCCACATTCTAATCCACCCATTTGTGCTGCGGTTAGCTTATCCACCCCATATTTTTTAGATAATTCTTGGTGAATTTTTTTGTAGTAATCATTACCCTCCATTTTAACATTGGTTTCTCGATGACAATTAATACACCAACCCATAGTTAATGGTGCGAATTGCTTTTGTATTTCGTATGTTTCTACTGGACCATGGCATTTTTGACATTCTATTCCCGCCACTGTTACGTGTTGTGAGTGGTTAAAATATACAAAGTCTGGTAAGTTATGAATACGAACCCATTTTACAGGTTTCGTTTTCCCAGTATATTTTTGGGTGGCTTTATCCCAACCTACCGCATCATATAATTTTTGAATCTCGGCAGTATAAAATTCCTTACTATATTCTACATATGTTGAATCTGCATCTCCTTGAAATTCAGAAATGTTTTTATGACAGTTCATACATACATTTAATGAAGGAATACCAGCACTTTTACTAGTTCTTGCTGCAGAATGGCAATACTTACAATCTATACCATTATCTCCAGCGTGAATTTTGTGGGAATAATGAATTGGCTGTATTGGAGCGTAGTTTTCGTTTACATCTATTTGCATCATATATCCGTAGGCAAAATAAGCACTTGCTAGGAGCAATAATATTACAGATACTAATACAAGAAACTGATTTTTTGCAAAGGCTAACCACAAAGGCATTAATCCTACATTTGATTTTATAGGAATATTATTCGCTTGAGCGACTCTTTTCAAAACATAATAAACCATAGAAAGCATTAGCAATAACACCGCTAATATACCTGCCAACAAGCCAAGAATTAGCTCGTTTGAAATAAAATCTTCGCCTTCTGTTTTAGCCCCTGCTGTAGCAGCGGGTGCTTTTACCTCAGGTTTTGGTTCAGAGGTGTAAGCTAGAATATTATCTACATCTTTATCCGATAATTGAGGGAATGCCGTCATCGGAATTTTGTTATTATCATTATAGACTTTTACAGCATCTGCGTCGCCTGAAGCAATAAGAGCAGCACTATTTTTAATCCATTTTCCAAGCCAAGCCCTATCTCTTGTTTGAGCAATTCCTCGCAAAGCTGGACCAGTCATTTTCGCATCTAACTTATGACAGGCAGCACAGTTAGCGTTGAACAGAGCTTTCCCAGCAGCAGCATCGCCTTGTGCATAAACAGTAAATGAAACGGACAATGAAAGCATTACTTGTAATACTATTGTCTTAAAAATTGATTTATGGTAACCCACTTTTTTCATATTTTAAATGATTAACATCTAAGATTTGCACTCTACTTACTTAAAGTAAAATGTGCCATTTTAAAAAACCCCAACAAAAATACAATATATTAATTATTCCGTAAACCTTAAATTTATCTTAAATTGTAATTTATTTTTATTCTAAATAAACAATTCGTGTAAGTTGTTATTACAAAAACAGTTGCACTCCATATCATTTCTATACAAATAAAATAACAAAAATAAATTTTTTAAAACTTAATGGCAATATTTGCTAACACATTATTAATCTTATCAAATATTAAACGAAACACATAAAACAAAATTTTAAATATAGAAAGGGTTTAACAGTCTATTCTATGTAACAAAAATAGTTTTGTTATAACCAATATAATATGACAATTATCATATTACATAACAACATAAAGAAAAAGCGAAAAATTATAGATATAAAACAAGCAAACTAAAGTGTTTCCGAAAAAGTAGAAAGAATTTAAACACATATTTTTGACTATTCTAAAATAGAAACTGTATTTTTGTAAAAAATATTTGCCATGAAGCTTTCTATATACCAAAAGGTAATTTTAATTTTTGTTTATATCGGTATAATTCCATTTAATGGTTTTGCACAAGAAAACACAACCATTTTGACCCAAAACCCAAGATTTGAGGGGTTACTAAATGAAAAGCGAAAAATCAATCCATCTATTACCATTACTGATGTATATAAAATACAGATTTATAGTGGAGATAATGAAGCCTCAAAAAATTCTTTAGCAGAATTTAGAAACAACAACAAAACGACTGATGCAACTATTGTGTTTAGCACACCAATATATAAGGTATGGGTAGGCAGCTACAAAACAAGGATAGAGGCCGAAAAAAAATTGCAAGAAATCAAGAAAAAATATCCAAATTGTTTCATAATAAAGCCAAATAAGTAAAAAATACCATTAATTTGAAACAAACATGCAATTTTGTAAAAAATGAATAAAAAAAAAAGAAATTACAAGCTACTACAAAAGTATAATTAGAATGAAAAAAGTATTAAATGCCGGATTTTGGGGATTGGTAGCGAGGATAATTCTAAGAAATAGAGTGTTCTTTTTGGGTGGAATTATCTTAATAACTGTCTTTTTTGGATTCCAATGGAAAAATATAAAATTCACACAAACAGAAGCAAACTTAATTCCGTACGATGATCAGATTAATATAGATTATAGAACATTTTTACAAAATTTTGGAGAGGAAGGAAACCTTGTAGTTATTGCAACCAAAGACCCAAAATTATTTACCCCAAAAGTATATGGACAATGGACAAGGTTAATGAATACTTTAAGCTCTAAAAAGGAAGTAGAGTTAGTAATTTCGATAAATAACTTAAAAAAATTAGTAAAAAATGATGCTTTAGAAAAATTTGAATTAACCCCATTAATTAATCCTAAAAAAAGCACCAATAAAGATTATTTGCTAAAAATAAAATCTGAATTATTACAAAACATGCCTTTTTATGAAGGTTTGCTTTTCAATAAAAAATCAGGAGCAATACGCTCGGCAATTTATCTTGATAAAAAGATTATAAATACCAAAGCAAGAAAAGATTTTATCTTAAACACGCTAATTCCAGAGATAGAGAAATTTGAAAAAGCAACTTCGATAAAATTGCATACCTCTGGAATGCCTTATATTAGAACGCTTAATGCAAAAACCATAATTGATGAAATTGGTCTGTTTATTGTAGCCGCACTTTTAATCACCTCATTTATATTTTATTTGTTTTTTCGCTCCATACGAGCCACTTTAATCTCTATGGGGATAGTAATTATTGGTGTTATGTGGTCTTTTGGTTTTCTAGGACTACTTGGTTATGAAATAACAGTTTTAACAGCATTAGTCCCAACATTAGTTATTGTAATTGGAATTCCGAATTGCATCTTTTTAATAAATAAATACCATCAAGAATACAAAAAACACAGCAACAAAGCTAAGGCAATACAAAGAGTAATTACCAAAACAGGTACAGCAACCTTAATGACAAATTTAACAACGGCATTAGGATTTGCAACTTTTATAGTAACTAATAATGTGCTATTAACAGAATTTGGAGTAGTTACATCAATTAATATTATTGCATTATATTTATTGTGTCTAATCTTAATTCCAATATTCTATAGCTATATACCAGCTCCTAGCCCAAGGCATTTAGAACATTTAGACAGAGAATATCTAACATCATTTATGAATTGGATAGTAAATACTGTAAAATATAACCGAATTAGTGTATATATTGTATCCATAATATTGTTAATAATAGGAATAATAGGGATTTATGAAATTAGAATATCAGGCAGCATTATTGAAGATATGCCAAAAAAAACAGCTTTCTTTGATGATATTCGATTTTTTGAACAGGAATTTGACGGTGTAATGCCATTAGAAATAATGATAGACACCAAACATAAAAAAGGTGTCATGAAGCTTTCTATGCTTAAAAAGATGGAAAAACTAGAAGAAACTATTCAAGAAATTCCAGAATTATCCAAACCAATTTCTATCGTAAACCTAGTTAAATACTCTAAACAAGCTTATTACAATGGAAACCCAGAATATTACGAACTTCCAACATCTCAAGAGCAAGCATTTATACTAAGTTACGCTAAAAACGGAGCTAAAAATGGGAAAGAAAATCTGATGACAAGTTATGTAGATTCTACAGGACAATATGCCAGAATAACCACCTTTATCAAAGATGAAAATGGCGAAAAAATGGATGGAATAGAAGCACAACTAAAAGCAAAAGCCGCAAAACTATTTCCAGAACCGAAATACCATGTTATTATTACAGGGAAAGCATCGGTATTTCAAAAGGGGACAAAATATTTATTAGACAATTTACTCTCATCACTATTATTTGCCTTTTTCATAACTGGCGGATTAGTAGCAATAATGTTTCGTTCTATTAAAATGGTATTGGTTTGCATCATTCCAAATTTATTACCATTACTGATGACTGCTGGGTTAATGGGATTTTTAGGAATTCCGTTAAAACCATCTACTATTTTAGTTTTTGGAATAGCATTCGGGCTTTCAGTAGATGACACATTGCGATTTTTAGCACAATACAGACTAGAGTTGTCTAGAAATGACTGGAAAATTAAAAAATCAGTATTAGCAACGTTTAATGATGCAGGTATTAGTATGTTTTACACCTCAATCGTCCTGTTTTTTGGCTTTTCAGTATTTATGCTTTCAAGCTTTGGAGGTACAGTAGCACTTGGCGGATTAGTGGCTTTAACACTCTTTTTCGGGATGCTTTCAAATTTAGTTTTGCTTCCATCCCTTGTCTTATCATTCAACAAAAATTTAGTAAAAAAACAAGAATATTACGAACCAATTATAGATATTACAGAGCCTAGCGATGCCGAAATAGAGAATTTGTAAAATAAACTATTTTTAATAAAAAGGACTTGTAAGCAACCCAAAATCCCTCTTGAAAAAATCAAAAAATCAATTATATTTGCACAAAAATATTTATCACCAAAATGAAACATACTAAAATAAAAGAGCTATTAAATAGTAACAAAACACTATCCGAAATAAATGCAAAAGGTTGGGTTAGAACTTTTAGAAACAATCAATTTATAGCCTTGAACGATGGTTCGACAATTAATAATATTCAATGTGTAGTTGACTTTGAAAACACACCTGAAGAAACTTTAAAAAGAATTACAACAGGTGCAGCCATTTCGGTAATTGGAGAATTAGTTGAAAGCAAAGGTGCAGGTCAGAAATATGAAATTCAAGTTTCCAAATTAGAAATTTTAGGCGATTCAGATGCTGAGAAATTTCCAATGCAACCTAAAAAACATTCTTTAGAGTTTCTTCGTGAAAACGCACATTTAAGAGTTAGAACCAATGCTTTTGGAGCAATTATACGTGTTCGTTCGGTTCTGGCTCATGCGGTTCACACTTATTTTCAAGAAAAAGGATTTGTGTATGTAAACACACCTATAATAACAGGTTCTGATGCCGAAGGTGCTGGCGAAATGTTTCAAGTTACGGCGTTACCAATTGATGGTTCGGCTCCAAGAAACAAAGACGGAAGCATCAATTACAAAGAAGATTTCTTTGGAAAACAAACCAATCTTACCGTTTCTGGTCAATTAGAAGGCGAAACTTTTGCAATGGCTTTGGGGCAAATTTATACTTTCGGGCCAACATTTAGAGCTGAAAACTCCAACACTTCACGCCACTTAGCAGAGTTTTGGATGATTGAACCAGAAGTGGCTTTCAATGATTTGAATGACAATATGGATTTGGCTGAAGATTTTATCCAAAATGTAATCAAATATACGATCGATAAATGCCAAGACGATTTGAAGTTTTTGGAAGGTCGTTTGTTGGAAGAAGAAAAATCAAAACCACAAGCAGAACGCAGCGAAATGGCTTTGTTAGAAAAATTGAATTTCGTTTTAGAAAACAATTTCAAACGTGTTTCCTATACCGAAGCTATTGATATTTTAAGAGATTCAACTCCAAATAAAAAGAAAAAATTCAATTATATCATCAACGAATGGGGTGCCGATTTACAGAGTGAACACGAACGTTATTTGGTTGAAAAACACTTCAAATGTCCTGTGATTTTGTTTGATTATCCAGCCAATATCAAAGCATTTTATATGCGATTAAACGAAGATGGAAAAACAGTTCGTGCCATGGATATTCTGTTTCCAGGAATTGGAGAAATTGTTGGTGGTTCGCAAAGAGAAGAACGCTACGATGTTTTAGTTGAAAAAATGAAAGCTTTAGGAATTGATGAAGAAGAACTTTGGTGGTATTTAGACACCAGAAGATTCGGTTCGGCAGTGCACTCAGGTTTCGGATTAGGATTTGAAAGATTAGTGCTTTTTGTAACAGGAATGACCAATATTAGAGACGTAATTCCGTTTCCAAGAACACCACAGAATGCTGAATTTTAAAAATATTTGTTTCAAGTTTTCAAGTTCTTTATTTAAGAATAACTTGAAACATAAAACCTGAAACTTTTAAATAAAAAATAATGCTTAAACACAGTTTACAATTCAAACTTTCTCAAAAATTATCCCCTCAACAAATTCAGTTGATGAAGTTAATTCAATTGCCAACACAAGCTTTTGAGCAACGTTTATTGGAAGAAATGAACGAAAATCCTGCTCTTGAAGCAACCGAAGAATTTGATGATGATCAATTTGAAAAAGATGAGTTTGATAACAACGAAGACGATTACAACGAATCTGAACAAGAGGACTTAAATTTAGAGGATTATTTAAGTGACGATGAAGTGCCAGATTACAAGACGCAAACAAATAATTATAGTGATGATGACCAAGATAGAGATTCCCCACTATATTCGCCAGTTAGTTTTCATCAAGACCTAATTAATCAGTTAAATACATTTATCTTAACAGATAATCAAAGAGAAATAGCAGAATTTCTAGTAGGAAGTATTGATGATATGGGATACATTAGAAGAAGTATTCAAGATATTGTAGATGACCTAGCTTTTACACAAGGCATTTATACAGACGAAAAAAATGTAGAAAAAGCACTCCATATCATGCACGAACTAGAGCCGACAGGAGTTGGAGCAAGGGACTTACAAGAATGTTTATTATTACAACTAAAACACAAAACACCCACAGAGTCTATTGCACTGGCAATTTTAATTATAGAAGATCAGTTTGAAGCCTTTACCAAAAAACATTACGACAAACTAATTCTGAAATTTTCAATATCTAGAGAACAATTAAAAAACGCTATTGACGAAATTGAACGATTAAATCCAAAACCTGGTGGGGCATATACAGGAAGTAATAAAGCCACAGAACATGTAGTGCCAGACTTTGCAATTAGAATAGTGGATAACCAATTAGAATTGACCCTTAACGGTCGAAATACCCCAGAACTTCATGTCTCAAAAGATTACCAAGAGATGATGAAAACGTATAAAGACGCCAAAGAGAAATCGAATTCTCAAAAAGATGCAGTCCAGTTTATTAAACAAAAATTAGATTCGGCAAAATGGTTTATTGATGCTATCAAACAACGCCAAGAAACCCTCTATGTAACCATGAATGCCATTATGCACTTTCAGGAAGCCTATTTCTTGGAAGGAGATGAAACTCTTTTAAAACCGATGATTCTAAAAGATATTGCAGACATGGTTGGACTAGATATTTCTACCGTTTCACGTGTTGCAAATAGCAAATATGTAGATACTCCTTACGGAACCAAATTAATAAAAGAATACTTCTCGGAAGCAATGACAAATGATCAAGGAGAGGAAGTTTCTACTATTGAGATTAAAAACATATTGCAATTAGTTATTTCTCAAGAGGACAAAAATAAGCCACTTCCAGACGACCAATTAGCAGAAATTTTAAAAGAAAAAGGTTATCCTATTGCTCGCAGAACAATAGCAAAATATAGAGAACAACTGGACATTCCTGTTGCAAGAATGCGAAAAAAAATGTAGGCTATTGCCTACATTTTTTATTTAAAATCATGTATTATTCATTAAGAGTCGATATTATCTTCTGCTAATTTTTTCAATAATGGACGGATTACAAAAAGCATAATTACCAATAGTATAAGAATTCCCATTGACAACCATAAAGCAATACTATTCGTAAAAGAATAGCCGTTTGAAGCTGTAGCGGCTGGCACTTTTGGTGTTGGTTTTGGTTCTGAACAATATGCTAGAACATCATCAATATCTTTGTCAGATAATTGTGGAAAACTTGGCATTGCTGCTTTGTTATTTTCATTATAAACTTTAACAGCTAAAGCATCACCCGAAGCAACAAGCTCAGAACTATTTTTTATCCATTTTACTAACCAGCTTTTCTCTCTTGTTTGTGCAATTCCCCTTAAAGCAGGACCTGTCACTTTAGCATCTAACTTGTGGCATGCAGTACAATTAGAATTAAAAATAGCTTTTCCTGCAACAACATCACCTTGAGCATTAAGATTAAATGAAAGTGATAACAATACTATTTGTAATAGTATCATTTTTAAAATTGATTTTTGAGTACTTTCTTTTTTCATATAACTAACAATTTGGTTTTCGATAAAATTCTCTATTTTTAACACTTATTTTTATTGTTTTCATTTTTTAAGAATTAGGCACAACAAAATGGCATTTTGGCCACAAATATAACATTATTTTCTAAAATTTAATGTGACTTAACTATTTTTCAGCAATAATTTTGCTAATTATTACTGAAACAGAAATTGGATTCAATAAAAGTGTAGTACCACTAAAAAAAACAATTAGTTTACCTAATTAATTCCCACTAAATTGAGGTTTTCTTTTTTCTAAAAAAGCAAGTGTCCCTTCTTTAAAATCTTGCGTAGCAAAACAAGCCCCAAAATTTTGAACTTCTACTGCAAAACCATCTACTCCATCTTTAAAATTTGCATTTACACTTCTAATAGCATTTGCAATTGCAGATGGGGAATTTTTAGCAATTTTAGTAGCAATTTGTATAGATGTTGCTTGTAGGTCTTGTGCATTAACTACATGATTTACTAATCCATAACTTTTAGCTGTGTTCGCATCAATCATATTTGCAGTCAAAATCATTTCTAAAGATCTGCCTTTTCCTACCAATTGTGCTAACCTCTGTGTGCCTCCATAACCAGGGATAACTCCTAGCGAAGTTTCTGGTAAACCCATTTTTGCGTTCTCCGAAGCAATTCTAATATGGCAAGCCATGGCAAGCTCTAACCCACCGCCTAATGCAAAACCGTTTATTGCAGCTATTACCGGAGTGGTCATGTTTTCTATAAAATTGAATAGTAAATCTTGTCCTTTTTCTGCAAGCAGAGCTCCTTCCTCAGCTGTAAAATGGGCAAATTCCGCAATATCAGCACCTGCAACAAAAGCCTTTTCTCCAGTTCCAGTTATAATGATGGCTCTAATATCAGGATTAGTGTTAGCTAGCACTAAATGATCATGTAATTCTTGAATCGTGTTTCTGTTTAAAGCATTTAGCTTATCTGGTCGATTGATAGAAATAGTTAAAATTTGGTTTTCGATGTGAATAAGGGTGTTTTGTGTAGTCATATTTTATAGATTAGTGATGGGTAAAGCAACTGTAAATGTAGTTCCTTGACCTAATTTTGTTTCAAAGTTAATAGTTCCATGGTAATTCTCGATGCTGTTTTTTATAATTGCCAATCCTAGTCCCATTCCACTAGTTTTGGTAGTGAATTTTGGTTCGAATATTTTAGTATAATCTTCTGGTTTAATTCCAGAGCCATTGTCTTTAACTTTTATGATCGCAAAACTCGTCTCTTTAGATACAGAAACAACAATACTCTTGTGTTTTTGTTCTTCGGGAATTGCTTGCAGAGCATTTTTAACCAAATTAGTTATAATCCGAATTAGCTGTGTTCTGTCTATTATGGTAATTATTTCTTGGTAATCAGAATGGAATTGGATGAATTCTTCATTAAATATATCTAGTGCTAATTTTACAATTGCTACTACATTCAGAGTTTCATTCTGTTGAGCTGGCATGCTTGCAAAATTAGAAAAGGCACTGGCTACTGCCCCCATAATATCTATTTGCTGAATAAGAATTTTAGAAAGTTCGTTAATTTTAGCAGTGATATTAGGGTCTTGGGGGTCAAATTTTTGTTGAAATCCTTGTACAGTCAAACGCATTGGAGTAAGTGGATTTTTAATTTCGTGTGCTACTTGTTTCGCCATTTCTTGCCAAGCTTCCTCTCTTTGGTTTTGGGCTAATTTGTTTGCACTTTCTTCTAGCTGATCAATCATATTATTATAAGATTCCACGAGTCTGTCTATTTCGTAGCTATTACTTTTTAGCTCAATTTTAGTGTTTTTTTGTGTTAAACTAGTTTCTGACAATTTATCAGAAATTATTTTTAGTGATTTTGTAATAAATCGGGACAAATAATAAGCTATAAATATAGAAATTCCCATTACAATTAAATATACCAATCCAAATACAGACAAAAAATTTTTCATCTCATTTGCATAAAAAGAATCGTCCTCTTTATAAGGTAGTTTGATAATTCCTATTGGTTTTTTTTCTACATAATCCATTAAATAGCTATAAGAAAAGCGATACTTATCGCCAGCTCTTTCCGTTAGTGTTACAAAACTTTTAGCATCTGAATATTTAAGCTTTTCTAATATATCTTCAGGAATATTTAGCGAGATTTGTCCAGGTAAAATTGGAGAATTTGAAGAAAGAATTAAACGTCCTTGAAGATTATATAAATTAATTTCTAGATTATGAATATCCGCAATTTCAAATATTTTATTTTTGAAAATAAATGGTATGTTTTGTGTAATAAGCGGGTGAGGTGTTTTAGATAATATATAAACAATATGTGCTTTTATTTGATTTTCTTTTCTCTGAAGTCTTTCTTGATGATAATCTTGATTTTCTTTTTGAAACTGAAAGAGTGAAAGAGAGGTAACTAAAATAGATGAAATAACCGTTACAATTATCATCGAAATAAAAATCCGAACTCTTAACGACCAAGTTTTTATAGAAAATAGAGTAATCATTTTGTATTATTTCTGTTTCTTATGCGTTTGTAAAACTGGAATCCTAACATTATAAGTATAGAAAACAAGAAAATTCCAACAACTCCGTAAATCCAATCAAAAGCGTTTTTAAGAATTACCAAAAACACAACGGAAAATAGAATAATAGTAGAGACTTCGTTCCATAATCGCATTTGGTTTGAAGAAAATTTAAAAACATCGTTTTGGTGTTGTTTATATATTTGATGACATTTTAATTGGTATAGATACAATAAAAGGACAAACCCTAACTTTACATGCATCCATGGCATTTGTAACCATACATTTCCTATTGGCGTAAAAAAAAGCATCCAAAAGGCAAAAATACTTGTAATAATTGCACTTGGCCATGTAATAATATACCAAAGACGATAGGTCATTATTTTATATTGAGCTAATAAAATTTCTCTTTCTGGCGAAGATTTTTCATTTGCTTCAATTTGATAGACAAACAAACGAACAATGTAAAACAAACCTGCAAACCAAGTGATTACAAAAATTAAGTGAAGTGATTTTATGTAGTTATAAAGTTCCAATATAAAAGTCTTTTTTCTTTCTTCTATTTTATTTTAAAATTCTCAATCCAATTTGCCACCACACCACACCATTCGTCTTCGTCATTCATACAAGGAATTGCCAAAAACTTTTCGCCTCCATGTTTTTTAAATTGATGGTTTGCTTCCATCGCAATTTCTTCCAAAGTTTCTAAGCAATCAGCAACAAAGGCTGGAGTTACAACTGCCAGTTTCTTGATTCCTTTTTCGGGCATTTTGTTAATTTCTACATCAGTATATGGAGTTAGCCATTTGTCACCAGCTAATCTTGATTGAAAAGTTTGGCTATATTTTCCTTCTGGAATTCCTAACAATTTTACCACTTGTTTTGTGGTTTCATAGCATTGATGGCGATAGCAAAATTCATGTGCAGCCGATGGTGTGTTGCAACATGAACCATCTATTTTACAATGTGATTTGGTTACATCTGTTTTACGAATATGGCGTTTTGGAATTCCGTGATATGAAAACAATAAATGGTCATAATCAAATCCTTTTAAATGTTTTTTCATCGAATTAGCAAACGCCTGAATATAGTCGGGTTTGTTGTAAAATGCGGGAACGTTTGTAAAAGTCATTTCTGGAAAAAACTTTTGACGCAATTCTTCCGCTAAAACCACAATTGTAGTTGTAGAAGCCATAGCGTGTTGCGGATATAAGGGCAACAACATCACTTCCGTCACACCTTTATCTTTTAGTTCTTGCAACCCTTTTTGAATGGTCATTGTTCCATAACGCATTGCCAAAGCCACAGGAATATCTACCATTTTCTGAACTTTCTGATGCATTTTTTTGGAAAGAACAATTAAAGGAGAACCTTCGCTAGTCCAAATGCGAGCATATGCTTCTGCAGATTTTTTGGGTCTCGTTTGCAGAATAATACCTCGTACTAATAAAGCACGTAATAAAAATGGCACATCTATCACATATTTATCCATTAAAAATTCATCTAAATATGGCTTTACATCTTTGGCAGTTGGGCTTTCGGGCGAACCTAAATTTACTAATAATACTCCTTTCATTTTTTCATTTTTTTATGTAACCATCAAAGGGTTTTGAACCCATACCTGGTTTTGTAATCTTGTAACCCTCGCAGGGTTTTGAACCCTGCGAGGGTTAGTTTATATTATTTTTTTTAAACCTACACATTAGCATTTATCGACATCAAATATTTTTTTGGAGTAGTTCCAAATTTCTTTTTAAATGCAGCAATAAAATGGCTTCCAGTGCTATACCCAATTTTTAAACCAACTTCATTTACATTATAAGAACCAGAATCTAAAAGTTGCTTTGCCTGTACTAATTTAAAATCAAGCAAAAAACCATAAATAGTATCTCCATACAGCTGTTTAAACCCCAAATTTAGCTTTCTTAAAGGCAAACCTATTGCATCTGCCAATGCTTGTAAAGTTGGAGGCTCAGCCATGTTTTCGATAACTATTTCTTTCGCTTTTTTAATTTTTAACACATTTTCTTCATCAATTAAAAAAGGGCATTGCTCTAAATTTGGATCTTCTGTCTGATTAAAATAGAGACTTAACAGTTCATAACCTTTTCCTTTATAATATAAATTTTTAATTGATGGATTTAAGTTGTAATGAAACATTTGGTTTAAAACTATTGCCATGGAGGGTGAAATATCTTCTTCGGCATAATATTTTTTGTCTTTGTTAGAGTCACTTAAAAATGGAACATGTTCCACACTTGTGGAAAATAATCCATGAAATTTTTTAATAGAAATCGCAATGGAAATTACCCAAGAATTAGGAAATATTTCTAAATGTAGTGG
>DZCQ01000003.1:99020-111276 GCA_022730285.1 Flavobacterium psychrophilum
TAGAAATCGCAATGGAAATTACCCAAGAATTAGGAAATATTTCTAAATGTAGTGGAAGTGCTTTTTGTGGGTTATAAAACAGCAAAGATTTCTCTTCCTTTAAATCTACCGAATAACCACCTTGGTTAAAAACAAATTTAGCACACCCTTTTAACCCAAAATGAAATTGCAACAAACCGGTTTTAATTTGCCTCTCAATTGTAAGCATGTCTTGCGTGTCATTTTGGAGTCTAAGCAAGATAAAATCATCATCAATTTTTATTTCCTCACGCGAACTCATATCGTTATTTTTTTTAATTATAAAATTATTTTTTTAATTCTACTTATTTAGAGTAACTCTAAATAAAAACATCAAATGCAGACATCTCTACAAAAATATAAAAAATAACGTTTAAAATCAAATTTATTTAAAGTAAATCTTTAAGCGACACAAATAGTATTTAGAGCGTTGTTTTTATAAATAGTATTAGAATAACTTTGTAATACTCTAAAAAGTATTGTTTCTAATGGAAAAAAAAATAATTGCAAAACATTCCGTCTTCTACTCCGTAGGTCTAAGCTATAAAAAAGCAGACGCAGAAACAAGAGGTAAATTTAGTTTAGACAAAAATGCAAAAGAAGCTTTATTAAAACAAGCTAAACTAGAAGGAATTGAAGCTTTACTTATAACCTCAACCTGCAACAGAACCGAAATTTATGGCTTTGCACAACATCCATTTCAGCTAATAAAATTACTTTGTGATAACAGCTTAGGTACAGTAGAAGATTTTCAAAAGGTAGCGTTTGTTTATAAAAATCAAGAGGCAATAAACCATATTTTCAAAGTTGGAACAGGACTAGACAGTCAAATTTTAGGGGATTTTGAAATTATAAGCCAGTTAAAAAATGCTTTTAACGAAAGTAAAGAACTCCAACTTATTAACACATTTTTGGACAGATTAGTAAATTCAGTAATACAAGCAAGTAAAAAAATAAAAAACGAAACTAAAATCTCATCGGGAGCAACTTCGGTTTCATTCGCATCTGTGCAATATATTTTTAAAAATGTAAAAGATATTTCTACAAAAAATATTTTGCTTTTCGGAACAGGAAAAATAGGTAGAAACACTTGTGAAAATCTCGTAAAGCACACAAAACACGAACAAATAACGTTAATCAATCGGACGAAAGATAAAGCCGAAAAATTAGCTAAGAAGCTTAATGTTGTTGTTAAAGAATATGCACAACTAGAATTAGAAATTCAAAAAGCAGATATAATAATTGTAGCAACAGGTGCACAAAATCCAACAATAGATAAAACATTACTAAATTTGAAGAAACCACTACTAATTTTAGATTTGTCTATTCCTAGAAACGTAAATCAAAATGTAACCGACATACAAAATGTACACCTAGTACATCTAGACGATTTATCACAAATTACAGACGAAACTTTAGAAAATAGAAAAAGCTATATCCCAGCAGCAGAAGCAATTATAGAAGAAATAAAAGATGAATTTTGTCAATGGAATAAGCAACGAAAATTTGCTCCAACAATACATGCCTTAAAAGCAAAGTTAAATGCCATTAAAGACAAAGAAGTTGCCTTGGTCAGAAAAAAAACAAATGATTTTAACGAAAACCAAGCAGAAATTATTAGTACAAAAATTATTCAAAAAATAACCAATCACTTTGTAAGTCATCTTAAAGACAACGAATCTTCGGACGAAGGAATTGATTGGATAGAAAAAATATTTAGCATCACAAATTCTCATAAAGAAGAAGCTAAAAGGAATAATTTGAACGAAAAAAATAAAGAACAGTTGTTTTTAGAAACTGAAATTAAATAAAAGATGGACATAAGCAACATATCTAAAAAAAATAATTCAAATAAATTTATACGAATAGGAACCAGAGATAGTGAATTGGCACTTTGGCAAGCACATGAAGTTCAAAAAAAACTGAACGATTTAGATTATAAAACCGAAATTATTGCTGTAAAATCAGAAGGCGATATCCTTCTCAATAAACCTCTTTATGAACTCGGAATCACTGGAATTTTCACCAAAACATTAGACTTTGCAATGATTAATGGACAAGTTGATATTGCCGTACATTCGATGAAAGATGTTCCAACCGCATTACCTGCCGGAATTGTGCAAGCAGCCGTTTTAGAAAGAGCTAACACATTAGATATTTTAGTTCACAAACAAAATTTAGACTTAGAAAAACAAAACACAATTGCCACAGGAAGTTTGCGCCGTCAAGCAATGTGGCTCAACAAATACCCCGATGACAAAGTTGTCGATTTGCGTGGAAACGTAAATACCAGAATGCAAAAGCTGCGCGAAAATGATTGGAACGGTGCCGTTTTTGCAGCAGCTGGATTAGAAAGAATCAATTTAAAACCAGATAATTACATCAATTTAGATTGGATGATTCCAGCACCAGCACAAGGAGCAATGGTTGTTGTAGCAATGGGGAGCAATGAATATGTTTTAGACGCACTTTCACAGCTAAATCACATTGAAACCGAAATTTGTACCTATATAGAACGACAGTTTCTAAAAACACTTGAAGGCGGATGTACAGCACCTATTGGGGCATTGGTAACCTATTGCGATGCTGACGACACTCTTTTTTTTAAAGGAATTTTATTATCATTAGATGGAAAACAAAAAATAGAAATTTCAAAAAACGTACCAATTGAGGATTGGAAAAAACTAGGATTTCATTCGGCTCAAGAAATTTTGAATAATGGTGGTGCCCAATTGATGGCGGAAATCAAAAAAGCATTGAAAAAATAATGAGTCAAACCAGTATTTTATCAACCAAAACATTATCGGACGAGCAAAGACAAGTATTTCTTGATGCCAATTTTGACCTATTAGAACAAGATTTTATTGAAATTAAAAACAACACTTTTGAGTTGAATAAAATAAATGAAAATTTAATTTTTAGCAGTCAAAATGCTGTTTTAAGTTTGATTGAACAAAACGGTTGGGAAAATCTTAAAACCAAAACAGCTTTTTGTGTGGGCATCAAAACCAAAGAATTATTGGAACAAAACGGTTTTACAGTCGATGTTTATATGGATTATGCTTCGGAATTGGCCGAAATTATTACCTTAATATATAACCACGAAAATTTTACCTTTTTTAGTGGAAATTTACGCAAAGAAACATTACCCAAAGCATTGAAAAACAAAGGAATTACCTTTAATGAAATAGAAGTATATCAAACTAAATTGGCACCCTTCAAGATTTCGGCTGAAGAAAAATTTGATGGAATTTTGTTTTTTAGTCCATCGGCTGTCGAAAGTTATTTGATAAATAACAAAATAAAGAACGAAATTTGTTTTTGCATTGGAGAAACCACCGCAAAAACTTTGGGAATTAATAAAATAAAAAACATTGAAATTGCCGAAATGTCAACAATTGAAAATGTAATTTATGAAGTAATAAAATATTATAAATCCTAACTAAAACCCTTGCAGGGTTTGAAACCCTGCAAGGGTTAAACATTATAAAAAATGATCAAAAACGACCTTTTCTTAAGAGCTTTAAACAATGAAATCGTAGAACGTCCACCAGTTTGGATGATGCGTCAAGCTGGAAGATATTTACCAGAATTCAGAGCTTTGCGAGACAAATATGATTTTTTCACTCGTTGCGAAACTCCAGAATTAGCAGCTGAAATTACGGTTCAACCAATACGAATTGTAAAGCCAGATGCTGCAATTTTATTTTCAGATATTTTGGTAGTTCCAAGAGCAATGGGAATTCACGTTGAATTGAAAGACAATTTGGGACCAATTATTCCAAATCCAATTCGTACAATGGAACAAGTAAATCAAGTAATTGTTCCAGATGTAAATGAAACATTGGGTTACGTTTTTGATGCTATCAAATTAACCAAAGAAATGTTGAATGATGAAGTTCCGCTTATTGGTTTTGCAGGTTCACCTTGGACAATTTTCTGCTATTGCGTAGAAGGGAAAGGGTCAAAAAGCTTTGATACAGCGAAGGGATTTTGCTTTTCTAATCCAATTGCTGCTCATACTTTATTACAAAAAATCACAGATACAACCATTTTATATTTGAAAGAAAAAGTAAAAGCAGGTTGTAACGCCATTCAAATTTTTGATTCTTGGGGCGGAATGCTATCTCCAGTAGATTATCAAGAATTCTCATGGAAATACATCAACCAAATAGTTGACTCTTTGGCAGAAGAAACCGACACTAAAAATCTTTTTTCCGATGAAAAAAAGTCGATTCTTGGTGGCCTTGGGCAAACAACTGAAAAGTCGACAAAAACTAAAGTTATTGTTTTCGGAAAAGGATGTTGGTTTGCTTTGGGAGAAATGGCAAAATCAAAAGCTTCCGCTCTTGGTGTAGATTGGACAGTTTCTGCAAGAAACGCACGTTATTTAACAGGCGGGGATATTACGCTACAAGGAAATTTTGACCCAAGTCGATTACTTTCTCCAATTCCAACCATCAAAAAAATGGTGCACGAAATGATAGACGAATTCGGAAAAGACAATTATATAGTAAATCTAGGTCACGGAATTTTACCAAATATTCCAGTTGATCATGCGAAGGCATTTGTTGAAGCTGTGAAAGAGTATAATCAATAGCAGAGAAAGAGGGATTTGAACCTTCGAAGACAAAATGAAAGATAAATTCCTGACATACATACAAAATCTACAAGACCAAATCACTTCCAAACTAGAAGAAGTTGATGGTGTTGCAAAATTCCGTGAAGACATTTGGACTCGAGTCGAAGACGAACAGGGAGAAGCCAAACGTACCGATGGTGGAGGCGGGCGAACACGAGTTATAGAAAACGGAAATGTTTTTGAAAAAGGCGGCGTAAATATTTCAGCAGTTTACGGAAAATTACCCGAAACAATGCAAAAAATGTTCAACGTTGGCGAAGCCGATTTTTTTGCTTGCGGATTGAGTTTGGTTATTCACCCCAAAAGTCCGATGGTGCCAACTGTTCATGCCAATTGGAGATATTTCGAAATGTACGATGATAACGGAAATGTAATCAATAGTTGGTTTGGTGGTGGACAAGATTTAACACCGTATTATTTATTTGAAGAAGACGGAAAACATTTTCATCAAACCTGTAAAACTGCTTGCGACAAACACAATCCTGACTTTTATCCAAAATACAAAAAACAATGCGATAACTATTTTTGGAACGCACACAGAAATGAAGCTCGTGGCCTTGGCGGATTATTCTTCGATTATTGCAAAGAAACGGAAGGAATGAAAATGGATGATTGGTACAATTTTGTAACCGAAGTCGGCAATAGTTTTCTTGAAGCCTACGTTCCAATTGTAGAAAAAAGAAAAGAATTATCATATACCGAAGCACAAAGAACTTGGCAAGAAATTCGTCGTGGTCGTTATGTAGAATTCAATTTGGTGCACGACAAAGGAACACTTTTCGGACTAAAAACTAACGGTAGAATTGAATCTATTTTAATGTCATTACCACCACATGCGCAATGGCATTATGACCATCATCCAGAAGTTGGAAGTGAAGAAGAAAAATTAATCAAAGCATTAGAAAAACCGATAGATTGGGTTTAAGTGCAAAGCAAAACAACTTTAAACCTTAAACTTTCAAATAATTTTAAATAATATATCATGTTCCCATTAAGAAGAAATAGAAGATTAAGAACTAACGAATCCATTCGGAGTTTGGTTCGAGAAACGATTTTATCTCCAAATGATTTTATTGTTCCTCTTTTTATTGTAGAAGGAAAAGGCATTCGGGAAGAAATAGAATCCATGCCAAACTACTTCCGATTGAGTCTTG
This sequence comes from Flavobacterium psychrophilum, assembly GCA_022730285.1. GTDB lineage: Bacteria > Bacteroidota > Bacteroidia > Flavobacteriales > Flavobacteriaceae > Flavobacterium > Flavobacterium psychrophilum_C. Next base: position 104,835 of record DZCQ01000003.1, read on the forward strand.
ACAATCTTGAAAAAGAAATCAAAGAACTTTGGAAACTCAACTTGAAATCGGTTTTGTTGTTTGTAAAAGTGCCTGATAATTTAAAAGACAATGCAGGAAAAGAAGCTTTAAATTCGAATGGATTGATGCAACGAGCAATTAAAACCGTTAAAAACACTTGTCCTGAAATGATTGTTTTAACCGATGTAGCTCTGGATCCTTATTCAATATATGGGCATGATGGAATCATAGAAAACGGTCAAATCGCCAATGATGCTACAGCAGATTTTCTGGCACAAATGAGCGTTTCACATGCACAAACAGGTGCCGATATTGTAGCACCAAGTGACATGATGGATGGCAGAATCAGAACTATACGACACGCATTGGAAACAGAAGGGCATATTAATACTGGGATATTAGCCTATTCTGCCAAATATGCATCGGCACATTACGGCCCTTTTCGAGATGCATTGGACTCGGCTCCTGTCGATTTGCAAAACATTCCAAAAGACAAGAAAACCTATCAAATGGACTATCATAACCGACTGGAAGCCATTAGAGAAACCAAAATGGACATCGAGGAAGGTGCCGATATTGTAATGGTAAAGCCGGGAATATCTTATCTAGATATTGTTAGAGAAGTCAAAAACATAAGTCAAGTACCTGTTGCAGTATATCAAGTTTCGGGCGAATATTGCATGATAAAAGCTGCTGCTGAAAAAGGCTGGATAGACCATGATGCAATTATGATGGAACAAACAACCTCTATAAAACGAGCAGGTGCCGATTTGATTGCAAGCTATTTTGCAAAAGAAATAGCGCAATTATTAGATTAAAATTTGTTTTTAACAAAATAAAATAGCTTAACTGATAAAAATCATATTCTCCATCTAATTAATAATGTAATTTTACACTATAAATAAGTTTCACGATGAAAGCAATTGTTAAAATGGGTTTTTTTCTAGGATTAATTAGCGTATTAATTAGTTGTAATGGAAGCAAAAAAAACGAAGAAAATTTTGGTGCAATTCCTACAGAATCAAAATCGATTAATGATGTAGTAACTACAGTTGAATCTTCAGAATTTCCATTAGCTGCACAAGGAAAAGCATTGTTTGAAGGTAAGGGTACTTGTGCAACTTGCCATAAAACAGATGTAAAGGTAATTGGCCCTAGTTTGCAAGAAATTGCAAAAATATATAAAGAGAAGAAAGGGAATATAGTAAACTTTTTAAAAGGAGAATCGGAAGCAATTGTAGATCCTTCTCAATATGAAGTAATGAAAGCAAATTTTGTAATTACAAAAGCAATGAGCAACGAAGATTTACAATCTTTAGAACAATATATAAAGAGTCAAGGTAATTAGTTTTATGTGGACGCCATTATTTTGATTTAAATCATGGCGATTTCATAATTCTATTTGGTTAAACACAAAGCGAAAAAATTCTGATTTTTAGCTTTGTGTTTTTTATTATACGTAGTGCAAACGCTATAATAATGTAGTTTAATTTATTTTAACCTTTTTGAATTTACGACTTTAAAACTTCCACTTATTTAGTATTAATTATTCTTTTAAAATCTGTTTGTCAAAAGGAAAAGGATTTAACTTTTATATAAATTATTCTCTCTATTCACATCTGTCATTAATTCGCTTCCATCAATTACAATGGATTTAATTTTAGCTTTTTCAGAAGTAATAGTAAATTCAAAAGTTGGATATGCCCAATCCCAACCTTCTAGTACTGTTCGTTTAATTAAAGGAGTTTGATTTGGCTTTATCCATCGCATAAGAGTTTGAGGTATATAAAAGCTCTCTTGTTCTCCATTTGTGTAAGTAACTAAAATATCTAATGGCATTGGCATTTTTCCAGAGCGTTCTAATACAACTTTTGTGTTTTGATTGTTGCTTTCTACAGATTTAATGCCATAATCAACCGTATTTGTTGTTTTAGTCCAATCGTTCAAATACCAATCTAAATTTGCTCCAGAAACCTTTTCGGCAGTATGTTTAATATCATTAGGAGTTGGGTGTGTAAATTTAAAATCGGCAAAGTATCTTTTTAATGTTTTCATCATATTTTCTTTTCCAATAAGATATTGTAATTGTGTTAAAAATATGTTTCCTTTGCTATATGCATCAATACTGTAACTTCTGTTTTCTAAATACCTATCAGAATGAGTGGTTTGTGGCTCTTCCTTGCCAGATTTTACCAATGCGTAATAACCTAAATAGGAATCGGAATGTGGGTTTACTTGCTTATTGATAGCTATTTCGTTAAGTCCAAAATTTTCTAACCATGTGGTAAAGCCTTCGTCCATCCAGCTGTTTTTGGCTTCGTTGGAAGCAAGAACTTGTTGAAACCAAGAATGTGCCATTTCATGAGCAGTTACTCCAAGCAATCCTTCAAAGCTACCTTCTCCTAAAATTAAAGTGCACATTGCATATTCCATACCACCATCTCCACCTTGAATCACGGAATATTGTTTGTATGGATATTTTCCAACCGTTTGATTATAAATTTGCATTAATTCGGCTGTTTTTGGTTGTAATTTTTTCCAGTTTTCAATTATTTTAGGATTATTTTTATATAGAAAATGGAGTGTTGTTCCAAAGTTTGTTTGTAGCTTGTCGTGTATGTAGTTTGGATCTGCAGCCCAAGCAAAATCATGTACATTTGGAGCGTAAAAATACCAAGTTAGTGTTTTTTGTTTTTTAGGAATAGTAACAAGAACACCATTATCTTGATAATTATGCCCTATTTCATTTGGATTTTGCAAATAACCACTTCCACCTAAAACATAATTTTTATCAATAGTAATCTTTACATCAAAATTTCCCCAAACCCCGTGAAATTCTCTTGCAATGTAAGGGTCTGCTTGCCAACCTTCATAATCGTATTCTGCTAATTTTGGATACCACTGCGTCATGGAAAGAGCAACACCCTCTTTATTATTTCGTCCTGAACGACGAATTTGCACAGGTACTTGTCCATTAAAATCTAAGGTAAAAGTAGTTGTAGTGTGTGGCAATAATGGCTTTGCCAAATCAACTTCTAGAATTGTACTAACTACTTTATTTTTTAATTCAATTCCGTCTTGCTTAAGATTCGAAATGTTTAAAAACCCTATTTCATTAGGCTTTAAGTTTGCAATTCTGCTTTGTTTTACTTCTTTGTTTTCAATTTTTACTTTCGTAACCATGCGGCCGTCAGGGTCTTTTATAGATTTTATTCTTGCATCCATACAGCTATTGGGCTGAAAAGCATTGTTAAACAAATGATAATAAACTCTATATAAAGTGTCGGGAGAATTATTAGTATAAGCTAAGGTTTGCTTTCCTTTATACTGATAGTTTTTAACGTCCATATCTACCTCCATTTTATAGTCCACATGTTGTTGCCAATAACCTGGATTTGGATTATTTTGTGCTAAAGCACTGAATACACAAAGTAAAAAAAAGTAATTTTTCATTTTTTGAAAAGAATATAAATTGTTGTTTTTGAATATATTTTTAAGACACTTGTTTTACAAATAAGGCAATATCAAATTTATAAAAAAACCACAAAGCATACTATCTTTGTGGTTCGTTTTTTTGAAATTTATAGTATTTAACCTACTTTTTGTTTGCTATTTTTTCTGCCAAAATAAGTGCATTGTATGCATTTACAATTTTCCCAGATTTAGATATGTTGTTTAATTTTGTTTGTTCTCCAGCTTCTCCAGCAAGTACAAATGTGTTAGAAAGTGGTGTTCCAGAATCCATAATAATATGTTTTACTTGTGATGCTGTTAAGCTAGGATAAAAAGCACGTATTAAAGCGGCCACTCCTGCCACATTAGGCGACGCCATAGAAGTTCCTTGCAAGTATTCGTAAGTATTATTAGGGGTAGTAGCATAAATTTTAACACCCGGTGCAAATACATCTACATTCTCTATTCCATAATTAGAAAAATTTGCCATTTGTTTAGCTCCATATTCATAATTTAAAGCCCCTACAGTTAGAACATTGTCTGCATATTCTGGATTTTTCCCGTCAGCATCATTAGGAAAGTTAGGTTCGTTATCTATGTTTTTAGCATCATTACCAGCTGCATGCACAAATAAAACGTCTTTGCTTTCAGCATATTTTATAGCATCATAAACCCACTGCTTATTTGGGGAGTAGCTTTTTCCGAAACTACCATTGATAACTTTTGCACCATTATCTGCTGCATAGCGTATTGCAAGTGCTATATCTTTATCATATTCGTCCCCGTTGGGAACAGCACGAACTGCCATTATATCCACATAATCGGTAGCTATACCGTCTCCACCTTTGTTGTTATTTCTTACGGCTCCTATAATTCCTGCCACATGTGTTCCATGTTTTGCACTTTCTTTTTTAGGACCTATTACATTATTGTCACCATAATTTTTGTCTGTAATATCGTTTGGATTATCTCCTGTTTTTCTTCCAGCAAATTCTGGATTTAAATTATAATTTAACTGGTCGTAAATATAGTTTTTGTATTCTTGTATTTCGCTGTCAAATTCACTTTTAGGAGTACTAGATAATATCTGTGTAAACATCCCTTTGTACTGTATTAGTGTGGGATCTGTTGTTTGCATTGCTTTTACATCTTCTAGTGTAAAATTATCTTTTTTCAAATAACTTCTAATTTCTTTGTCTGCCGCAAGTAACATATCAATTTGTTGTTTTTGTGGCATTAATTCTGCTTTGCTTTTTTCTAAACTTGCAAAAGCATCTTTGTATTCTTGCGACGAAACGTCTCCTTTTTTTACAATTCGAGTCATTTCTAACTGTTCATCGTCTGCATTTCCAAGAAAATTCCAACCATGAATATCGTCTATGTATCCGTTATTATCATCGTCTTTTTTATTGCCAGCAATTTCTTTTGGATTCGTCCAAATTGTTGGTTTTAAGTCTTCATGATCTATGTCTATTCCTGAATCTACAACTGCAACAATAATTTTTTTTGGTTTTTTACCTTTTAAAAGTTGTGTATATGCTTTATCTACACTCATTCCAGGCACTGTATCTATAGCTAAATCTAGATGACTCCACCTTTTTAAATCTTTTTCTTGTAATTTTGTAGTTTTTAATGGTTGCTTGTCTATGTTTGCAACATTTGTGGCAACTACTGCTTTTGGCGTACCACAACTTGCTAATACGAGAGATAATACTCCTGTGTAATAAATGGATTTAGATAACTTCATCTTGTATAAATAATTTTGCATAAAGGTCTTCTTTTTTTTTAATAATTTATTTATTTTAACATTATATTAATACATCTTCGCAAGAAAATACTTGGTTTAGTCGAATTCCTTTTTCGGTCTCTTGCACCGTTATAATTGGGTTGTGAGCATCGTGTTCTAAAAATAAATAATAGTTATTTTGGACTGCTTTTTTTAAAAATATTTCTTTCTCTTGTAATGTCATCAACGGTCTTGTGTCATATCCCATAACATACGGAAGTGGTAAATGTCCTGCAGTTGGAATTAAATCGGCACAAAAAACAATAGTTTTATCTTTGTATTGAATTTGAGGAAGCATCATTTTTTCGGTATGACCATTTACATAATGAATAGCAAAGTTTAATTCTTTAGAAAAACCAAAATCTTCCGTTCCTAAATTAATAAAATTTAAATGTCCACTTTCTTGAATTGGGATTATATTTTCTGTTAAAAAAGATGCCTTTTCTCTTGCGTTTGGGATAGTAGCCCAATCCCAATGATTTTTATTACTCCAAAATTTTGCGTTTTTAAAAGCTATTTCATAGCCGGTTTTTTTATTGTTCCAATTGACACTTCCACCACAATGATCAAAATGCAAATGTGTTAAAAAAACATCGGTAATGTCATCTCGATGAAACCCATACTTTGCTAATGATTTATCTAACGAATAATCCCCCCAAAGAGAATAATAGCTAAAAAACTTTTCCGATTGCTTATTGCCCATTCCAGTGTCAATCAGAATTAACCGACTACCATCTTCAATCAGCAAACATCGTGCTGCTATGTCTATTAAATTATTTTGGTCAGCTGGATTTGTTTTGTCCCAAATTGTTTTTGGCACTACTCCAAACATGGCACCACCATCTAGTTTAAAGTTTCCGGATTCTATGGAATAAAGTTTCATAATATAAAATTGTATTTGCAATATACAAAATAATATGTTACTTTTTTTTATAAAATTAGTTTTTTTGACTTAAGTCAAAAAACAAAGTGAAAAACATTGAATTTCAAAAATATTTAATATGTTTGCACAATATTAATAGTTAGATATTTAGCTAAAATAAAACCTCCAAATTATTATGAAAAAAACAATATTTATTTTCTCCATTTTAATGTGCAATTTTGCATTTTCGCAAGTGGGTATTGGTACAACATCTCCAAATGGAGCTTTAGATGTAACCTCTACAACCGATGGATTAATAATGCCACGAGTTGCACTAACCA
>DZCQ01000017.1 GCA_022730285.1 Flavobacterium psychrophilum
GCAGAACTTTGGTTACAAATACCGTTTAAGAAAGATGTTTTTTGGGTATATAACGATAAACATTTGGCGTATTTAGAACGTTATATTTCAGCCACTATCCGTGAACACAAAGACCGAGTCGGTTTTACACTATTGGAAAAACTGCCCAAATTTTACCACGAAGCCAAAAATAGGGATGGTTTACTGAAAATCATTGCCAAATTAAAAAGTAAATAATAAAATCAATTGAATATTCAACATTTTCTTGAAATTCAATAGATAATTTTACAAAGAAATAAAAAAAACAATGCCCCAGAAATTAAATGTTATTTGGGGCATTTTTATAAAACTAATTCAAAATTGTTGTAAATTTTAATTCGCCAATGGTTTGTATTCGTAAAGATTTTGAATAATTTAAAATAAAATCAATTGTTTCTTTTTTAGGGAAAAGTGGTATTTTATTATTGTTTTTTTTAAGGTAAAGTTTTGCCATATATCATAAAAATAAATTAATTTTAGAAATATAACGCATACTTAAGTATGATATTGTTTAGATAGTTAAAATAATTTTATTGTCTTCTATTATTTTTCTTAAATTAATAAGAGCATAACGCATTCTTCCAAGAGCAGTATTAATACTAACTCCTGTAGTTTCGGATATTTCTTTAAAGCTTAAATCTTGGTATAATCGCATTATTAAAACTTCTTTTTGTTCGACTGGAAGTTGTGTTAAAAGTTTTTCTAAATCTGAAATTACTTGGTTACGTATCAAACTATTTTCGATAGTTGGAGTAGAATCTTGTAAAATTGAAAATATAGAAAATTCTTCTGTTTCTCTAAAAAGTGGCATTTTTTTATTTCTCCTAAAAAAATCAATAATAAGATTGTGAGAAATTCGCATAATCCAAGGTAAAAACTTTCCCTCTTCGTTATACGAATTGCTTTTTAAGGTTTTAATTACCTTTACAAAAGTGTCCTGAAAAATATCATTTGCAACATCTGTATCTACTACTTTAGAATATATAAAATTATAAATTTTAGCTTGATGTCTTTCTATTAAAATGGACAATGCTACTTCCTTACCATTAATGTACTGCCTTATTAATAAAGCATCTGGAGTTTGATTTGTTGCCATAACTATACCTTTAAATTTAATTTAGTGATTTAAATTCTTAAAAAAGTATTGTTTTTTATAGGCTTATTTTTTTAATGATAAAATATAATTGTTCAAATATACTATAATTTATTTTAAATATTTACTAACTTTCCTGAAAAAATATTTTTCATTTTAATCAAACCAAAAAAATATGTGTTAAAATAAAAATAAAAACAATGCTTTAATTATAAATATCCATATATTTGTGTTCTAACATTATAATAAAATAAATTATGAAAAAAGTAATTTCAACAGCAGTTTTATCCTTATTCTTATTCTCACTAACAGCTAGTGCACAAGAAGTACAACCAAAACAAAAGAAAAAAGCAAAAACAGAAAAAGGATGCTCAGAAAGTGGAAAAAAATGTTGTTCTACAAAAGGAGAAAATAAAGTTTGTGCAGAAAAAAAATCTTGCGATTCTAAAACAACAACTGGAAAAAAAGAAGCTTGTTGCTCTAAAAAAGCATAACAATTTCCATTCTATTTTAAAAAAGTGTTTGAATAATCAAGCACTTTTTTTTATTTTTAATAAAAAAAATAAATTTCACAAAATGAAAACGCTCCTAAAACAAGCCTACGGATACCTATTTGAAGAAAATTTGATAGACGAAATAGCACAAGTAGCAACATTAGAATATTTTGAAGAAGGACAAATCTTAATAGACTTTGATAATTACATAAAAAAAATGCCTTTATTGCTTTCTGGTGCCATCAAAATTTTAAGAGAAGATATAGATGAAGGAGAATTATTATTATATTTTATAGAAAAAGGAGACACCTGCGCTATGTCTATGACTTGTTGCCTCGGACAAGTAAAAAGCCAAATAAAAGCGATTGCAGAAACAGATGGACAAATGCTTTTACTACCTGTTAACAAAATGGAAGAATGGTTAGCAAAATACAAAAGTTGGCGTAATTTTGTATTCAACAGTTATAACGAACGACTTACAGAAATGCTTACCGCAATAGATAGTTTAGCCTTTTTAAACATGAATGAAAGACTTTATAATTATCTACTAGAAAAATCTAAGGTAAATAATTCTAAAGAAATAAGTAATACACATCAAGAAATTGCTTACGATTTAAACTCTTCTCGTGTGGTAATTTCTAGATTGCTAAAAGCTCTAGAAAACGAAGGGAAAATAGTATTAAATAGAGCATCTATCCAGCTAATTTAAATACAGAATATTGTCATAATAAAGTATAATTTCTCAAAAAAAATCAACTAATTTATACATCTTAAAACTTGTGTAACACAGGTTGCAAAAAATGTTTTTTTCTGCACTTATTTTTGCCTCATAAATTAAAAATATATGAGAAAAATAATTCTAAGTTCCGTATTTTTAGTTCTACTTAGTCCTATTATGGTATTTTCACAAGATACCATTACAATAGCAAAAGCAGAATTATTAAAAAAAATGTCCGATAAAAACTTGCAACTCAAAATTGCAGATAAAAATTATCAAGCAGCAAAAGCAGACTTCCAACAATCAAATTCTTTATTTTTACCAAACGTAAATATCTCTCATACAGGTATTTCTACAACAAATCCGTTAATGGCTTTTGGCTCCAAGCTAAATCAAGAAATTATAGGAATGGCAGATTTTAATCCAACATTGCTAAATGATCCTGCAAAAACACAAAATTTTGCTACCAAATTTGAAATTCAACAACCTATTATTAACATAGACGGAATTTATGGTCGTCAGGCTGCAAAATCTAAAATGCAAGCATACCAATTACAAAATGAAAGAACCAAAGAATACCTAGAATTAGAAGTAAACAAGGCGTATATGCAATTACAATTAGCATATAAAGCAATTACTGTGTTAAAAAAAGCAAGTTTAACAGTACAAGCCAACTTGAAATTAGTAAACAATTACTTTAACCAAGGATTACTACAAAAAACCGATTTATTAAATGTTCAAGTCCGTGCAAATGAAATTGAGAATCAATTGCAATATGCCAAAAGTTCTATACAAAATGCTTCTGATTATTTAGGAATGTTGCTTGATGAAAATACCACTGGTAAGACATTTAAACCCGCAGATGAACTAGAAAATACAATTCAAATTGAGAACCTAAATACAAACTTACCAGAAGGAAGAAAAGACATACAGGCAATGCAAAAAACAGCTGATGCCTATAAGAAAATGTTTTTAATGACCAAAACAGCACTATTACCTAGATTAAATGCCTTTGGAAGCTACGAAATGTACGATAAAAACTTATTCGGAACCTCCGCAAAAGGATATCTTGTGGGAGCACAACTTTCATGGAATATTTTTGATGGATATAAATCGATAGGAAAAATGGATAAATCTAAAGTGGAATATCAAAAAGCTACATTAGAAACCGAACAATACAAAAAACAAAGTCAATTAGAGCTAAACAAAACCAACAGACAGTTAAAAGATGCTGAAAATAAAGTAAATAATTCTAAACTAGCCTTAGAACAATCGCAAGAAGCATATAGAATTAGACAAAATAGATTTGTACAAGGTTTGGAAAAAACTACCGATATGCTACAATCAGAAACTTTACAATTCCAAAAAGAATTGGAATATTTACAAGCCATTTTTGAATATAATTACACCAAACAATTTTTACAATTTTTAACAAAATAACTAACCATCAAAATAAAATTCTCAATATGAAAAAAATAATAGCAACCTTATTGATCACTCCACTTATATTAATTTCTTGTGGAAAAGAAAAACACGAAATAACAGACAATTCACTAGCAGTAGTTGTAACTGTAAATAATATTCAGAATGACAACAATACTGATTTTATAAGCAGTAGTGGAAAAATTGAAGCAGAAAATAGTGCAAATGTTTCTACTAGAATGATGGGGTATGTAACCAAATTGTATGTAAAAGTAGGACAAAAAGTGAAAGCAGGACAACTTTTAATTTCCATTAACAACACCGACTTAGTAGCAAAAAAAGCACAAGTAGATGCCTCCATTCTGCAAGCAACAGCAGCATATAATAATGCCAAAAAAGATTACAACCGCTTTCAGGAATTATATAAACAACAAAGTGCTTCTGCTAAAGAACTAGACGATATGACCTCCAGGTACGAGATGGCAAAAGCTGGACTAGAAGGAGCAAAACAAATGAGAAATGAAGTAATGGCTCAATTTAATTATGCGAATATTACTGCACCATTCTCAGGCGAAATTACCAATACATTTATAAAAGAAGGAGATATGGCAAATCCAGGAATGCCACTAGTAAGTGTAGAAGGAGTTTCAAGAATGCAGGTGACGGCTATGGTTTCAGAAAATGATATAACTTCTATTAAAAACGGAATGCCAGTTAAAGTATTAATAAAATCTACCAATCAAAACCTAACAGGAAAGGTAACAGAGGTTAGTACCTCTGCAAAAAATACCGGTGGACAATACCTAGTTAAAATAAATTTAAGTAATGCAAACTCAAAAGTACTCTCTGGAATGTTTGTAAATGTAGAATTTCCTATAACAAATAAAACAAAAATAACCACAGAAAAATCAGACAAAGTATTAGTCTCAGAAAACGCATTGGTTAAACAAGGACAGTTAACAGGAATTTACACCGTAGGAAACGGAAATGTAGCTATTTTACGTTGGGTAAAACTTGGAAAAACCTTTGGTAATAGTGTAGAAATACTTTCTGGACTAGCATCAAACGAACAATATATTATTTCGGCAGAAGGTAAATTGTATAACGGAGCTAAAATTTCAATTAGATAATTAAGCGAATTATCAAATTAAAACATTAAAAATATGCAAGAAGGTATAGCAGGTAAAATAGCCAATTTTTTTATCAATTCAAAATTAACCATTCTATTAATGATTGGGTTAATGATTATTGGTGTATATAGCTCATTTTTAATCCCTAGAGAAGAAGAACCTCAAATAAATGTTCCAATGGCCGATGTAATGATTGGCTACCCAGGAGCAAGCCCTAGTGAAGTAGAAAATAGAGTTATAAAACCATTAGAAAAAGTACTATCCAATATTAAAGGAATAGAACACATTCATAGCATGGCAATGAATGGAAAATCAATGATAATTGTACAATTTTATGTAGGCGAAGATAGTGAACGCTCTTATGTAAAGTTATATGATGAATTAATGAAAAACGAAAATATATTTCCACCAGGAGTATATAAACCAATGGTAAAAACACGTGCCATAGACGATGTTCCAATGCTTGGAATAACTCTTTGGAGCGATAAAGTAGATGGTTTCCAGTTGCGTCAAGTAGCAGAAGAACTAACAACTGAAATTAAAAAAGTAAAAGATGTAGCGATAACAAAAGAAATTGGTGGACAAAATAGAGAAATAAAAGTTATTTTGGACAAAGACAAAATGGCAGAAAACGGCGTAGATTCGATGGGAATTATGCAAATGATTCAAGCCAATAATGGTAGTTCCCAATCTGGTTCTTTTGTAGCAAATGATAAAGAATACTTGCTAACCACAGGGCAATTTTTATCCTCGGCAGAAGATATAGAAAACCTTGTAGTAGGCGTAAATGCAAATATGCCTGTATATTTACGTCAAGTTGCAAAAGTGGAAGATGGTGCAGAAACTCCAATTAACTACGTTTCGTTCGGGTACGGAAAAGCAAACAAAAATTTCAAGGAATCAAGTTCCGATTATCCAGCAGTTACCATTTCCGTTGGGAAAGTGAAAGGAGCAGATGCAATGAAAATCTCTGAAAAAATTCTTGCTAAAATTGAAGAAGCGAGAAAAAATATTATCACACCAGATATACATGTAGAAATAACAAGAAATTACGGAGAAACTGCTTCCCACAAAGTAGGGGAACTACTAATGCATCTTGGAGTAGCAATTATTGCTGTAACAATATTAGTAATGCTTGCAATGGGATGGCGTGGTGGTTTAGTAGTTTTCTTTTCAGTACCATTAACCTTTGCATTAACACTATTTGCCTACTATTTATTAGGATATACATTAAACAGAATTACTCTTTTTGCATTAGTATTTGTGGTAGGAATTGTGGTAGATGATAGTATCATTATTGCAGAAAATATGCATAGGCATTTTAAAATGAAACGATTACCATTTAAACAAGCTGCCATTTATGCAATAAACGAGGTAGGAAATCCTACAATATTAGCAACATTTACCGTAATTGCTGCTATTTTGCCAATGGCTTTTGTATCTGGAATGATGGGGCCATACATGAGTCCAATGCCTATTGGAGCTTCTATTGCAATGATGCTTTCTTTGTTTGTAGCTTTAACAGTAACGCCTTATTTAGGATACCATTTGTTACACGAAAAAGAAGAACAAGAACACAAAGCAGAACAGGGATTAGAAACTTCATGGATTTATAAAACATACAGTAAACTAGAACGTCCTTTTTTAGAAAATTCTACAAAAAGAAGAGTCATGCTAGCTTTAACGCTAGTATTATTAATAGGTTCTGTAGCTATGTTTTTTACCAAATCTGTGGTAGTAAAAATGCTTCCTTTTGATAATAAAAACGAATTTCAAGTAGTAATAGATATGCCAGAAGGCACCACCCTAGAACGTACTGCTGCTGTAACTAAAGAAATTTCGCAATACCTAACTACAATTCCCGAAGTGGTAGATTATCAAAATTACATAGGAACCTCCGCTCCTATTACATTTAATGGTCTAGTAAGACATTATGACCTTCGTGGAGGTAGTAATGTAGCGGATATTCAAGTAAATTTATTACACAAAGAACATCGAGATATTCAAAGCCATGGAATAGCAAAAATTGTACGTCCTGAAATACAAAAAATTGCAAAAAAATATGGTGCAAATGTAAAAGTTATAGAAGTGCCACCAGGACCTCCAGTATTATCTACACTTGTAGCCGAAATATATGGTCCTAATTACAAAGAACAAATTAAAGTAGCCAATCAGGTAAAAAATATTTTAGAAAAAACAACCGATATAGTAGATATAGACTGGATGGTTGAAGATAATCAAACGGAATATAAGCTAGAAATAGACAAAGAAAAGGCAATGATTAACGGTATTGCTCCACAACAAATAGTAGGGAACTTAACATACCTTTTAAAGGAATATCCTATTTCTAGTCTATATGATGAAAATTCTAGCGATAATGTAGGTATTGTATTATCTTTAGAAGATAAAGATAAAACTTCTTTACAAGACATTCAAAATATAAAAATAAAAGGAAGTCGAGGCAATATGGTGCCAGTATCTGATTTGGTAAAAGTAAAACAAGATACCTTACAAAAAACCATTTTTAGAAAAGATCAAAAAAGAGTAGTGTATGTTACTGCAGATATGGCTGGAACCTTAGAAAGTCCTGTATATGCAATATTGGGTATGGAAAAAGAGCTTCAGAAAATGAAATTACCAAAAGGATACAAGGTGAATGAACTATACATGGAACAACCTACTAATGAAGAAGATTTTACCGTAAAATGGGACGGAGAATGGCAAATAACATTAGAAGTATTTAGAGATTTAGGAGTAGCATTTGCAGTTGTAATTGTAATTATTTATATGCTAATTGTAGGTTGGTTTCAGAATTTTAAAACCCCAATGGTGATGATGATGGCAATCCCACTTTCATTAGTAGGAATTGTATTTGGGCACTGGCTACTAGGAGCATTTTTTACTGCAACCTCATTTATTGGAATGATAGCATTAGCAGGTGTTATGGTTAGAAATTCTGTTTTGCTGATAGACTTTATCGAAATTAGACTAGAAGACGGAGTACCTTTAAAGCAAGCCATTATAGAAGCTGGTGCGGTGAGAACTACCCCTATTTTACTAACAACTGGTGCGGTGGTTATTGGTGCTGTGATAATATTATTCGATCCTATTTTTCAAGGGCTAGCAATTTCATTAGTATTTGGGGCAATTGTTTCTACAATATTAACATTAATTGTAGTACCACTAATTTATTACATCACCGAAAGAAAAAAATGGGAAACTGAAGTGATTTCTAATAAGGAAGCAAGCAATCAAGATAGTAACGATAAAATCTAATAAACTTTAATATTATGAAATTATTAATAATAACCGCAATTTCAGAATTTGAAAAAGAGGTAAAAAAAATGCTAAAAAAAGCATCTGTTAAAACATATTCGCATAAAAATGTAGTTGGATATAGAGATGCAAGCCAAGATTCTGTAGGAAATAACTGGTTTGGGAGCGAAATGAATCAAAATGAATCTATACTATTTTATGCCTTTATTGAGAAAGAAAATATTGTAGTATTAAGAGAAGAGGTTACACAGTTTAATGTAAAACAAGAAACCTTATCTCACATTCATGTTGCTATTTTAAATATTGAAGAAACTATCTAGAAACAAGAATTTTTGAAACTAAAAATATGAAAACAAGAATTATACACGCTTTTGCGGGTACAGCAATAATTGTGAGCTTGCTTTTGGCTAACTATCTGAGTCAAAATTGGCTGTGGTTTACTGGCTTTGTAGGGGTTAATCTATTACAATCGTCTGTTACAAATTGGTGCTTATTAGATACCATTTTAACAAAAATGGGCATAAAAGATTAATTGTATAAAAAAAGGAGTGTAAAATTTTAAAACTGCACTCCTTTTTTCATTATAATAATTTTTAAAAGCATGGCTAGAGCTTAACCATATTATCTGCAAGAGTTTCCATAAATTTGCTAATAGGACCTTTAATCATCATTGCCATCATTGCATTTAATTCTCCATCAAAAACTAGAGATATTTCTGTGGAATTAACTGACAATTCTGTGATATTTGCTGTTAGTGTAAAAGGAATTTTATCGCTTGCAGCTCCTAAAACAACTTTTGAATTTGGCGTTAATTCCTTCTTTTTAAGTTTAATTTCTGGCATTCCTTTTAATCCAAAAATAAATGCGTTTTCATCTAAAACTTCAAATTTTGCGATGGTATCTGGCATTAATTTTTCAAAATTTTTAACCTGAGAAAGTTCGTTAAACATATAAGCTACACTATTCTCTACAATTACTTTTTTGCTTTCTAAATTCATTTTTTAAATTGTACTAAATTATATTATTTCTTTGTTTATTCGTTATTCCATTCTGATGGATTTTGCCTCCATTTTTTTAAAACTTCTAATTCAATATTGGTAATATATTCTTTATTTAAAGCCAATTGCAACAAACTTTCGTAATCGCTTAGTGTAAATAAGGGAATTTTACTTTTTTCGAAATTTTCTGAAGCAACTACAAATCCATACGAAAATATTGCTGCCATCCCTATTACATTGGCACCTTGATTTTGCAAAGCATCAACAGCTAATAGACTACTATTTCCAGTACTTATCAAATCTTCTACCACCACTACACTTTGTCCATTTTCCAAATATCCTTCCACTTGGTTTAACCTTCCATGCTTTTTTGCTTCTGGTCTGACATATACAAATGGTACATTTAATACCTCTGCAACAAGCATACCAATACCAATTGCACCTGTGGCAACTCCTGCAATAACATCTGGTTTGCCAAATTTTTGGATAATATTTTCAGAAAACTCCTCTTTAACAAAATTTCTAACGTCTGGAAATGAAAGTATTAGTCTATTATCGCAATAAATAGGAGATTTCCAACCCGAAGCCCATGTAAAAGGATTTTCAGAATTCAATTTAATTGCATTTATTTGCAAAAGTAATTCGGCAGTACGAGTTGCTGTATTGTTATTAAAAATCATAGTGCAAATGTATAAAGTTTTTGTAAATAATAAGCCTCTTTTCTTGACAAATGAAATCAAGAAAGAAAAAGATTTTAAATTTTTCTTATTAGAAAGTGCCGATATTAATCAGATAATTATTAATTTTTTTCAGAATAAATTGCAAGAAGCTTACTTATACTATCCTGACGAAAAAGAAATATTAAGAGTTTTAAAAACAAAAATTCCTACCTACAAAGCTGGTGGTGGTTTGGTTTATAATTCGAATGGCGAGGTTCTGTTTATTTTTAGAAATGGAAAATGGGATTTACCTAAAGGTGGAACAGAAAAAGGAGAAGAGATTGAAGAAACTGCAATGCGAGAGGTGGAAGAAGAAACAGGTGTTTCTGGACTTAAAATTGTTGAAAAACTACAAAAAACCTATCACATTTTCAAAAGAAATGGTGTTTATAGACTCAAAATAACACACTGGTTTTCGATGAAAACAAATTTTTATGGTATCCCAAAAGGGCAATTGGAAGAAGGAATTGAACAAGTTGCATGGCTAAATTCCACACAGATAAAGGAGGCACTTACAAATTCGTATGAGAACATTAAATTGCTATTTCCAGAATATTTAGAAGAATAAAAGATATTTTTCAGGAAAAATTATACCCTTTTGATATTTTAGATTCTTACATCTGCTGGAACTAAAACAGTATAATCGCCACCATTTTTTATAACATCTCGAACAATGCTAGAACTGATAAAAGAAGTACTTGCAGCGGTTAGCAAAAATATAGTTTCTATTTTGGAGAGTCTTCTGTTAGTATGGGCTATCGCCTTTTCAAACTCAAAATCGGCTGGGTTGCGTAGTCCTCTTAAAATAAACGGAATTTCCAGTTTTTTACATAAATCAATCGTTAAACCTTCATAGGTTATTACAGAAACAGATGGTTCATTTTTAAAAATTTCTTGTATAAAAAATTGACGTTTCTCTAAGCTAAACATGTACTTTTTCTCAGAATTAACGCCTATTGCAATAACAATTTTATCAAAAAGAGGAATACTTCTAGTAACAATATCTAAATGTCCTAGTGTAAATGGATCAAAAGAGCCAGGAAAAATCGCTTTTTTCATTCTTATATTTTTAATGCTGTAAGATTTTATTATAAAAGTACCAAAATTAATTATGATATTCTTGAAATGCTAAAATAACAGTTTCGGCTGATAGCATTCTATTTGGAGATTTTTCCATTAAATGCAATATTTTTTTGGTAGCAGCTGGATTCAGCCCCATTTTTAGACCTATTTCGTGTATAGATTGGTTTTCGTTAGTATGAATTATTCCGTCACAGTGCATTAATAGTGCTAATTTATAAAAATGTAATATTCGATGAAATTCATCTTTAGGAATTATCGCTTTTTTATTTTCATGAAATAATTTTAAAAAAACCCCTTTCTCTATTCCTAATTCTTTAGAAATTAATGCTAAAAAGGCATATTCACTGTCATGCAAATCGGAATC
Source organism: Flavobacterium psychrophilum (assembly GCA_022730285.1). Classification (GTDB taxonomy): domain Bacteria; phylum Bacteroidota; class Bacteroidia; order Flavobacteriales; family Flavobacteriaceae; genus Flavobacterium; species Flavobacterium psychrophilum_C. Next base: position 11,316 of record DZCQ01000017.1, read on the forward strand.
TACTACCGCAAAAGCAATCATTTCTGATAATAATCCTATTTTTTCATTATATATATGCATTTTGTATTTTTTTGTAAATGTAAAATTAAATTTGAAAAGAAAAAAAACAGACTACATTTATCTTATCTTTGTTTTTTTATACTCAAAAAAATATATTCATGAATAACAACGATATTTTAAAAAAACTTCGAGTTGCTTTAATGCTAAGAGATGACCAAATTGTAGAAATATTAGAATTAGTAGATTTTAGAATGTCTAAGGGAGAAATTGGAAACTTTTTTAGAAAATCAGAACACGAAAATTATATGGAGTGTGGAGATCAAGTGCTTCGAAACTTTTTGAACGGATTAGTAATTTATTTACGTGGCACGAAAGAAGAGCCTAAAAACCCAAAGGATATTTTAGCAAAACATCGAGCTGAAATTCCAGCAAAAACAATCTTTAATTCAAAAAAAAGCACACCAGCTAATAGCAATACCTCTTTTGCCAAAAGCAATACAAAACCCATTACAAAAAAACCTGCTATAAAGATACAAGTGGTAGAAAAAGTTAAATATAATAATGGAAAAAATAAAAAATAAGTTTCGCTTTAAAATATTAAGTATATTTGATATATCTAACCAATAAAATACAAGATTATGATTAAAAATGTAGGACAAACAGACAAAATTATTAGAATTGTACTTGGAATTGTACTAATTGCATTAGACTTTTTTGAGGTAGTGCAAGGAATGCTTTCTTGGGTTTTGGGTATTGTAGGAATTGTATTAATTATTACAGCATTTTTGAACTTTTGCCCATTGTACAAGATTATAGGACAAAGTACATGCCCTGTAGAAAAAAAGTAGTTTTAAAAAACTAAAATCCCACTTTGTATTTTAAAGTGGGATTTTTTTATTTTAAAAAATTATCGTCCAAAAAATCTACTAAAAAAACCCTTAGATTCTTCTTCCTCTTCTTCCATTGCTATTGGAGTTTGTGGGGTTTGTGGGGTTTCTGTTTTAGAATTATTAACCATTAATTTAGTAATTAAATCCACGTAACTTAATCCTTGCTCTTCTAAATACCCTATTAAATATTTTTCACTTGCCTCTAAGCCACTAGCTTGTTCTATTTGCAATAATTTTTTGTACAATGGCTCTATATGGTTTGTAATAACGTCTTGTGGTACTGCTTTTCTGCGAGCTATATATTTTGTTATATTTCCATTTTCGTCTCGGTTATATTCAAAATTAGTAATTACCCAATAGTATCTTCCAGATTTGGCTAAATTTTTAACAATTCCATGAAATTGATTTCCTTGTTTAATATTATCCCAAAGCACTTTAAATACAACTTTTGGCATATCTGGATGTCTAATAATATTATGAGGTTTAGCCATAAGCTCATAATCTTCGTAACCGCAAACATCTACAAACACATCATTAGCGTATTCTATTGTGCCAAACAAATCTGTTTTACTCATAATAATTTGGGTTTTATCCCACGAAACTTCTTTATCAATTGGAGTAGGTTTTTGAAATTGAGAAGTATTCCAGTTCTCATCGTTTTCTGGAATTAATCTTTTAATTGAATTTTCTTCTAGTAGCATAATTCTAATGATTTAAAGGGTTTTTTCTAGTTAAAAAAAAGATTTTTTTACAATCACAAAATTACAAATACAAAACATCAGTAAACATGACAAAAATCATATTTACTGATGTTTTTTATTAAAGAAAAATATTTTTTTAAGGGTTAATCAAATAGGTTTTTAAAAACTCTTCTTGCATTTGACTTCCAGAAGATGGAAAAGGTAAGGTAATACCAGGTATGGAGTTTAAAGTATAAGACGTTATTGTTTTTGCATAAACCATTCCAATATTTTTTGCATAATATTGTGTAGATACTACTACATCTTGCGGATTCATTACGCTAATAACCAATGGAAAACCATTGTAAGTAACAGTCGCTTTAATTTCTAAATTTAAAATAACTTTCGTTTTCTTAATGTCGGAATAAGGTGTGTTATAAAGCGGATTTGTAGCCGTAAAAGTTGTTAAATCACCATCTGAAATTGTTTTAAGTACATAATTAAAAACTAATGGATAGCCAGAAATAGTTTGACTAGTAGTTCCAGAAACAGTTCCTAATAATTCGTTAGCATTAGAATTAGTTTTAAGAATGATTAAATCTTGTATTTGAATAGCTATCGGAGTTCCAACTCCTGTTGTAAAGCTAATATTTCCAGCTAATTTTAACATGTCTCCATCAGCTCTTAGTCCATTATTCCGTAAAGAAGTAGAATAAAAACCTGTTGCAATATTTCTGGTTTTCATCTTCTTATATGTTTTACTGTCTATAATAGTATCATTACCTATATACAAGGAGTCTCTTGTGGTTGGATTAGAACTTACTACATCATAAGTCCAAAAATTTCCATTCTTTAAAGGCAAGTAGTTTCCAGAACTTGTATCAGTAGTGGTATTATCAACAGAAACATCGTCTATTGTATCATCTATATCGTTTGTGCAAGAGCTAAATAATAGAGCAAAAATTACAAGTAATAGTATATTTTTTTTCATAATAAAGAATTTAATAGTTTAATTACAAATATATAAATAAAATGATAAAACAAAAAAAAGTATGCTAAGTTATTAACATACTTTTTATTATAATCTTAAATTAGTTTTTAGATAATAGTATGGTCTCCAACAATTTCAGAAAGTGGCATTCCCCAAGTTGGTACTTTTCCTCCAAGTGTTTTGTACATATCTTTAAATCCCATTTTTAAGATATATGGTGTGTAGCCCATTTTTAATATTCCCGTATCACCACCCCACCACTGGTTTGTGTGGATATAAAACCCTTTATGATTTCCCATATCTCCAAAGCATAATACCATTGGGCTAAGCTCTTTTCTCTCAGTTGCATTTCCTGCTTTTACCTCTATTGCTATTTCTTTGGCTACAATTTCAGCTTCCATGTGTCCTAAAGAGCCTAATTTAGGAACGGTAACTGCTGCAGCATCTCCTACTGCAAAAACTTCTGGATAGTCTGGGTTTCTCATATAAAAGTTAGTAACCACAAAACCTTGATCATCTACAATAGGTAATTTTTTCATAAAATCATGAGGTTCCCAATTTGGAAAGATAATTTTTAATTCTGCTTCTAGGCTAGTTCCGTTTTTAAAATCTATTCCATCTTTATAAATCCTTTTAATACCTTGTGTTTCTGTTTTATATCCATATCCTAGGTTAGCAACCATAGGTAATAACTGATTTAAAACTTTTTCTCCTGCATCTTCTGCAATAACTTTCCCTGGTGTAAAGAGTGTAATATTTTTTTCGTCTCCTTTTTTGTGTTTTTTAAGCCAATCAGCAAGTGAAAAAGCGAGTTCTACTGGAGGGCCTTCGCAAGCTGCTGTTGCAAGAGGGAGTTTGGGTAACTTCGGACTATTTCCTTGTATAAACTTGTCTGAACCTATTGCAACTGCTCCTCCCTTATAATCCTCGTGAAGGTATTTACGTATTTTATTTCCATAAAAAGAATCGGAGAAAGTATGACCAAATTCTGCAAATCCTTCAATTTCATCATACGCAAGTTTGCAACCAGTAGCTACTACAAGATAGTCGTAGCTAATAGTTTCTTCGGCAGAACCATCTCTTTCACTAGGTATATAAAATACTTTTTTGGAATCTACATCTATGTTTTTAACTTCTCCTAAAATAAATTCAGTCCCATCTGATTTTAGGAAATTCTCGAAAGGAAATTCTAAGCTATCCGCAGGATTATTATTATTAAATACCTCAATTGGAATGTTTGGGATAAAATTAACATAATTTTTTTTGTCTATTACTGTAATTTGCACAGCACTACCAGATTCTTTGTGAATGTACCTAGCGGCTGTTAGTCCAGCAAAATTACAACCTAAAACAAGAACTTTTTTTTTGTTGTCCATAAAATTTGTTTTTAAATATTAGTATATTTGTTTGAATGTTTTGTAAAGTTACAAATTTAAAATAGTTATAAAATTTACTTTATTATAAATTTAACAGCAACATAATTTCAAGTTAAAAAAGATTTAAAAGTATTATTTTTATATATTTATACTTATAAAAAATGAGGAACTTCCAAAAAATTTTTAGTTATATTATTCCAATCACTCTTTACAAAAAGACATCTGAAATAAATGAATCTTTAGAAATTACATGGAACAATGGTAAGCTAGTTTTGGATAGTAAAAATGCTAATTTATCTTATGGGAATTTGCAAAAAGTATTGCGTTTTGGATTGCAAAAAACTGGCTATCAGACTATTGCTAATTTTCAAAACATTCTAGTTCTTGGAGTTGCTGGAGCAAGTGTTATAGATACAATTGTAAATGAAATTAAATATAAAAACAAAATTACTGGTGTAGAAATTGACCCAGAAATTATTAAAATTGCTACCGATTATTTTAAATTAAACACATACAAAAATTTAGAAATTGTAATTGATGATGCTCAGAATTATATTGCTAAAACCACTCAAAATTTTAACTTAATTATTATTGATGTTTTTGAAGACAATTTAATGCCCTCCTTTTTATTTGAAACCACATTTATTGCCAATTATTTGTCTCTTTTATCGAAGAATGGAATAGTTTTATTCAACACCATCGTTACAAATAAAAACCAGTTGAATTTGAACAATAATTTTGAAAAATTACTACAATCTAAAGGATTAGAAGTGCAAAGATTTAATAATTTATATGGTGAAAATGAAATTTTTATAGCTAAAAAATTATAAACAGAATGAGACAAAATATACTTTCAAAATTATTACTAGGAAAAGTCATTAAAAAAGAAAAATCTTGTAATCCGTTAGAAAAAAGGATTCTAAATATAAAGGCAATTTGGAACAATAACCATCAGGACGATAATGGATTGGAAAAATTAATACGCCTTTTTCTTTCCAGTTCACAATTATTTTTTCCTGGAATATACATTAAATATTTTGCTAACAAAAAAGGGCATCACTATCAAGATTTAGCTTTGGATTTTTATGTCTTGGCAAAAGTTATTTTTCCTGTAATTATTTTAAAAAACAACTTTCAAAATTCTAATGTAGCAATCTATTTAATGGTTTATTTACTTTTGGAAACAGTGTTATATATTCCTACCCTAATATTTGCTTCCGATTTGTTTTCTAGACCACGTTCCTACAAACGCTCTATGCTATTACTATTTTTTAACTATCTGGAAGTTGTTTTTGCTTTTGGAGTATTATATTCTATTGGTAGTCAAATGAATAAGCCCTTCATTTCTTGGTTTGATCCAATATATTTTAGCATTATAACATCAAACTCTATTGGATATGGAGATTATTATCCAATAACGGAATATGCCAAAGTTTTAGTAAGTATTCAGTCTATGTTCTTTTTGTCGTTTGTGGTGTTATTTTTAAACTTCTTTTCTACAAAAGTAAAAACAAAAGGGTATTTCAATCATGAAGAAGAAGAGGATTAAAAATCAAACTTATAACTTCCCCCCAACAGTATTTGTGCTCCTTGAACAGGATAATTTAGCCATTTCTCATAACTTTGATTGGCGAGATTGTTTCCTTTTAAAAATGCAGTAATTCTCTCGTTATATTTATATCCAATTTGCAAATTTATATCAAAATAAGCATTAAGAGTCTGAACGGAAATTGGAAATGGGCTTAAACTCGTGTCTGTGAATGCATCAAAGCGTTCACCTACATAAAAAAGTTGTGTTCCTGCAAACCACTTTTGTGTTATATTAAAATTAGCCATAAAGGAAGCCTCCAAAATTGGTTTGTTCCAAGCTTTTGCTTCAAAAGTAGTTTTGTAATCTGAAACTGTCGCTTGTAACTGCAAAGAAATATCCTTGTTAATATCCGCTTTTAGTTCTCCTGAATATTGTACCGATTTTACATCGTCATACACAACCGAATAAGAATTACCAATACTGTAATTACTAACTGGTATAAGCACATAACTATTAGATTTAAAAAGAGGCATATTATTTACAGAAGCAAATGATGCTTTTATAGTATAACCCAAAGTATTGGTTAATTTTCCTTGAAGCCCAACAAACGCATCAAATTGCTGGTTTGTAGGGTCTATAATTTGTGTTGGCGACAAAAATTTGTTCTCGTTCACAAAGTTCGCATACGTATTTTGAACTAACTTCCCTTCTACCCCACCAAAGGCTATCATACTATTTCCAACAACATTATAGGAAGCAGAAACTTTTGGATAAATAAAAAATTTGTTTCCCGTATTGGTATCCATACCATTATAGGTACTTTTAATTCTGGACAAAAAGGTAGTTTCTGCTCCAACCTCAACCGACAAATCATCGTTTAAATAAATAAAACTAGGGCAAATACTTGTAATTAAGGTAGATTTCTGGTTGCTATAATCCGTTCCCGTAGTTGGAATGATTGTTTGGTAAGAATTTAAAAAAGTATTATTCAAATAATCAATAGTTACAATAGTTTTTACCTTGGTTTTTCCAAAATCAAAATTAAAAATTGGTCGAATTACAAACTGATTTTCGGTCGATTCATAATTATCCTTAAAACTATTGTATTGAAGGGTTAATTTGTCAAAAAAAGTGTCCGTAACAGCAACTTCCCCATCAAAATTTATTCCCGTATAAATGTGCAACGGATTAATATTTGTAATAGATGACGAATTAAAATTTGGATTTTCTAGAGGTATTCCATACCAATTATAGCCTTCGTTTTTAAAAGAAAGATTTGCATTATATTTAGTATCTGTACGTTCATATCCATAAAAAACAGTAGCGTTATTTTGCATATACGCATCGTTTAAAATAACATTTTTGATACCACCTTGAGAGGATTTATGCTGTATCATACCACCAACATATTGATAGTTATCTATATCATAATTTATAAATAATTCGGCATTTGCGGTTAAATAATTACCAAAACCAACACTTGCATAATTAGGGTACAATTTTTCTTTTTTTGCCTTTGTAACCCCAGAAGCAATCCCTTTAGACGGAGTAAATGTAGAAGCAACCGGAAAAGAAAATATCTTGTATATTACTGTCTCTTTTGGGTTGGAGAGTGTGTCGTTTTCTTGTGGAATATCTTTTATTTTAAAAGCATCAGATATGGTTGGAGAATATTGCTTTACAACATTAACAACCTCTGTTCCAATATTTTCGTCTTTTTTTTGTGCAAAAACAAATTGAAAGAATAGGAGAAATATAAAAATTAATACGTTTTTCATTTTACAAATATATTTAGATGAAAATTATTTAGAAATAGAGGAATTTGTTTTTGCCACTTCGGTTTTAATTCGAGTAAGTTCACCTTGTGCTTCGGCAACAACATCTTCAAATTGTTTAAAATTTTTAATAACACTTTCCAAGATATAAGTTGCCTGAAAACTGTCGTTTAAATGATAGAAATTTTTAGCCATTACAACCAAACCTCTTGCTCCAAAATATTTATAAGCAGAATAATCCTTGGCTAATTTTTGAACTATTTTGTTAGAATCCTCGTATTTATTTTCTTTATTTTTAAAATAAGCCTCATAATACAAAGCCTCGGCAGCTAGTTCTCCTTTGGCTATTTTTTGAAGTTTTGTGTAGGCTAATTTTGCTTTATCCTCTTCCTTTGTTTGCATTGCAGAACGTGCAATCATGATTTGTGCATCACTTTTAATTTTATCGTCTATTTTAGGGTTTTCTAAAACTTTTTCAGCATAAATTATCGTTTTTTCATACTCTTTTTCGGTATAATATGCCTTCATCAAATTTATCTGAGCAAATATTTTATTTTGTGGAAAATCCGATTCTACATCTAATCTTAAAAGAACAGGGATTGCTTGTTTATAGTTACTATCTTCCAAATATATTTTTGCTAATCTTGCAAGAGATTGTTCTGTAAATTCATTTTTTGGGGTAGATAAAATCCACTCATAATACGGTATTGCACTTTTTACAGAATCTTTAAAATAGCTTTCTGCTAAGTAAAAATTAGCTTTTAAAATAGTATTCCCATTCGGAAAATTAGTAATATAGCTATTTAAATTTGTAATTGCTGCTTTTGTGTTTCCTTGTAAATATTGTTTTTCGGCTGCTTCCCAACTATCGTTATCTAATTCTGCATCGGTGATATTTATATATTTTAAAGACTTAACCCATATTGCATATTCTGCAACTTTACCAGTATCTACATATATTAATCGGGCGGTTTTTACTGCTTCTAGAGCTTCTTCGGTACTAGGATAATCAGTTGCTACTTGCTTGAATTTTTCTAATGCTTTTGCATAATTATCCGAATTGTAATAAATTAATCCTTGCTTTAAGATGGCTTTTGCATTGTATATTCCACTTTTGTAGTTTGTAAGAATTTTAGCATACGTTTCTAAAGCTTCTTTTGTGTTATTCTCTGTGTTGTAGGTATTCGCAAGCTCAAAAAGAACATCGTCAGTGTAGAGAGAATTATGGTGTTTTTTTAAAAACTGATTGAAATTTGAAATTTTCTGAGCATTTTTCCCCATCAATCCATAAGAAAGTCCTTGTTGAAAAGCAGCATAATCTGCATCTATATTGTTAAGGGAAATTGCCTTATCATACGATTGAATTGCTTGTTCATACTGTGAAGTAACAAATTGCGTATCTCCTAATCGTAGGTAACTATCGGTAAGTCTTTTAGTGTCATGAGTGGTGTTTTCTATAAATTTTTTGAAAAAAGTTTTGGCTTGCTCATAATCTTTTAATTTAAAATAAGAATATGCTAAATTATAATAAATTGCTGGAAATTCAGGAGTATTTTTAGCATCTGGATAGTTTAAAAATTGCTTGAAAGTTATAATTGCCTGATCAAAATCAGCAAGAGTATATTCAGTTTCGGCTTCCCAAAAGGTTGCTCTTGCAGAGAATAGAGTGGATTTTTGTTCTGCAATTGATTTTTTGAACAAGGAAAGTGCTTCTGGATAATTCCCGTTTGTAAACTGCTCTAGTCCGTAATAGAAAGTAACTTTTTGATACATCTCTTTATTAGCAGAAAACTTATTTTTTTCTAGTAAAGAAATAGCTTCTTTATAATTTTTAGTGGTAATAAAAGAATTTATTAGTAAATTTTCAATTTCATTTTTAGATGGATTTGATGGATATTTTGCTATAAAATTAGCTAATATTTCTGGAATACTTTGATACGAATTTCCTATATCGTAACTTAATCTGGCATAGTTTAAAGTGGCATCTTCTTGAATTTTAGGTTCAAAGTTCATTTCCGAGGCATTCTTAAAAGCATTCAAAGCTTGTGGTTTCAAGTTCGTTTTTAAATAACTTTCGCCTAAGTGGTAATAGGCGTTTTGAGCTACAAAATCGTTTCCTGTTATTATTTTATTAAATTGAGCAATGGCATTTTCATAATTTTGTTGTTGATAATAAGCATAGCCAAGTTGGTAATAATCATTATTAGACCACTTTCCGTTTCTGCCTTTGTACTCTTTTAAAAATGGTATTGCTTTATCATATTGTTTCAAATTAAAATAGCTTTCGCCAATAATTTTATGAAGTTCTGATTGCTCAAAAGCATTAGATTTTTCCATTGCTTGTCTTCCTAATACAATTGCGTCTTCAAATTTCCCTAATTTAAAATTCATATCCGCCTGAAAATAGGACAGTTTATCTTTGTATTTTTCTTCCCCAGAAACTTGATCAAAGTATTTTGTAGCCTCTTTATAATCATCTTCTTGGTATGCTAAAAATCCTAAATAATACTTTGCCTGCGAACCAAATTCGGGTGAATTGACAACTTGGTTAAAATACTGGGTTGCTTCCTTTTTTTTACCTGAATTAAAAAGACTGTATCCTTTATAAAAATTAAATTTAGCTTGCTCGTCTTCGGCTAAACCAGATTCCTGAACCTTATCAAACCATTCTAACGCTTTTTTGTAATTTCCTTGTTCAAAATAATAAGTAGCAACTTCTAAATATGCTTGACTTTGCTTAGAATTTGTAGGGAAATTTTTTATAAAAAGCTCCATTTTTTCGTCTGCATTAGGTTGTTGTAACCGTATAGCACAATTGGCACTATAATACGTTGCATCGGCTAATAACTGCTGGTTATTAGAATTTTTAATTTTATCAAAAATTAACTGTGCCGATTTGTATTGTTTGTCATTGTACAAAGCCAAAGCCTTATTGTAAGCCACAGATTCATTGGTGTATATAATAGATTCCTGTGCTAATAGGTTTGAAAAGCTACATAAAAAAAAGCCAAGTATAACCAAGAGTTGTTTTTGCATGAGTTCAGTTTTAATAATCCAAAAATACTAAATTATTCTAATAAATAACGATAAAAAAAATCGTTTAGTATGTAAAAAATAGAAGATAATTAAAATAGTTTTGATTAAGAATTAGAAACTTAGTACTTTTACGAAATAAATTTTACAAACTATGTCACATACTATAATTTCTTTGCACAATGTTACTATTTACCAGTCTAAAAATGCCATTCTTTCGGATATAAATTTAACTGTTAATTCCGGAGAATTTATCTATTTAATAGGGAAAACAGGCTCTGGGAAAAGTAGTTTTATGAAAACATTGTACGCAGACTTACCACTAACCGAAGGAGAAGCAACAATTGTTGATTATGACTTAAATGGTTTAAAAGAAAAAGATATTCCGTATTTAAGACGAAAAATAGGAATGGTATTTCAAGATTTTAAATTATTATCCGACAGAACGGTTTATGATAATTTACTTTTTGTATTAAAAGCAACCGGCTGGAAAGACATACGTGAAATAAATTCTAAAATAGACGAAGTACTACAAAAAGTTGGAATGATTGCTATGATAAACAAAATGCCACACCAACTATCTGGTGGAGAGCAACAATGTGTAGCCATTGCAAGAGCCTTGCTTAACGACCCAGATTTAATTTTAGCAGACGAACCAACTGGAAATTTAGACCCACAAACTAGTAGCGAAATTTTAGAGTTACTTAAAAAAATTAATAGCCAAGGAAAAACCATACTTATGGCAACACATGACTATGCTTTATTATTAAAATTCCCTTCTAAAACCCTAAAATGTGAAGATGGAAATATTTTTGAAGTAGTACAACGTTCTGTTTAATTTTTCTGTGTGATAATTATCACTTATTTTTGCAATATATGACAAATATCATTTTCTAACATAGCATTTAATTGTAATTTTGGTTTTTAAAAACTACAACTATGCTAGATTCATTAATACAAAAATATAATGTCCCTGGTCCTAGATATACAAGCTATCCAACAGTTCCATATTGGGAAGAGACTTCATTTTCTGTTATAAATTGGAAAGATAGTTTGCTAAAATCTTTTCAAGAAAGTAACAATACACAAGGAATAAGTTTATACATACATTTGCCTTTTTGCGAAAGTCTGTGTACCTTTTGTGGATGCCATAAACGAATTACCAAACAACACAATGTAGAAGATCCATACATTACAGCCTTGCTGAAAGAATGGAAAATGTATTGCAGTTTATTCCCAACAAAACCAATTATCAAAGAAATACATCTTGGTGGAGGCACACCCACATTTTTTTCTTCCACAAATTTAAATCGCTTAATTTCTGGTATTTTAAGCACTGCAATTAAAGCTCCTGACCATGAATTTAGCTTTGAAGGACACCCAACAAATACCACTAGAGAACATTTGGTTACACTATATAATTTAGGGTTTAGAAGAGTAAGCTATGGTGTGCAAGATTACTCTCAAAAAGTACAAACAGCCATTCACAGAATACAATCTTTTCATGATGTTGCAAGGGTAACATTTTGTGCAAAAGAAATTGGCTATACTTCCATATCACACGATTTAATTTTTGGTTTACCATTTCAAACGCAAAAAGATATCATAGATACCATTGAAAAAACAAAATCTTTAGCACCTGATAGATTATCCTTTTATAGTTATGCACATGTGCCTTGGATTAAAGGCACAGGACAACGTGGCTTTAACGACAAAGACGTGCCAAAAGATGGAGAAAAAAGAATGCTATACGAAACAGGGAAAAAATTATTGTCAAAAATAGGATATCATGAAATAGGAATGGATCATTTTGCCTTGGAGAAAGATAGTATGTATTATTCTTTTAAAAATGGAAATTTGCACAGAAATTTTATGGGCTACACTTCTTCTAAAACTCAATTAATGATAGGTTTAGGAGCATCGTCTATAAGTGATAGCTGGTACGGATTTGCCCAAAACGAAAAAAATATTGAAGATTATTACAACAAAATAAATCAAGATGAATTGCCAGTTTTTAAAGGACATCGGCTTAACAAGGAAGATTTGATAATACGAAAACACATTTTAAACTTAATGTGCCAATTTGAAACATCATGGGACAATGTCAAAAATTATTTTCCAGAAATACCAGAAGTACTAATTTCTTTGCAAGAAATGATTGAAGACAAATTAATACTTGTATCTGAAAATAAGCTAACAGTTACCGAAAAAGGGAAACCTTATGTTCGAAATATATGCATGGCTTTTGACTTAAGAATGAAACGAAACATGCCAGAGAATAAATTGTTTTCTATGACGATATAAAATAAAAAAGTCTCCAATTATTTCTAATTTTTGGAGACTTTTAAGTACAATATTATTTAAAAAATTAGTTTTTTTGCAACATAGCAAAAATTTCATCTTTTAGAAATAGTAATTTTGTTTTTAACTCATGTAGAACTTCATCTGTAGTATTTTCAGCACCAGATTTAATTCTGTTTACTTCATGTTCTGTTTCATGATATTCGTCAAATAATTTTTTAAAATGGTTATCTGAAACTTTAAGAGTATGAATTTTTTCTTGATACTCTGGGAATTCATGTAATAAATCGTGTCTTTCCATATTATATTTAGTATTTAATTAATTTAGTGGCAATTAGGTGTACTTTGAACAAATAAACTCAAATTACTAGGCGAAAGGTACGGAATATTTAGTCCTAAACCTCGTATAATGAATAAAAATCCAATAAAAATTGTAACAATTGGTATCACTTTTTGTAATTTATTTCTTAAAGGGAGAGTTAAAAATTTTGATATATAAACCATTCCAGTCATTAACGGAATCGTTCCTAAACCGAATAATAGCATATAGATAACTCCAAGCCATTCATTCTCCATAGCAATTGCTCCAAAAAGAGCAACATAAACAATACCACATGGCAAATATCCGTTTAAAAGCCCAATGGTAAAAAAAGATTTGTAACTTCTATTTTTAAACTGATTGCCCAAACTGGTTTTTATGGCAGAGATAATTTTATAAACAGGTCTAGAAAAATTATAATGGGCAAATATTTTTTCGGGAATTACAATAACAACTATCATTAACACACCTGCAATAATAGATAATTGTTGTTGCATACCAGCCATGAAAAAACCTTTTCCTAACAAACCAAAAAGCAAACCTAAAGAACCGTATGCCGTTAATCTGCCAATATGGTATGTAACAATTTGTAATGCTCGCTTTGTAGGATTATTTCTATCTACTGGTAGCATTAATGCAATAGGCCCGCACATACCTATACAATGTAAACTAGAAATTAATCCAAATATTAAAGCGGAATAAAGCATTTTATTTTAAATTAAGCTGCTTTTTATTTAAGTAAGAGGTTCTTTCATAAGTCCAATCTATAGATATATCCCATCTCCCTTTTGCTAATTCTTTTTTAGGGATAAAAAAAACGGAATTAGATAGTTTTAGTGGAATTTGGTAATCTAATTTTTCGTTAGATGGTCTATACATGAAAATAGTTCCTGTAATTTTTGTTGCCTCAAAATTTTTAGGAAAACGAATTGCAACCACATCTAAACTATCTGTAATTTGAACTTTATTAGTTAAGTTGATTGCATTTTGCTCCTTATTAATTTGTCCTTGAAGTTCACTTTCTTTTTTGTAATAATCTTCTGTGACCATCTCGTTATCATATTTCACATCTGATTGCACTAAATAAACAAAAAAAAGTATAAAAACCATGAATAATCCTATTGCAATTGCAATACCCGTACCCCAATTTATTTTCATAATAAAAAGTGTTAAATTATTAAATTTAAAAATGCACTATAATACAATATATTTTTATAAAGATACCATATTTTATAGTGCATAAAATTAATTAAAATTCTTTTGGCCCTAATAAATTAGTTTTAACTGTTTCTAACAATAAATTTCCGTTATATATTTCGATAATAATGTCTGTTTTATCACCGGTTAGTAACAATTCATTTATTTCTACAAATAAGGTTCCTTGTGAGATACCGTCTTTCACAATTTTTACATTTTGATTTCCTACAAGCTTAAGAGTTCCTTTTGGAGATGCTAACTTGAAATGAACATTATCAAAATTATCTATTGTTTTGTTAATAATTTTGTAAGTAAATACATTACTAATATTATTTCCTTTGTGTTCATATAATTGTCCTGGTAATCTAAGTATGGTTGCTTCAATATCTGTACGAAGAAATAACAAGCCAATTAGCAAACCAGTCAAAATGGTTAAAACTGTTGCATAACCTTTCATTCTGGCAGTAAAAACAAATTTTTCTTTTTTTGTAATTTCATCTTCACTAGCATAACGTATCAATCCTTTTGGCATATTTACGCTTTCCATAATAGAATCGCATTCGTCTATACAAGCAGTACAATTAGTACATTCTAATTGAGTTCCGTTTCTGATGTCTATCCCTGTAGGACATACATTTACGCACTGACGACAATCGATACAATCTCCTTTTCCAGCAGAGGCTCTATCTTCATTTTTCTTGAATTTTGCCCTTCCACTATCTCCTTCTCCACGAACATGGTCGTAAGCAACATTGATAGATTTATTGTCCAACAACACACCTTGCATTCTTCCATATGGACAAGCAATAATACAAACTTGCTCTCTAAACCAAGTATAGATAAAATAAAAAATAGAAGTAAATATTAATAAAGATATTAAAGTACTAATGTTATTTAACGGTCCTTTTTTAACCATGTCTAACACACTATCACTACCTATTAAATAAGCTAAAAATATATTTGCAATTAAAAATGATATAATAAAAAATACTATCCATTTCGTTACTCTTTTTCGTATCTTTTCGGTGTTCCATTCTTGCTTTGCTAATCGCATTTGGGCACCTCTGTCACCATCTATCCAAAATTCTATCCGTCGGAATACCATTTCCATAAAAATGGTTTGAGGACAAAACCAACCACAAAAAATTCGTCCAAAAGCAACAGTAAATAATGCCAAGCCTACAACTCCAATAATCATAGTAATTACTACTAAATGAAAGTCTTGTGGCCAAAAAGGCAATCCGAATATTGAGAATTTTCGTTCTAAAATATTAAATAATAAAAACTGTTGTCCATTTATTTTTACAAAAGGAGCTGCAAATAAAAAAGCAAGCAAAAAATAGCTTAACAACTTTCTTCGTTCGTATAGTTTTCCTTTTGGTATTTTTGCAAAAACCCAATTTCGTTTTCCGTCTTTCGTAATAGTACCTATACTATCTCTAAAAGTTTCATCTTCTTCTAAATGTGACATTTTATTATTGTTTAAAAAACCTATAAAACAATTGCTTTATAGGTTTTATATTTTTAATTTAAAGCGACGCTGGTTGAATCTTTTGGTTTAGATGCTGTTTCTTTTTTAGGAGCATTCTCATCTACCCAAACATCTCCTTCTGCTGGCTTTGGATCTTTTGGGTTCGTGCCATGCATACTTAAAACATAACTTGCCACTTGCTGCATTTGTGTTGGTTTAAGAATATCTTTCCAAGACACCATTCCTTTTCCTGGTCTTCCACCTTCTGTAAGAGTGTTAAACACGTTTTTAATACCACCACCAAGTATCCATTTATCGTCCGTTAAATTTGGACCTATTGCTCCACCCAAGTCGGCACGATGGCATGCAACACAATTTGTGGTAAAAATTTCTTTTCCAGTTGCTAAATCTTTTGCATCTGTTAATAAAGTAACTTTTTCTTTATTCATTTGATCTGGAGCTGTTTTTTGATATTCTTCAACAGCAAGTTTTGCTTCTGCCATTTCTTTATCAAACTCTACAATTTGATTATCGTCTCCCATAATCTCAAAACGAAATAAATAGATTGCTGCAAAAATCACACAAGCAATAAAAAGATTTACCCACCATGGTGGCAACACATTATCAAGCTCTTTAATACCATCATAATCATGATCTAATAATAAAGTATCCTCATCATCAATTTTTCCAGAGCGAGTTAATTTTTTAATCCATTTTTGATAAAATTCTGTTTCTGCGAATGGTAAATTAGCTTGTCTTTCTTTTTCCTTGCGTTGTTCTTCTGTTAATAGTGCGTCTAAAATTGCATAGGTAGCTCCAAATATTAGTTCTATAGCAATTTGAAGAAAGAAAAATAAAACTAATATTAAAGCAACTACTGGATATTTTATAAATGCAGGCTGACTACCCGTGTCTAAAACATATTCAATAGCGAAGAAGAATATTCCGAAAATTAACGGGATTCTTACATATATTGGAAAAAACTTTTTCATATTTTTAGTTAATTGTCATTTAAATTATTGTCTTCTAGTGGCAAAATACTTATTTCGTGTATGGTTTCTTTCTTGTAGGTTATAACCCAAAAATAGAGTAATATAAAGAATACAAAAAACATAAGTAGCGAGATAATCTGATATATTTCAATTCCCGAAATGGTATCAAAATTGTGTTTTATAAATTTTAACATACTATTTATTTTTCAGGTTGTTTAACTTTAATATCGGTACCTAATCTTTGTAGATAAGCAATTATAGCAACAATTTCACGATCTTTCATTGGAACAAAAGTTTCTCCTTTAGCAAGTGCCATTTTTTTGCTACGTTCGTAAGATTTTACAAAATCTGGATCATTTTTTAAATTCTCTTCAATTTTAGCTGACTGCAAATCGATACTTTTTCTAGCATTAGCTATATCCTCTTTGCTGTACGGAACTCCTAAAATTACCATGGTTTCCATTTTATTGATAATATTAGAAAAATCCATTGCTTTGTTATCAAACATCCATTTGTATGGTGGCATAATTGAACCTGGTGAAGTGCTACGAGGATCCCACATGTGGTTAAAATGCCAGTTATCGTTATACTTACCTCCTACTCTAAACAAATCTGGACCGGTACGTTTTGAACCCCACAAAAATGGGTGGTCATACACGTATTCACCTGATTTTGAATATTCTCCATATCTTGCAACTTCAGAACGGAATGGACGAATCATTTGAGAGTGGCAGTTGTTACAACCTTCACGAATGTATAAATCTCGTCCTTCTAATTCTAGTGGAGTGTATGGTTTTACACTAGAAATTGTAGGAATATTAGATTTTACCACTAACATTGGTACTATTTGAATAATTCCTCCTGCTGCAACTGCGATGGTTGTTAGTATGAAAAATTGTACTGGCTTTCTTTCCAACCAAGCATGCCAACCTTCTCCTTTTAATTGATTAGAACTAATAGTTTTAAGTGGTGGAAAGGCAGCTAATTCATTTTCAACTTTGGAACCTTGTCTAAAAGTCATTATAATATTGTAAACAAGTATAAATAATCCTGTTAAATACAATGTTCCTCCTACAGAACGTATTGCATACATAGGCATAATTTGAGTAACTGTTTCTAAAAAGTTACCATAAACTAAAGTCCCATCAGGATTAAATTGCTTCCACATTTGAGCTTGAACAAAACCGGCTACATACATAGGAAGTGTATATAGAATAATACCTAAAGTACCTACCCAAAAGTGAACATTTGCTAATTTTTCAGAATATAATGTGGTTTTAGTTAATCTTGGTACTAACCAATATATCATACCAAATACCATAAAGCCATTCCAAGCAAGTGTTCCTACATGTACGTGTGCAACAATCCAATCGGTAAAGTGTGCAATTGCATTTACATTTTTAAGCGATAGCATTGGCCCTTCAAAAGTGGACATTCCATAACCAGTAATTGCTACCACATAAAATTTTAATATCGCATCTGTTCTAACTTTGTCCCAAACTCCTCTTAAAGTTAATAACCCATTAATCATACCACCCCAAGAAGGTGCTAAAAGCATTATTGAGAATACAACCCCTAAATTTTGAGCCCAATCTGGTAATGCAGAATACAATAAATGGTGAGGTCCAGCCCAAATGTAAATAAATATCAAAGACCAAAAGTGAATTATAGATAATCTGTAAGAATAAACAGGTCTGTTTGCTGCTTTTGGCACATAATAATACATTAAACCAAGAATTGGTGTGGTTAAGAAAAATGCCACTGCGTTATGTCCGTACCACCACTGCACTAAAGCGTCTTGAACTCCTGCATATACAGAATAACTTTTCATTGAAGTAAATGAAATAGGTATTTCTAAATTATTAAAAATATGCAACAAAGCAATAGCAACAAAAGTAGCTATATAAAACCAAATTGCTACATAAATGTGGCGTTCACGTCTTTTAACAATTGTACCAAACATATTCACTCCAAATGCAACCCACACAATAGCAATGGCTATATCAAAAGGCCACTCTAGCTCCGCATATTCTTTAGAAGAGGTATATCCTAAAGGCAATGATATTGCTGCCCCTAAAATAATTAATTGCCATCCCCAAAAGTTTAGCTTACTTAAAAAATCGCTATACATTCTGGTTTTTAGCAAACGTTGTAAGGAATAATAAGCTCCTGCAAAAACTCCATTACCTACAAATGCAAAAATAACTGCATTTGTATGCAAAGGTCTTAATCTGCCGTAACTTAACCATGGAATTCCATCTGTGAGTTGTGGAAATAAATATAAGAAAGCTACCAGCAAACCTACAGACATTCCTATAACTCCAAATGCAATGGTTGCGTAAATAAAGTTTCTTACAATTTTGTCATCGTAATAAAATTGTTCTTTCTCCATAAAATTAATTGATTTGATTGTTAATCGTTTTGGTTGTTACTATTTTTGTTTCTTCTATATCTTTAAGAAATACAGCATCTTTTTTTACTATTTCATCATCAAAAAGCATTCGTACCGAAGGAGTATAATCATCGTCATACTGCCCTGTTTTAACGGCTCTTAAAAAGCTTATTAAAAAAAAGACTGCAATACAGATACTTACTGTAATTAATATATAAATAACACTCATAATTTCTTAAATTTATAGGAACAAAATTATTATTATTCTTGTTTGCATACTATGACATTTATCATATTATGTTTTATTTTCTCTTTCTCCCATTTTAGCAAAATAATTACTAACAAGTGTTACAAAGATTACTATTGTAATACTACTAATAGGCATTATAATTGCCGCTACAATAGGTTGCAAATTTCCAGTTATTGCAAAGCTTAATCCTATAACATTATACAAGATAGAAAGCACAAAACTCATATAAATTGTTTTGATACCATTTTTGGAGAATTTTAAGAAAAATTCTATTTTTTGAAACTGCGAAGCATCTAGAATTCCGTCGCAAGCAGGAGAAAACACATTAACATTTTCAGATATGGAAATCCCTACATCACTTTGTGCCAATGCTCCTGCATCGTTTAGACCATCTCCAATCATTAAGACATTTTTACCTTTTTGCTGCAAATTTTTTATATATTCTAACTTATTTTCAGGGGTTTGATTAAAAATTAATTCTGTTCCTGAGGGTACTATTTTTTCTAAAGATTGCAGTTCTCCATCATTATCTCCAGACAAAATTTTGATAGAATAATTTTTGTTTAATTTAGCAAATAATTCTTTTAATCCATCACGATATTGATTTTGGAATATAAATTGCCCTATATATTGTTCGTTAATACTAATATTTACAGTTGTTTTTTGATGATTTGTGTTTAATTCTTCTGGTAAATTTAAGAAACCTAAAGAACCTATTTTTATAAAATTACTCTCATAATTGCCTTGTATTCCTTTTCCTATAATCTCTTCAAAATTTGTGATTACTAAGTTGTTAGACGCTGGTAAAAAGTCATACAAGCGTCTGCTTAATGGATGGTTTGATCCTCTAAGAATACTTTTTATAATTTGTAGTTGCAAATCGCTAAAATTTCCATCTTGTATAATTGTCGCTTTTTTATGGGTGGTAATTGTACCTGTTTTATCAAAAACTATGGTATTTACTTTGGCTAATTGTTCTATTACCAATGCGTTTTTTAGATAAAATTTGCGATTCCCCATAATTCGCAATATATTCCCAAAAGTGAAAGGAGCAGTAAGTGCTAATGCACAAGGGCAAGCAACTATTAGTACAGCCGTGAATACGTTAAATGCGGTGGAAACATTTATAAATAACCATATTGTTAAGGATAAAAAAGCGACAATTAATAAAACTGGCGTAAAATAACGACTAACCTTATCTGTTATAGATTTGTGTTTTTGGGTCACCTTTTTCTGAAAAACATCATTGCTCCAAAGTTGTGTAAGATAACTTTGTGATACAGAAAAAAGCACTTCCATTTCTATTACTTTTCCTAATTGTTTTCCTCCTGCATAAATTTTTTCGCCCGACTCTTTTGCAACTGGAACTGCTTCACCAGTTACAAAACTATAGTCAATAGAAGCATTATTTGAAATTAAAATACCATCTACAGGGACTAGTTCTTGATTTCTAATTAACAATCTGTCGCCTTTTTGAATATCATAAACCTGAATTGGCACTTCGTTTCCTTCAAAATCTATTTTAGTAACGGCAATTGGAAAATATGATTTATAATCTCTTTCAAAGGATAAAAAACTATACGTTTTGGTTTGAAATAATTTTCCTAAAAGCATAAAAAAGATAAGTCCAGTCATGCTATCAAAAAATCCTTGACCGTAATTAAAACTTATGTCTATGGTGCTTCGGACAAACATGACAACAATACCTAAAGCAATTGGAATATCAATATTTAAAATACCAGATTTGATACTTTTGTAAGCGGAGATATAATAATCGCTGGCAGAATACAAAAATGCTGGTAGAGAAAGTACAAATATTAACCATCTAAAAAAAACACGATATTGGTTAATCCAAAACTCATTTACTTCAAAATATTCTGGAAAAGAAAGTAACATAATATTCCCAAAACAAAAAAAAGCAACTCCTAGTTTGTAAATTAAACTTCTATCGATAGTGGTTTCTTTTTGACTATAATCGTCTAAAGATATGTATGGTTCATAGCCAATAGAGCTAAGTAGATACACTATTTTTTTTAAGTTTGAAAGTGTTGGATTATAGGTAATGCGGACTTTTTTTTCGGGAAAATTAACAATAGAAGAATGTATTCCTGACTGTAATTGTTGCAAATTTTCTAAAATCCAAATACAAGAACTACAATGAATATGCGGGATATAAAAGGTAATAATACATAAATTATCGTCTTTAAATTCTAATAATTTGTCTGTAATTTCAGCATTGTCTAAAAAATCGTACTTCCCTTTAATATCCTGTGGAGTGGTACCTGGTGCTGTTTGAAAATCATAATAACAGGTTAGATCATTTTGGCTAAATATCTCATAAACAGTTTTACAACCATTACAACAAAATACTTTTTCGTCAAAATAAATGGCATCTTCCAAGGCTACATCAAGACCACAATGATAACATTTTTCAACACTCATAAATCTAACTCGTAAATTAAGTAACAAAGGTCACACAAAAATAGAAATAATTATATGATATTTGTCAATATTTTAGAATATATTTACATTTTAAATCTTATTATCATGAGCAATTGTAACCAATGCATTGTTAGACAATTTAGTGCTTTAAAAGTTTTAACTAAAGAAGAACTCGTTACCATGACAACATGCAAAACTTCTCACACGATAAAAAAAGGAGAGCTTCTTTTTGAAGAAGGAGAAGTTACCAATGGTATTTATTGCGTAAAAGAAGGAGTATGCAAACTAACCAAGCTAAGTGCAAATGGGAAAGATCAAATTGTAAAATTAGTAAAAACTGGTGATTTGCTAGGACAACGCTCCATGATAAGCGACGAACCAGCAAATTTAAGTGCGGTGGCATTAGAAGATATGCAAGTGTGCTTTATTCCAAAAGCTGAAATAATAGGTTTTTTTAATCAAAACAATCAATTCTCTATGAATGTAATGAAAAATATTTGTGGAGATTTAAAAGAAGCAGACGACTATATGGTGTCTTTAGCACAAAAAACGGTAAAACAACGCCTAGCAGAAGTTTTATTATACCTAGAAAATACTTTTGGAATAAATCCAGATAAAAGTCTAAAAATACAACTAACACGCGAAGAACTTGCTAGCATGATAGGTACCGCAACCGAAAGTTGTATCCGAATTTTGTCTGATTTTAACAAAGCTGGAATTATCGAATTACAGAACAAAAAAATAATTATTACCGATAAAAATAAACTAAAAAGAGAGTCTGGAAATTAAAATTTTGCAATTCTATACAATTGGCCCATTCCATTCTATTAAACCTCCATTTAAGTTATAAACAGTTTTAAAACCTAATTTATTCATCAATTGGCATGCTTGCGAACTTCTAGATCCAGAACGACAATAAACAAAAATAGTGTTTTCTTTATCTAACGCATCTATAAGGTAAATAAAGCCTTGCCCTTTGTAAAAATCAATATTTAAAGCTCCAGGAATCTTACCATCTTCATACTCCTCTGGCGTTCTAACATCTACAATAATAGCATTTTTTATAGACTGAGCCTTTTCCCACCAAACGTCTTGTGTAATATTCATACTTTTAATTCTAAGATGCAAAAATATTAAAAATACATTAAAATTAACAAAAAATTAGAATAAGTTTATGCCTAAATACCAATACTTAAATATACATTTGTATAATAAATATGATATGTATGCCAAAATTTATAGAACATCAAAATTGGAGATATGCCACGAAGAAATTTGATACAAACAAAAAAATAAATCCCGAAGATTTAGAACTTTTAAAAGAAGGCATCAGATTAAGCACTTCGTCTTACGGATTGCAACCATACAAGGTAATTATTGTAGAAAACAACGATGTTAGAGAACAAATAAAACCGCATGCTTGGGGACAATCACAAATTACGGAAGCTTCGCATCTTTTAGTTTTTGCAAACAAATTGAATTTTGGCGATGCAGAAATAGATATATATGGCAAAAATGTTATAGAAACCAGAAACATTCCTAGAGAAAATATAGCAGGATATTTAGAATTTATAAAATCAAAAATTGGAGAATTGTCCATCACCGAAAAAAATAATTGGACAGCAAAACAAACCTATCTAGCACTTGGAAACTTAATAAATATTGCAGCCGAGTTAAAAATTGATGTAACACCTATGGAAGGTTTTTTACCCGAAAAAGTAAACAATATTCTAGATTTAGACAAACAAAACCTAAATGCTACTTTACTTGCAACCTTAGGATATCGTCATGAAAATGATGAAACCCAACATTATCAAAAAGTAAGGAAATCTAAAGAAGAACTATTTATAACCATTTAAAAAAAACAAATTATGAAAAATTTAAAATTATGGATTGCAGCAATTACAATCCTAGCAGGAAGTTTCACAACAAATGCTCAAAACACCAAAAAAGTAAACACAACTGAAAGCAAAATTATTTGGACTGGAAAAAAGGTTACAGGAAAACACACTGGAACCATCGATTTAAAAAGTGGCGATTTAGTATTTAACAACAAAAAACTAGTTGGAGGGAATTTTGTAATGAATATGAATACAATAAGTGCTACCGATTTATCCGGAGAATATAAAACAGATTTAGACAACCATTTAAAAGCAGATGATTTTTTTGGTGTAGAAAAATTTCCAACAGCAAGTTTAGCTCTTAAAAGCATTGGAACAAAATCCAAAAACACGTATGTTGTAACGGCAGATTTAACCATTAAAGGAATTACAAAACCAATAACTTTTGATATAGTAATTACTAAAAATACTGCTGCCACAAAACTTATCATAGACAGAACAAAATATGATATTAAATTTAATTCTGGAAACTTTTTCGAGAATTTAGGAGACAAAACAATAGAAGATAATTTTGAATTAGTCGTAAAACTTAAATATTAAGCAAAAAATATTTTTTTATTTGCAGTTTAAAAAAAATAGTAATACATTTGTCATTATTAAAAATACAATGAAAAGATTTTTAAATACAAATTGGTGGTGGAGCAACTTACGTCAAACGTCGTGAGCAAAACCTCTTATGTGTAAATAAAATAACCATATACAAAGGCTTGTCAATCACGACAAGCCTTTTTTTTATTAAAAAAAATTCATTATGATGCAGAAAATTAAATTACATACGCACTACAAACAAATTCTATCAGATACCATCACACCTGTAAGTATTTATTTAAAACTAAGAGATAAATACCCCAATAGTCTTTTGTTGGAAAGTAGCGATTATCATGGCAACGAAAATAGCTTTTCCTACATTTGTTGCAACCCAATTGCATCTATAAAAATAGAAAACGAGCAAATAACAAAAACATTCCCTTCTGGAGAAATAACCAAAAGCGATATAACCAAAAGCGTATCTGTTATTGAAAATATTCAGGAATTTGTACATCAATTTGAACCTGATAATCAAGGCTTTAAATTCATTACAAATGGACTTTTCGGATTCATATCGTATGATGCAGTGCGTTATTTTGAAAAAATAAACATCTCTAAAAAAGAAAATGCCAATGCAATACCAGATGTTTTTTATGCAATATATCAAAACATCATTGCCATCAACCATTTTAAAAATGAAGCCTATATATTTTGCCATTCTACAGACAACAAAAACAATATTACGGAAATAGAGAAATTAATTCAAAACAAAAATTTCGCTTCTTATACCTTTACAAAAATAGAATCGATAACCTCTAATTTAACAGACAGCGACTTTCGTGAAAATGTAGTCTTAGCAAAAAAACATTGCCAACGAGGAAACGTATTTCAACTAGTACTTTCTAGAAAATTTATCCAAAAATTTAAAGGTGACGAATTCAATGTGTATAGAGCCTTACGCAGCATAAATCCGTCGCCATATTTGTTTTATTTTGACTACGGAGATTTCAAAATTATGGGATCTTCACCAGAAGCACAATTAGTAATAAAAAACAAAAAAGCCGAAATACACCCAATTGCAGGAACATTTAGAAGAACAGGAAATGATGAAAACGATGCAGAACTAGCAAAAAAATTAGCCTTAGACCCAAAAGAAAACAGCGAACACATCATGTTAGTCGATTTAGCACGAAACGATTTAAGCCGAAACGGACATAGTGTAAAAGTCGAAAAATACAGAGAAATTCAATTTTTTTCCCACGTAATACACCTAGTATCCAAAGTAAGTGCCATACTGCACCCAAAAGCAAAAGCAATGCAAGTAGTTGCAGACACATTTCCAGCAGGAACACTAACAGGAGCTCCAAAACACAAAGCATTAGAATTAATAGAAAACATCGAAAAAACCAACAGAAGCTTTTACGGAGGAGCCATTGGGTTTATGGATTTTGAAGGAAATTTTAATCACGCAATCATGATTCGGTCTTTTTTAAGCAAAAATTACGAACTAAATTTCCAAGCAGGAGCCGGAATTGTAGCCAGTTCTGACCCAGACAACGAAACCCAAGAAGTATATAACAAGCTCGCAGCACTAAACAAAGCACTAGAAATGGCAGAAAAAATATAAAAATAACCATTTGGGCGTTTCCCACAAAAAAGTGGGTCGGGCTTTACGCTTGTAGTCCTCGCACCTCCTTCGTCGGGCTGTGGGCTACCGCTACAATCCCTAACGCAAAAAAACCACTAATAACAAATAATAACCATGAAAATAGCAATAATAGACAATTACGATAGCTTTACTTACAATTTAGTGCATTACTTACAAGATTTAAACTGCACAGTAACCGTTTTCAGAAACGATGAGTTTGAACTTTCTGAATTAGAACCATTCGATAAAATTGTACTTTCCCCAGGTCCAGGAATACCAGACGAAGCAGGACTGCTAAAAGACGTGATTAAAGAATACTATCAAACAAAAGCAATATTTGGAGTCTGCCTAGGACAACAAGCAATAGGAGAAGTATTTGGAGCAAAACTAACCAACCTAGAACAAGTGTACCACGGAATAGCAACCAAAATTAAAATTACAGAACAAACAGAACCAATCTTTCAAGATTTAGAACCTGAAATAGAAGTGGGCAGATACCATTCTTGGGTTATAGACAATTATAACTTCCCAACAGAATTGGCTATCACTTCGGTAGATGAAAATGGGCAAATAATGTCCATTCGCCATAAAAATTACAATGTTTGTGGAGTACAATTTCACCCAGAAAGCATCTTAACTCCAAACGGAAAAAAAATATTAGAAAATTGGTTAAACAACTAAACGCACAAAAAAACTCGAAAAGACAACAGTAAATGAAAGCAATACTAAATAGATTACTAAATCAAGAAACACTTTCCAAAGAGGAGTCTAAAAATATTTTAACCAACATATCAAACGGAGCATATAATTCTAGCCAAATTGCAAGCTTTTTAACCGTTTTTATGATGCGAAATATTACCATTCAAGAACTTTCAGGATTTAGAGAAGCACTACTAGACTTATGCATAAAAATAGATTTATCTGCACATAATGCTGTCGATTTATGTGGAACAGGTGGCGATGGTTTAGATACTTTTAACATTTCGACACTTGCTTCTTTTGTAACCGCTGGAGCAGATGTAATGGTAGCAAAACACGGTAACTATGGCGTTTCTTCTATTTCTGGTTCAAGTAATGTGTTGGAAAATTTAGGAATCTCTTTTAGCAACAACCAAGAATATTTGCAAAAATGCATAGAAAAAGCAGGAATTTGCATTCTTCACGCTCCATTATTTCATCCAGCAATGAAAAATGTGGCACCAATCCGAAAGGAATTAGGCGTAAAAACTTTTTTTAATATGCTTGGGCCAATGGTAAATCCTAGTTTTACAAAAAATCAAGTGGTAGGTGTTTTTAACTTAGAACTTGCCAGAATATATGCCTATTTGTACCAAGATACAGCCATAAATTATACCATTTTACATAGTTTTGACGGATATGACGAAATATCGCTAACAAGCAACGCAAAAATAATAAGCAATAAAGTAGAAAGCATTATAAAACCATCTGATTTTGGAGTACAAAAAATAGATCCGAACGAAATTACCGGAGGCAAAAACGCAAAAGAATCTACCAAAATATTTAGTGCTGTTTTAGACAACAAAGGAACATTGGCTCAAAAAAATGTGGTATGTGCAAACGCAGCAATGGCAATTCAAACCGTTAAAAATTGTTCAACACAAAATGCTTTTGAACAAGCCATAGAAAGTTTGGAATCTGGCAAAGCAAAACAAAAATTTAACATTCTAAAAAATATAATTCCTTAAAAAAATGAATATATTAGAAAAAATAATAGCAAATAAACAGCACGAAGTAGCGTTAAAAAAGAGCTTAATTTCTGCATCACAATTAGAAAATTCTGTTTTATTTAATAGAAAAACATATTCCTTAACGCACAATTTAAAAAACAGCAACAACGGAATAATTGCAGAACACAAAAGACGCTCTCCATCAAAAGGGGAAATAAACCACCAACTATCTGTACAAGAAATAGTAAAAGGCTATGAAGACGCAGCAGTTTCTGGTATTTCGGTGCTAACAGATAGCAGATATTTTGGAGGTAGCCTAGACGATTTAATTCTGGCACGTGCAACCGTTAAAACTCCTTTGTTAAGAAAAGAATTTATAATAGACGAATACCAATTGTTAGAAGCGAAAGCGTATGGAGCAGATGTAATTCTTTTGATTGCAGCAGTTTTAAGCAAAAATCAAATAAAAAATTTATCCATATTTGCCAAAAAGTTAGAACTTGAAGTGCTTTTAGAAATTCACAATCAAGAAGAATTAGACCAATCAATTATGCCAAGTTTGGATATGATTGGTGTGAATAACCGAAATTTAAAAACCTTTGAAGTAAGTTTAGAAACAAGCATGCAACTATCGGAAAAAATACCAACAGATTTTTTTAAAATATCAGAAAGTGGAATTTATACCGTGGACGATATAAAACTTTTAAAAACACATGGATTTAAAGGCTTTTTAATTGGTGAAAATTTTATGCGAACAGAAAATCCAGGAAAAAGTGCCTTAAATTTTATAAAAAACATATAATATGAAACGCCCATGACGGAACTATTCCAACACAC
Organism: Flavobacterium psychrophilum; assembly: GCA_022730285.1. GTDB lineage: Bacteria > Bacteroidota > Bacteroidia > Flavobacteriales > Flavobacteriaceae > Flavobacterium > Flavobacterium psychrophilum_C. The sequence continues at coordinate 39,558 of DZCQ01000017.1, forward strand.
AAGAAGATGATTATGGGCATTTCATCTTCCAATAAAAAACAAATATTATAAACAGATGAAAATTAAAATATGTGGCATGAAATTTTCTGATAATATTCAGGAAGTAGCGGCATTGCAACCAGATTTTTTAGGATTTATTTTTTATAAAAAATCCCTACGCTATTTTGATGGAAGCATTCCTAACATATCCAAATCTATTCAAAAAGTGGGCATTTTTGTAGATGAAAACCCTGAAAACGTACTAGAAATAGCAAAAAAACATCATTTAAACTATTTGCAATTGCATGGTACAGAAACGCCAGAATATTGTAAAAAATTACAAGAAAATTACAAAATAATAAAAGCATTTGCTATAGATTCCACTTTCAATTTTAACATTTTGAAAGAATACGAAACCACCTGCGATTACTTTTTATTTGATACAAAAGGAACAAATCATGGAGGCAACGGAAAATTGTTTGATTGGAGCATTTTAGAAAAATATACTTCCCAAAAACCCTATTTTTTGAGTGGAGGAATAAGTATAAACGAAGTAGAAGCTATCCAAAATTTAAAAACAAAACCTTTTGCAATAGACATTAATAGTAAATTTGAAATAGAACCTGCCTTAAAAAACAAAGATTCAATAAGTAAATTCATTAAAAAATTAAATTCAAAATATATGTATCAAGTATCCGAAAATGGATTTTATGGCAATTTTGGTGGAGCCTTTATCCCTGAAATGCTATATCCAAACGTAGAAGAATTACGTCAAAAGTATCTTACAATTATTGCACAAAAAGATTTTCAGCAAGAATTTAATCAACTTTTACAAAACTATGTTGGCAGACCTACACCACTTTATTTTGCCAAACGATTGTCTGAAAAATACCAAACCAAAATTTATTTAAAAAGAGAAGATTTATGCCACACTGGTGCTCATAAAATAAATAATACCATTGGACAAATCTTAGTAGCAAAACGACTAGGGAAAACAAGAATAATTGCAGAAACTGGAGCAGGACAACACGGAGTGGCAACCGCAACAGTATGTGCATTAATGGGATTAGAGTGCATTGTGTATATGGGTGAGGTGGATATAAAAAGACAAGCACCAAATGTAGCTCGTATGAAAATGCTTGGAGCAGAAGTACGCCCAGCAAAATCAGGCTCTAAAACACTAAAAGATGCTACTAACGAAGCAATTAGAGATTGGATAAATAACCCAACAGACACTTATTATATCATAGGCTCAGTGGTTGGACCGCATCCATATCCAGACATGGTGGCAAAATTTCAAAGTATCATTTCGCAAGAAATAAAACAACAATTACAAGAAATAGAAAACAGAGAAAATCCAGATTATGTGATTGCTTGTGTAGGCGGAGGAAGCAATGCTGCTGGTGCTTTTTATCATTTTTTAGACAATCCTGATGTAAAACTTATTGCTGTAGAAGCAGCAGGTCATGGCATAGATTCTGGCGAAAGTGCCGCAACATCAGTTTTGGGTAAAATTGGGGTAATTCATGGAAGCAAAACACTATTGATGCAAAGCGAAGACGGACAAATAACAGAACCGTATTCCATTTCAGCAGGTTTAGATTATCCAGGAGTTGGCCCATTACATTCACATTTATTTGAAACCAAGCGTGCCGAATTTGTAGCAATTACAGATGCTGATGCAATGCAAGCAGGAATTAACCTATCACAAACAGAAGGGATAATTCCTGCAATAGAATCTGCTCACGCACTTGCCGTTCTAAATCACAAAAAATTTGGTAAAGAAAATATCGTAGTAATTAATTTATCTGGAAGAGGCGATAAAGATTTAGATACCTACATAAAATACTTTAAATACTAATACTTTCATTCTAAAAATACTTATAAATGAACCGAATAAACAAAAAATTAGAAGAAAACAAAAAAATACTTTCTATTTATTTTACCGCAGGATTTCCAGAATTAAATGACACCAAAAGCATTTTGTTAGAATTACAAAAAAGTGGTGTAGATATGATAGAAATTGGACTTCCGTTTAGCGATCCATTAGCAGATGGACCAACCATTCAAGCTAGTTCTACAAAAGCATTAAAAAACGGAATGACAACTAAATTACTTTTTGAACAACTAAAAGATTGCAGAGATATTATTACAATTCCGTTGTTAATTATGGGATATTTTAACCCAATTATGCAATATGGAGTCGAATTATTTTGTGAAAAATGTGCCGAAATAGGAATAGATGGCTTGATAATTCCTGACTTACCATTAGAAATTTATAAAAACGAATACCAAGAAATTTTCGAAAAACACAATTTAAAAAATATTTTTCTTATTACACCGCAAACCTCCACAAGTCGCATAGAAGAAATAGACGCACTTTCTAACAGTTTTATTTATATGGTTTCTTCTGCATCAGTAACTGGAAATCAGGTAGGTTTTGGAGAAGAACAAACAACCTATTTTGAACGTATTGCAAAAATGGATTTAAGAAATCCTCAAATTATAGGTTTTGGAATTTCAGATAAAACTACTTTTATGCAAGCCACTACTTACCAAAAAGGAGCAATTATTGGAAGTGCCTATATAAAATTTTTAAGTTCTAACTCGGTGGAGGAAACCCGAGAATTTATTAAAAATTTTATGGAGTAGCATCGATGTGTCTTTTTGAAAAAAATGGCACAATTCAATAATTCATTAAATGAAGGTCCTATTTGCGTAAAAAATTATTTTGTCCGCTCGCTCTTCCTTCGTCAGGCTTGGGTGCAGAGAAGCTCTTTTTAATTTGGCGAAAAAATCGCCAAATTAAAAAAGCCAGAACGTAAAGCCCAACCCATAATTTACGGAGGGGCACGCCCAAATTAATAAAAAAATATTTCTTTTAATGGATATTTCCTACCATTTCTTCTGGTTTTACCCATTCATCAAAATCGATTGCTGTTACATATCCTAACCGTATAGCTTCTTCTTTCAGGGTAGTTCCATTTTTGTGGGCTGTTTGTGCAATTTCAGCTGCTTTATAATAACCTATTTTAGTGTTTAGTGCTGTTACTAACATCAAAGAATTTTGGACTAATTCTTCTATTCTTTTATAGTTTGGCTCTATTCCTCTTGCACAATGCTCTTCAAACGACATACAGGCATCTCCTAACAACCGTGCTGATTGCAAAAAATTAGCTGCCATAAGTGGCTTATATACATTTAGTTCATAATGACCTTGCATGCCTCCGATGGAGATGGTTACATCATTTCCCATTACTTGAGCACAAACCATTGTCAGTGCTTCACTTTGTGTTGGATTTACTTTTCCTGGCATTATTGAGGAGCCTGGTTCATTTTCTGGAATATGTATTTCTCCTATTCCAGAACGTGGGCCTGAGGCTAATAATCGAATATCATTTGCAATTTTGTTTAAAGATACTGCTAGTTGCTTTAAGGCACCGTGAGTCTCTACAATTGCGTCATGTGCGGCTAATGCTTCAAATTTGTTTAGGGCTGTTATGAATGGCAAATTAGTAAATTTTGCTATGTATCTTGCTACAATTACATCATATCCTTTTGGTGTGTTAAGTCCTGTTCCTACTGCTGTTCCTCCTAATGCAAGCTCGGATAAATGTGGCAAGGTATTTTCTAGTGCTTTAAGTCCATGATCTAATTGTGCTACATAACCTGATATTTCTTGCCCTAGTGTAAGTGGCGTTGCGTCCATAAGGTGTGTGCGTCCTATTTTGACTACATTTTTAAATTCCTTAGCTTTTGTGTGTAAGGTATCTCGTAACTTCTTTATACCTGGAATGGTAACTTCTATTACTGCTTTATAGGCAGCAATGTGCATTCCTGTAGGAAAAGTATCGTTAGAAGATTGAGATTTGTTTACATCATCATTTGCTTTAATAAATGGCTCGTCAATTCCTATTTGCAAGTTTGCCAATACTTGTGCTCTATTGGCAATTACCTCATTTACGTTCATGTTACTTTGTGTTCCAGAGCCTGTTTGCCAAATTACTAAAGGAAATTCGGAATCTAATTTACCATCTAGAATCTCGTCACATACTTGAGATATTGCAGTTTTTTTGTTTTCTGGAAGTACTCCTAGCTCATGATTAGCATAAGCAGCTGCTTTTTTTAAGTAGGCAAATCCTTCTATAATTTCTTTAGGCATAGAGGCACTTGGCCCTATTTTAAAATTATTTCGAGAGCGTTCGGTTTGTGCTCCCCAATATTTATCTGCGGAAACTTGTACTGTTCCCATGGTGTCTTTTTCTGTTCTAAATTCCATGTCAATTTTGTTTTTTTTGATTGTAAAAATATACTTTCCAAAATTACTTAATATTTTCGTTGTCAGAAAAAATAAATCAATTATTTTTTTGTTATCCTATTTTTTAACTGTATCTTTGTTATATAATTACTAATTTATGTAGCTATGTTTGAATTTCAACAATATTTAGGGTTTATACTATTTTTAACAATATTAACAATGGGTTTTTGGTTGTTATTCTTTTTGGTTGGGTTTGTTAACTATTGGGTTGGCGGTGCTTTATGGGAAGCCTACAAAGAAAGAAAAGCAAAAAGACTAGCAGAATAATAGTATATTTTTATACTAGTAAGTCGAAATCTTTAATGTCGTAAAGTAAAAAGTTCTAAGGGTGGTGCTATTTTTTAAATTATTAAACGATAGTACCACTTATTATTTTGAATATGACATATATCATAAAATTTGAGAATATTTATAAGTATATTTGTTTTATAATTCTTTAAAACAAAATGCCATGGCAAACTTAATTTTACCTTTATATTCATGGGGAAACGGAGCTTTTATAATGATTGGAGTTTTTTCGCTTGTAATTCTCGGATTGGTTGGAGCTGTTATTTTCTTAATGAATAGTGATAAGAAGAAAAAGGAAAAACGATCTTAGTGATCGTTTTTCCTTTTTCTATAAAAATACATGGCATAATTTTTGATGCTATTTTAGGCTATTACAAATATAGCAAGTGTGTTTATTAGTCCTAAAAAAAGTATTGGTATAAGTATTAGTTTATTGTACATATTGGCTATCTGCTTTTTGTATTCTGGAAGTTTAATTGATAGGTTTCAAGAAGCACGTTATGAAAAGCAAATTTTAAAAAAGCACTTAGCAACAACTAAAATATTTTCTCTCAAAGAATGGAATAATTTTCCTAATAAAAAGGAAATTAAAATTAAAAAAAATTATTACGATATTGTTTCCTACAAAATACTACAAAATATTGTTATAACAAAGCTTATTAAAGATACAGATGAAAGCAAAATTCGTGTAACACTCACCTTCTTATTTACTAAAACAAAATTCCCACACAACAAGCACAGAACAGAACTAGATAAATTCAAGGTAGTGCTATGTTCCGTTTATCAAATACAATCAAATTCTTTTTTAAAACCGAATACCAACATTTTTGATAAAATAAAAATAAATAGATACAAAAATCTTTATTATAGTATATACAAACCACCATGTTAGTTTTTTGAACTTATCTTAGCAAATATGCTATTAAGATGAAACAAAATTTGCTGTCTAAGAACAGAAAAATACTAAGTGTAAAATTTATTACTATGAAAAAAATATTTATTATAGCCACCATGTTGGCAACTATTTCTATGCTTTCGCAAGAAGTAGAAAATCCAAAACATACTAAAAAAATAGACGAGATAAAGTTAGAATCTCAACGATATTTAAAATCAAAAAGATATAGTTCGCAAGAAATAGAAACAATTACGCAAAAAGAAATTGAATTCGGGAATTATCAATCAACAGCCGAAATGCTTTCTGGTAGTGGAAATATATTTGTACAAAAATCTCAACAAGGTGGTGGAAGTCCAGTTCTTAGAGGTCTAGAAGCAAATAGAGTTTTGCTTCTTATAGATGGAATTAGAATGAATAATCTAATTTTTAGAGGAGGACATTTGCAAAACGTAATTGCTGTTGATGAGAATATGCTAGAAAATGTAGATATTCTTTTTGGCTCCTCCTCCACTCCATATGGAAGTGATGCAATGGGCGGTGCAATTAATTTAATTACCAAAAAGCCTTTTTTGCTTTCTAAAACCAACACTAAAAAAATTTCAGGAAACATAAATACCAGATATGGAACAGTGAACAAAGAAAAATCCATATATGGCGATTTTATATTATCTGGCACAAAATGGGCAAGTTTAACTGCATTTTCCTTTAACGATTTTGGAGATTTAAAAATGGGTGCCAAAAAAAATGGTGAAAATGATTTTTTCGGAATTCGGAATAACTATGTAGAAACCATAAATAATGTAGATGTATTAATGGTAAATGACAATCCATTGGTGCAAAAATTTTCTGGATACAAGCAGTACAATGCAATGCAAAAAATATTGTACAAACCAAATGAAACATCTTCTCATAATGTTAATTTACAATATTCTACAACCTCTGCTATCCCAAGATACGACAGATTAACAGATAAAACTAGTAGTGGATTGAAAAGTGCTGTTTGGGAATATGGTCCACAAAAACGTGTTTTAGCAGCTTATAATTACAATAAAAGTAGAGCTTTTTTAAATAGCGATTTAAACATTGGTGCAAATTATCAAAATTTAGAAGAAAGTAGAATTACCAGAAGATTTGGAAATCCGAATTTAGAAACTCGCTTAGAAAAAGTAGCAATATACGGCATTAATGCCGAATTAAAAGCAAAAATTGGCAAAGGGGAATTACTGTATGGGATAGAAGGCTTTTATGATAACTTAAAATCTACAGCCAACAATAAGGATATAATTACTGGAAATACAACTCCACTGGACACTAGATATCCTGATGGAAAAAATTATACATTACACACAGATGCTTTTGTAAGTTATTTTTCTAAAATAAACGATAATTCTACTTATAATGTAGGTGCAAGAGCAGGATATGCAACACTGCATAGCGACATTGTAAACAATAGTTTTTTTAACTTACCATACACCGAAGTTAATCAGAAAAACATAACCTATAGTGCAGCAGTTGGAATTACTAATAATTCTACCGAAAATGTAAAAATAGCACTCAACATTGCCTCAGGGTTTAGAACTCCAAATGTAGATGATTTGTCTAAAATATTTGAATCAGCTGGAGATATTTTGATAGTTCCTAATCAAAATTTGCGACCAGAAAAAAATATTACAGGAGATTTAAACATCACTTTGTATGACCAGGAAAATTTTCAGTTTGAAAATACTGTGTATTATACAAGGTTGTTCGATGCTATTGTTACAGATAATTTTACCTTTAATAACCAAAGTACTATTATTTATAATGGAGTAGTAAGCAATATTCAAGCAAATCAGAATTTTGGAAAAGCAAGTATTTTTGGATACAATGCACTGATGAAGGCAAAATTGTCGGCACATTTTAAATGGTATGGTTCTTTTAACTACACCTACGGAAGAGTAGAAACAACTACCGAAAAACCACTAGACCATATTCCTCCTTTTTATGGAAAAACTGGAATTACTTTTGAAAACAAATTTTTAAATGCCGATATATATATGTTATACAACGGAAAAAAACATTTAGAAGATTATTCCACTAGCGGCGAAGATAATTTAAAATATGCTCCAGCAAACGGAATGCCTGCATGGCAAACTTACAACATTAAAACTGCTGTAAATATTCTAAAAGAATTACAATTTTATACAGGAATTGAAAATATTTTAGATATTCAGTACAGAAATTTTGCTTCAGGAATTAATGCTCCAGGCAGAAATTACTATTTTGGAGCTACATACCATTTTTGATAATTTTTAATGTTTAATTTATATTAAAAGGAAATAAAATATCTATATTGCAAACATTATTGTAGCAATATGAAATATATATTTTATTTCCTTTTTTTACTTATAGCATCTAATTTACAAGGGCAAACGTATGCAAAAATAAATGGTGTTACCGCTTTGGTATTAATACCGAATATTGGTTTAGAAACCTCAATATCCAAAAAAAACACATTTAGTATAGATATAAATACATCTTTATGGAAGTCTGTGAATAATGCTCCATTAGAGTTTGTTTTAGTTACTCCAGAAGTAAGACATTATTTTAAGCAAAAATACCAAGGAATTTATTTTGGATTGCATTTGGGTTTTGGAGCATTTAATATTCAAAAATGGAACTATACTAACACGACACTCAATCAAAAGGGGTTTAATTACTTTTTGGGAGGTACGTTAGGATACGAAAAGAAAATTTCCGAAAAAATGCTTTTAGAATTCTTTGTTGGAGGAGGTAGCATACAATCTTTTTATAAAGGATATGATTTGGCAACAGGCAAAAGAGTAGAATCTGCTACAAGATACAACAAAAGTGGCGAGTTTATTCCATATCGAGGTGGCATCATGATTTGTTATCGTTTAGAATAATGCGAAAAGTAAATTTGACATTCTTGTCATAGAACATAAAACCGATCGCTACTACAAGGCATTTCCAGTATGGACACAACTTATAACAATGCTTTTTGGAGTGTTTTAGAAAAGTGGTTCAACGAGTGAAATTTGTGATAAGACACTTGTAATACAAGGAGTTGTAAGAAATTTAAGGAAAAGAAAAAAAAAGAGGATTCAAAGTTGATATACTTATTGATGCTTTTTCACAAACTCCAACATTTGTAAAAATAAACATCAAATCTTGCACTTACTAATGGAATTTAAGCCCTGCTCCACATAACATGATTATCTATTTTTCCCATACAGAAAAGACACTAAATTTTCACCAAATATTATAGCTAGGTTAATAATTTACTATACGTTTTAAGAAGTCATTTATTTGGTTTCCTTTTAGCTATTTTTATCGGGCAATAATGATTTAAAATCATAAAAAACAAAATTCTTTTTTATAAATTTTATACATTTGCACATTAAAATAAAATTATGAAAATAGCAGTAGTAGGAGCCACAGGAATGGTAGGAGAAGTAATGTTACAAGTTTTAGCAGAAAGAAATTTCCCAGTAACCCAATTAATACCTGTAGCCTCAGAAAAATCTATTGGAAAAGAAATTACATTTAAAAATGGAAAATATCCAGTAGTAGGAATGGAAACTGCAATAAATATGCAACCAGACATAGCTCTATTTTCAGCAGGAGGAGAAACATCTTTAGAATGGGCTCCAAAATTTGCCACAATAGGAACAACCGTTATAGATAACTCATCAGCATGGAGAATGGATGCAGACAAAAAATTAATTGTCCCAGAAATAAACGCATCAACACTAACTCGTGAAGATAAAATTATAGCAAACCCTAACTGCTCCACCATACAAATGGTAATGGCACTTGCTCCATTACACAAACAATATACTATAAAAAGAATTGTGGTTTCTACCTATCAATCTATTACGGGGACAGGTGTAAAAGCAGTGCAACAGCTAGAAAATGAATATGTAGGTACAAAAGGAGAAATGGCTTACAAATACCCAATACATAAAAATGCCATACCACAATGTGATCTTTTTGAAAATAACGGATACACAAAAGAGGAAATGAAACTTGTTCGAGAAACACAAAAAATACTAAACGACAAGACTATAGCTGTAACCGCAACTGCTGTTAGAGTACCAATAGTTGGTGGTCATAGCGAAGCGGTAAATATTCAGTTTGAGTCCGATTTTAATATAATCGACATTTATAACATTTTAAAAGATACACCAGGAATTGTAATTCAAGACAATAACGATACATACACCTACCCAATGCCATTATACGCACAAGGGAAAGACGATGTTTTTGTAGGAAGAATTCGTAGAGACGAAAGCCAACCCAACACGCTTAATATGTGGATAGTAGCTGATAATCTAAGAAAAGGAGCCGCAACTAATACCATTCAGATAGCAGAATATCTTATTAAAAATCAACTACTGTAAACGTTGTATTTTATCAGAATTACACACAATTAGGACAAATTCCAGAGAGTGTAAAGTTTCCTTCCTTTACTATATAATTAGATGGAATTGTGTATATAGGTTCTACATCTTCAAGGCAAGTAACAGCGTGGCAGTTTTCACAATTAAAATGTACATGTGTATGTGTGTGTGTGTGGTTTTCATGATTGCAACCAGCATATTTAATCACACCTTCCTTCGTGATAACTTTATGAATTAAATCTTCGTCTAGCAATCTTTCTATCACTCTATATATAGTAACTCTGTCGCAAACTTCCTGCTTTATATGCTGAACCTCAACAACAGATAAGGCAACTTTAGAGTTTAAAATACACTCTAATATTTCTTTTCTAGCTGTTGTGTTTCTTCTTAATTTCATTTCAGAGGAGTTCTATAATTTAAAGTTTTGATAATCAAATTATTACGCATATCTTGAGACTTTAAAATCAATATAATAAAATGAAAAATCAAAGATACAAAAGCATGGGTAAGAAATCGTTATTTGATGAACAATTTTCATCAGAAAAATTAGAAGAAATTGGTAATCTATTAACAATGGTTAGTAAAGTTATTGATTTTAAAATGTTTATAGATCTATTAGAATCAAAACTACTGAACTTAAACAAAAAAAACAATGCAGGAGCAAAACCTTATGATGTAGTTTTGATGTTCAAAATATTGATTTTGCAAAGCTATTACGGACTTGGTGCCTATACAGGGGAAAATCAATAAAAAACCATTGCAAAATATAAAATGGTCCATAAAGTTTATGAAAAAGAATACAGAAACAACCCATTAACCGATGAACAGAAGAAAAAAACACCGAAAAATCAAAAACACGAGCAAGAGTAGAACACGTTTTTGGCTTTATGGAACAAAGTATGAACAAATAATGCGATTAAATCTTTTAACCATTAAATAGTTGATAGATAGATAATGTTTTTAAAAAATATGAATTTTTAGATACAAGTAATTCAAAAAAAAATATAAGTTTGTGTGATTTTATAAAATAGTTAAATGGGGTCTATGATTTTCGTATAATCAAACTTAAAAAATTAATTTTTAGAACCCAC
>DZCQ01000018.1 GCA_022730285.1 Flavobacterium psychrophilum
TTTGTTGAAAATATAAAATATGGCATTTTCAGTATCTCAACTCAATCGGTTCTTAATTTTTAAACTTCCATCGGCATACATTTGCGGAATTAGAGCAGTCAGTCTTACTGATACCAAATGTGTTGTGACTGTAAAGCACAGATGGATAAACCAAAATCCATTTAATTCCATGTATTTTGCAGTGCAAGCAATGGCAGCGGAATTAACAACAGGTGCTATGATTATTGCTAAAATAAGAGATTCTAATAAAAATATTTCGATGTTAGTTGCAAACAATAAAAGTAATTTTTCTAAAAAAGCCACTGGTCTAATTACCTTTACTTGCCAAGATGGAGATTTGATTAACAAGGCATTGCAAGCCACCATTGCAACTGGAGAAGGGCAAACTTTCTGGATGAAATCTATCGGGAAAAATCAAAAAGGAGAGCAGGTATCAGAAATGGATTTTGAATGGAGTATTCGATTAAAATAAAAAAAACTCTATTTTTTTTATTAAAAAATAGAGTTTTCTAGTATATGAATTAATATAATGTATAACCTTTATACTTCAAAAATACGTTTTTATATTTACCTAAGTCTTAAAATTATATTAATTTTTATAAAAAAATTAAAAAAGAGAACCATTTCCAATAAAATACAATGACAATTTGGCATTTTTGTAGGAATGGCAAAAATATTGCTACTTAGATTATGAAAAAAATGTTTCAAAAAATATTTAAAAATAAAACAACAATGAATCCAGAAAATACCGAAGTTAACAACGAGCAAGAACAAATTACACCTATAGAAAATACCGAAGCAAACGAACAATTAGCAGAAGAAATAGGCACAGAAGAGCAGTTAGCTAACGATTTAAAATCTGAAAAAGATAAGTTCTTACGATTATTTGCTGAATTTGAAAACTATAAAAAACGAACCACCAAAGAACGAATAGATTTATACAAAACTGCCAATCAAGATGTGTTGCAAGCCATGTTGCCTGTCATGGACGATTTTGACAGAGCAATTATAGAAATTAATAAATCCGAAGACGAAAACCTGATAAAAGGCGTGGATCTTATACATAATAAATTAAAAGACACATTATTTTCTAAAGGATTAGAAGTTTTAGAAGTGCGTACAGGAGATGCTTTTAACGCAGATTTTTCGGAGGCAATTACACAAATTCCAGCAGGTGATGATTTAAAAGGGAAAATTGTCGATGTAATTGAGAAAGGATACAAGCTAGGAGAAAAAATTATTAGATTTCCAAAAGTTGTAATAGGAAACTAACTATTTCCTAAAATTCTCCTTTAAAAAGAGAAATAAAATTATAAAAATGAAAAAAGATTATTACGAAATATTAGGAATTACAAAAAGCGCCGATGCAGCTGAAATAAAAAAAGCATATCGAAAAAAAGCCATTGAATTTCACCCAGATAAAAATCCAGGCGATGCCATAGCAGAAGAAAACTTTAAAAAAGCTGCAGAAGCGTACGAAATTTTGAGTGATTCTCAAAAGAAAGCACAGTATGATCAGTTTGGACATCAAGCTTTTGAAAATGGCGGAGGAGGTCATGGTGGTTTTAGTGGTGGAGGCATGAATATGGACGACATATTTAGTCAATTTGGAGACATTTTTGGCGGAGGTTTCGGTGGGCAACAACAGCAACGCCGAATGAAAGGAAGTAACTTGCGAATTAAAGTAAAACTAACCTTAGAAGAAATTGCAAATGGAGTAGAAAAAAAGGTAAAAGTAAAACGTAAGGTGCAAGCCAAAGGGGTTAGCTACAAAACCTGTTCTACTTGTAATGGACAAGGGCAAGTAATGCGTGTTACAAATACCATTCTAGGACGAATGCAATCTGCATCAACCTGTCCTACTTGTGGAGGTTCCGGACAAATTATAGACAAAAAACCAAGCGAAGCAGACGCACATGGAATGATTTCCGAAGATGAAACAGTATCTATTAAAATTCCCCCTGGCGTAGTAGATGGAATGCAGTTAAAAGTTAGCAACAAAGGAAACGATGCTCCAGGAAATGGAATTCCAGGTGATTTAATAGTAGTTATTGAAGAGCTAGAACATCAATTCTTAAAAAGAGAAGGCGAAAATTTACATTACGATTTATATATTAGTATTTCCGAAGCTGTATTAGGCGTGTCTAAAGAGATTGAAGCTGTAAGTGGAAAAGTTCGCATCAAACTTGAAGAAGGAATACAATCTGGAAAAATTTTACGTCTTAAAGGTAAAGGAATACCTAGTATTAATAGCTACGGAAATGGAGATTTATTAGTACATATAAATGTTTGGACTCCTAAAATTTTAAACAAAGAGCAAAAACAATTCTTTGAAAATAATTTAAATACAGAGAATTTTACGCCTCATCCTGAAAAATCAGATAAATCTTTCTTTGAAAAAGTTAAAGATATGTTTTCTTAGTTAAAGATAATTTCTTCATTAAAACCAAAATTCAAAAGAATTTCTTTTGGATTTTGGTTTTTTAGTTTATTTTTCCAAGTTATATAGAAAAAATATCATAAGCGTATCTAATAATCATAAAAGTAACTATAAGCAAGAAAAAGGTTCTAACAAAACTATTGCCGTTTTTTAAAGCTAGTTTTGTACCCAAATAGTTTCCAGCAATGTTAAATATTGCCATGATAATAGCTAGTTCTAAAATATAATTACCATCTTTTATAAATACAAACAGTGCAGCAATATTTGTCATACAATTGATAACTTTTGAATAAGCAGATGCTTGTACAAATTCAAATCCTAAAATCACAACAAATCCTAATACAAAAAAACTACCAGTTCCTGGACCAAAAAATCCGTCATAAAACCCTACAATACTCCCAATAATAGACCCTAAAAAAAGTTGCTTTTGTAAAGGAAGTGTTTTGGTTTGTGTATGTCCTAAATTCTTTTTCAAAAAGGTATAAATAGCAATTATTACCAATATTACCAATACAAGTGGTTTGAGCGTATTTGCATTTATAAAACTTACTGCTTTTGCACCTAAATAAGAAAAAATACCTGCAAATAATGCTATTGTAACTAGTAGTTTGTAATTGAATTTTATTCTTTTCGAATAGTGTACAGCAGAGAGACTTGTTCCTGTTAGTGCTGCAATTTTATTGGTCCCAAAAATGGTTGGAAGTGCTACGTTTGGCAAAGTGGTTAGCAATGCGGGTATTTGAATTAAACCACCACCACCAACAACAGAATCTATAAATCCTGCTACAAATGAAAAAAATATTAAGGACAGAATTGCTAAAAAATTATAGTCTGAAAGAATATCCATAGTGTGTAATTGTTTTTAATATTCCTTATTTTTTTATCGAATATAGGTATAAAGTTTCTGTATTTTCTTCTATTTTTTTGTCAAACTGAAAACCTAATCTCTCTATTAATTGAATAGATTTATGGTTACTTGGCATTGTAATTGCGTGTAAAATATTGCTTGTAAGCATTGTGTTTTTTAAAATGCAGTTGGTTGCTTCAAAGGCATATCCTTTGCCAATATGCATTGGTAAAAAAGCAAAACCTATATCATAGTTATTTAAATAGCTGCGTTTTAATAGTGTTATTATCCCTATTTTAGTTTTGCATTTTTTAATAGAAACTACCCAATAAGATGCCATTTCCATATTGTTTATTTTCTGGATATATTGGTCTGCCTCTTTTGTTGTATGTATTATTCTGTCGCCAATAAATTCCAACCAGCCTTTGGTGTTTACAAGTTCTAGTATAAACGAATTGTCTATTTTTGAAATAGGTGTTAAACTTAATAAATCGGTTTGATATATTTTTTTTTTGTGCATGATCTATTTTTCAATTTCGCGAATAGAATTCATTTTTTTAAGTGTTAAAAATCCTGTAATATCTTCAAAATGTTCTTTTACTCTACCATCTGCAAATTCAAAAACTTTTGTTGCTAATCCATCTAAAAAATCTCTATCGTGTGAAACCAAAATTAGAGTTCCATCAAAGTCTTTTAGTGCTTCTTTTATAATATCTTTGGTCTTCATATCCAAGTGGTTAGATGGTTCGTCCAAAATAAGTAAATTTACAGGTTCTAACAGCAATTTAATCATTGCTAGCCTTGTTTTTTCTCCACCAGAAAGCACCTTTACTTTTTTGGTAATATCATCTCCTTGAAACATAAAAGCACCTAGAATATTTTTTATTTGCGTTCTAACATCGCCTACAGCAATGGTATCTATGGTTTCAAAAATAGTGGCATTTTCGTCCAATAAGGAGGCTTGGTTTTGTGCAAAATATCCAATCATAGAGTTATGTCCCACTTCTACACTTCCGCTATTAATTTCAATTTCTTTCATGATAGCTTTAATCATGGTCGATTTTCCTTGTCCATTTTTTCCTACAAAGGCAACTTTTTCACCCCTTTCTATTACTAAATTGGCATTGTTAAAAATTACTTTTTCGCCATACGATTTTTCTAATTCTTTTACAATAACAGGATATTGTCCAGAGCGAATTGCTGGTGGGAATTTTAGTTTTAAAGCTGATGTATCTACTTCATCAACCTGTACAATTACTAGTTTTTCAAGCATTTTCACCCTAGATTGTACGGCATCTGTTTTAGAAAAAGTTCCTTTAAATCGGTCTATAAATACCTGGTTGTCAGTAATCATTCGTTGTTGTTCGTCATATGCTTTTTGCTGGTGCATTCTTCTGTCTTTTCGTAATTCTAGATAGTGTGAATATTTTGCTTTGTAATCATAAATTCTACCCATAGTTACCTCGATAGTTCTATTTGTAATGTTATCTACAAAGGCTCTGTCGTGCGAAATTACAACTACTGCTTTTGCAGAATTTATTAAAAAGTCTTCCAGCCATTGGATACTTTCTATATCCATGTGGTTTGTAGGTTCGTCCAGTAGAATTAAATCTGGTTTTTGGAGCAAAATTTTTGCTAATTCAATTCGCATTCTCCATCCTCCAGAAAATTCAGAAGTCTGTCTGTTAAAATCTGTTCTTTCAAATCCTAATCCTGTTAATATTTTTTCTACCTCTGCTTCATAGTTTATTTCTTCAATGGCATAAAATTTTTCGCTTAAATCTGAAACTCTTTCAATCAATTTCATGTAAGCATCACTTTCATAGTCTGTTCTTATGGTTAATTGCTCGTTTATTTGGTCAATTTCGTCTTTCATTTTAAAAATTTCTCCAAATGCTTTGGAGGTTTCTTCCATTACGGTTGCTCCATCTGTGGTTAATAAATGTTGTGGCAAATAGGCTACTATAGCTTCTTTTGGCACAGATATGCTTCCGGTACTTGGCTTACTTTGTCCTGCAATTATTTTTAATAGGGTACTTTTTCCTGCTCCATTTTTTCCCATTAATGCAATTTTATCATTTTCATTTATAGCAAACGAAACATCGCTAAATAATGTGGTTCCACCAAATTGTACCGAAATGTCATTTATTGTAATCATTCTATTATATTTCTATTTTAGTTGCAAATATATCATTTTAATATAATTTTGTATGGCTTATAACTTACAAATGTTTTTTTAAAGATAAGTTTCTAAATGCTTATCTTTGCTTCTAAAATAGGTTTGTTTTATGTAATTAGATACATTATAAAAGAATAAAATTATATGGAGTTTTTTAAATACGAAGGTACTGGAAATGATTTTGTTATAGTAGATAATAGAACCTTGCACTTTGACAAAAATAGCACAGAATACATTGCAAAGTTATGCCACAGACGTTTTGGAATTGGAGCAGATGGACTTATTCTTCTTGAAAATGATTTACAATATGATTTTAAAATGATTTACTACAATTCTGATGGAAACGAAAGTTCTATGTGTGGCAATGGTGGTAGATGCATTGTAGCATTTGCACACAAATTAGGGATTATTGAAAATGACACTTCTTTTATGGCTATTGATGGTTTGCATCATGCAACAATAGAATTGAATGGATTAGTATCTTTACAAATGAAGGATGTTCAGAAAATAGAAAGTGCAGAGAAATATACATTCCTAAATACTGGTTCTCCACATCATGTTGCGATGGTTTCTAATTTGAAAGAAATAGATGTAAAAACCGAGGGTGCTAAAATTAGATATAGCGACTTGTATAAGCAGGAGGGTAGTAATATTAATTTTGTGAACCAAATTGGATATAATGAATTTAGTATTAGAACTTATGAACGTGGTGTGGAAGATGAAACTTTATCCTGTGGAACGGGTGCTACGGCAGTCGCAATTGCGATGTATAATACTGGAAATACTACTAGCAAAGATGTAATAATTCATGTTGAAGGCGGAACGCTAGAAGTAAAATTTGAAAATAATAACAATAAATTTCAAAATGTTTTCTTAAAAGGAGCAGCAACCTTTGTTTTTAAAGGAACTATATAATTTAGTACGCATACTATGACATTACAAGGAGATTCCATTTATTTAAGAGCATTAGAACCTGAAGATTTAGATTTTATTTACAAAATAGAAAATAATCAAACAATATGGGAAGTTAGCAATACTCAAACTCCATACTCAAGATTTTTAATAGCACAATATTTAAAAAATGCTTATCAAGACATTTACCAAGCCAAACAATTACGACTTGCTATTTGCAAAAATTCTTGTAATACAGTCATAGGATTGATAGATTTATTTGATTTTGACCCTAAAAACAATAGGGCAGGAGTAGGTATTGTAATTCAGGAGGAAAAAGATAGAGGACAAAATATTGGTACAAAATCTCTAGCACTTTTAGTTAATTATGCCTTTACAGAACTAAATTTACACCAATTATATGCAAATATTTCCACACAAAATGCAATTAGTTTACAGCTTTTTGCTAATTTTGGATTTCAAAAAATAGGAACAAAAAAAGATTGGAACTTGTATCAAAATAATTACACAGACGAAGCAATGTTTCAACTAATTAATGACAAACAATTAAAATTATAATATTTTGAATAAAAAAAACATCTTTGGATTATTAGGAGCAATTGTACTTGTTGGAATTTTCTACACTGGATACAAATTTTTCTTTCTGAGCAATACAAATTTTTCTAAACCAGAAACTTACGTATATATACCAACAGGCTCCAGCTATGCCGATGTGTTAAAAATTATAGCACCAGATATTAAAGATATTGAAAGTTTTAAGCTGGTAGCAAAAATTCGCTCTTACGATACAAATGTTTTTCCAGGACGTTTTTTACTAAAAAAAAGCAGTAGCAGCTTTGCGATAGTTACTTCTTTACGACATAATGAACCTTTAAAATTAGCTTTTAATAATCAGGAGAGCTTAGAAAAAGTTATTTCCAGAGTATCTTCACAGATTGAAGCCGATAGTACATCGTTAATAAAAAGTTTCACAGATACTATTTTTATGAAAAAAAATGGTTTCACTACCGAATCTATTCTAGGTTTATTCATTCCTAATACTTATGAAGTAAAATGGAATATTTCTCCAGAAAATTTCCGTGAAAAAATGCTAAACGAATACCATAATTTTTGGAACAAAACTCGTTTAGAGAAAGCCAAATCTTTAAATATGACTCCACAGGAAGTTACAACATTAGCATCTATTGTTCATAAAGAAACTGTCAAAACAGACGAAAGACCACGAGTTGCAGGTGTTTACCTTAACAGATTAAAGTCCGATATGCCATTGCAAGCGGATCCAACTATTATTTTTGCAAAAAAGAAAAAAGAGAATAACTTTAATCAAATTATTAAACGAGTTTTAGTAGAAGATTTAAAAATAAACTCGCCATACAATACATATATAAATACAGGATTGCCTCCAGGACCTATCGCAATGCCAGATATTACTGCAATAGATGCCGTTTTGAACCCAGAAAAACATAATTATATTTACTTCTGTGCTAGTGTAGATAAATTTGGTTACCATGAGTTTGCTGCCACATTTGCAGAACATGGAGTTTGGGCAAAAAAATATAGAGAGTGGGTAAATAATAAAGGCATAAAAAGATAATTTTAATTAAAATACTTTTCTTTTAGAACTGAAAAAATAAATGAATCAAGATATTAATAGCCAAGTACATAAAGCGTTTGAAGTAATTAAAGAAGGCGGAATTATATTATATCCAACCGATACGGTTTGGGGGATAGGTTGTGATGCTACTAATGCCGATGCAGTTGCAAAAATATACGCTTTAAAGCAAAGAGCAGAAACGCGAAGTATGATTTGCCTGATAAATAGTGAAAAAATGATGTATAATATTTTTTCTAACATTCCAGAGGTTGCTTGGCAAATTATAGATTTATCCGAAAAACCTACTACGGTTGTATTAGACAATCCAAAAAATATTGCAAAGTCTATTATTGCCCCCGATAATTCTTTAGGAATTCGTTTTGTAAAAGAACCTTTTTGTTTTAAACTGCTAGAAAAGATGAAAAAACCACTGGTTTCTACATCTGCCAATATTTCTGGTGAACCAACTCCAAAAAGTTTTAAAGAAATTAATCCAATTATTGTGAATGGTGTGGACTTTGTTGTAAATTTGTACCACGAAAAAATAACAGAGAAAACATCTACAATTATTAAACTTTCTCTAGATAGTCAAGTTAAAATTATTCGAAAATAACTAAAAATTTAGAATCTAGAAATTTTTAATTTGCAAAATTGCAACAATATAATGTATAGTAAAGCCCTACAAAATCCTATTTTTGAAATAATTGCAAATGCATCTCAACAAAATGATGTATCCAGCTATGTAATTGGGGGCTTTGTTAGAGATTTTATCTTGCAACGAAATGAAAAAAAAGACATCGATATTGTTACAGTTGGAAGCGGTATAGATTTAGCTATAAAAGTATCAGAACTATTACCAAATAAACCAAAAGTACAGATTTTTAAAAACTATGGAACTGCAATGTTGCGTTTTCAAGAAGACGAAATAGAGTTTGTAGGAGCCAGAAAAGAATCCTATCAGCAGGATAGCAGAAATCCAATTGTAGAAAATGGAACTCTAAAGGACGACCAAGATAGAAGAGATTTTACTATTAATGCATTAGCAATTTCTTTAAATCCATCAGATTACGGAACAATTTCAGATCCATTTAATGGTATTTCCGATTTGCAACAAAAAATAATTCGAACACCCTTAGATCCAGATGTTACTTTCTCTGACGATCCCTTGCGAATGTTGAGAGCAATTCGATTTGCAACACAATTAGAATTTGAAATCGAAGAAGAGTCCTTTAATTCTATCCTTAAAAATGCAAATCGTATTTCTATAATTTCTGGCGAAAGAATTGTAGAAGAAATCAATAAAATATTACTATCCGAAAAGCCATCTGTAGGATTTTTATTATTATATAAATCAGGCTTATTAGATATTATTTTGCCTGAATTAACAGCTTTAAATCAGGTTGAAGAAATAGAAGGACACACACACAAAAACAATTTTTACCATACACTAGAAGTGGTAGATAATATTTGTCCAAACACAAAAGACGTTTGGTTGCGATGGGCTGCTTTGCTACACGATATTGGAAAAGCTCCCACAAAACACTTTACTAAAAAACAAGGGTGGACTTTTCATGGGCACGAATTTTTAGGAGGGAAAATGGCCAAGAAAATATTTGAACGACTCCACATGCCATTGAACCACAAAATGAAATTTGTGCAAAAAATGATAACTATGAGTTCTCGCCCTATTGTGCTATCTCAAGATTTAGTTACTGATTCGGCAGTACGAAGATTAGTGTTTGATGCTGGAGACGAAGTAGATAATTTGATGGTTTTGTGCGAAGCAGATATTACCACTAAAAATTCTTTAAAATTTAAAAAATACCATAAGAATTTTGAAATTGTCCGAAGAAAAATTATCGAAGTGGAAGAAAGAGATTCGATACGAAATTTTCAGCCACCCATTTCTGGAGAAAAAATCATGGAATTATTTCAACTGAAACCTTCCAAAGAAATAGGCATACTAAAAGAAGCAGTAAAAGAAGCTATATTAGAAGGAAAAATACCAAATAATTATGACGATGCTTATAATTTTGTATTGCAAAGAGCAACAAAAATGGGATTAACTTTACCTCTGAATTAAAAATGAAAAAATATTTTTCTAGAATTGCAAAATTGGCACTTGTTTTAGTTTATTTGGTTATAATTGCAGGTGCTTTAGTTCGAATGACTGGTTCTGGAATGGGATGTCCAGATTGGCCAAAATGCTTCGGATATTATATTCCACCAACAGATATAAAAGAATTAACTTGGAGTCCTAATAGAGATTTTGAAAAAAATCAGGTTATTATTAAAGATGAAAAATTGCTAGTAGCAGTACATGATTTCACAACAACACAGCAATTTAACAGTACCGATTGGCGTTTTTATACCAAGCATGATTATGCAATTTTTAACCCAAAACATACTTGGATAGAATACATCAATAGGCTTCTTGGAGCATTAGCAGGTATAGTAATCCTTATCATGAGTATTGCATCTTTCACTTTCTGGAAGCAGAATAAAAAAATTGTATTTCTTTCTTGGCTTTCCACTTTTTTAATGGGATTTCAAGGTTGGTTAGGAGCAACAGTAGTCTATTCGGTATTAAATCCTTTTAAGATAACCTTGCACATGCTTGTTGCCTTAGTAATTGTAGCAGTTTTATTGTATATTATTCAAAATGTAACCTCTACAAAAAAAGAAATTCAAAAAAATACACTATTTAGAAATATTTTATATTTAGGAATACTACTTTCTTTAATACAAATAATTTTAGGTACACAAGTTAGACAATATGTAGATGAACAAGTAAAAATTGTAGGCTACAACAATATGAATTTAGTTTTTAAAAATCCATATTTAAAACTATACATTCACCGTTCTTTTTCGCTTTTAATACTAGGAGTTAATTTATTTTTATATTTAAAAAACAAAAAATCAAATTTAGGATACAGATTGTTTAATTGGATAATTATACTTATTTTTATCGAAATAACATCAGGCATAGCTTTATATTATTTTGATTTTCCTTTCGGAAGCCAACCAATTCATTTAGTAGTTGCAACAGTACTCTTTGGACTACAATTTTACGAAAGCATTCAAAAAGTTAAGACTATAAATTAGTATTTATCCTTTTTTTTTGATTATTTTTGTGAAATATTCAATCTAGGAGTAAAAAAACAAAAACATGATTCAAAAAATAAAGAAATTATTTCCAGTATTTTCAAATGCTTTAGTCGAAGATATTGTAAATAATGCTGTTATGCAATCTTATCCTGCTGGAGAAATAATAATGCGTACAGGACAATATATTAAAAGTACTACCTTAGTTTTAAGTGGGAAAATTAAAGTATATCGTGAGGATCACGATGGAGGAGAATTTTTTATGTATTATTTGCAACCAGGACAAGCATGTGCAATCTCCATGACTTGTGCAACAAAAATTGAAAAAAGTCACATAATAGCCAAGGTTGTAGAGGATGTGGAACTAGTTACGGTTTCCCTTTCCTTGATGGATAAATGGATGTTGCAGCATAGAACTTGGTACGAATTTGTAATAGAAACCTACCGAAGCAGATTAGAAGAGGTATTAGATGTGATAAATAATATTGCATTTAGAGCAATGGACGAACGCTTAGAATTTTATTTAAAACGCCATGTTGCTGCTTGCGACTGTCAAGATTTAAAACTTTCACATCAAGAAATTGCTGTAGATTTAAATACTTCTCGCGAAGTGGTTTCTAGGCTGTTAAAAAAAATGGAACAACAAGGAATTGTTAAATTACATCGAAATCATATCGAATTATTAAAATAATTTTTTGTTGTGTGATAAAAGTTACAAAAAATAAAAACGGAACAGTTCATCTTTGCAATATAAATCAAATAACAGAAAAATAGAAGATATGGAAATTATGGAAATTTTAGGTTTTTTAGCTTCAATACTTATTGGAGTATCTTTAGGACTAGTTGGTAGTGGTGGTAGTATACTAACGGTACCAGTATTAGTGTACTTACTTGCAGTAGATCCTGTTGCAGCAACAGGGTATTCTTTGTTTATTGTAGGTTTTACAGCTGGAGTTGGTTCGATAGGATATTTTCAAAAAGGTTTAGTGAATATAAAAACTGCAATTGTCTTTGGTATTCCTTCTATTATTGCGGTATTCAGTACAAGAGCTTGGATTGTGCCAGCTATTCCAAAAGAGGTTTTTACCATTGCAGGTCATGTAGTGACTAAAAGTGATTTATTGATGCTTTTATTTGCAATTTTAATGGTAGTCGCTTCGGTAAGTATGATTAAGAAAGATAAATCTGTAGCTGGTGATGAGGATTTAAAAGCAGAACAAAAATTTAATTATCCATTGATTTTGATAGAAGGTGGATTAGTAGGTATAATTACAGGATTGGTAGGTGCTGGAGGTGGATTTTTAATCATACCAGCTTTGGTTTTACTTTCTAAATTGCCAATGAAAGAAGCAGTAGGTACATCATTAGTAATTATTGCTGCAAAATCTTTAATTGGATTCTTTGGTGAAGCTTCAGAAGCGGCAATAGATTGGAGACTTCTAGCTATTGTTACAACCTTTGCAACTGTGGGTATTTTTGGAGGAATATTTTTATCTAAAAAAATTGATGGAAATAAACTAAAACCTGCATTTGGTTGGTTTGTATTGGTTATGGGTATTTACATTATAATAAAAGAAACAATTTTTAAATAATTTGTGATAAAAGTCACATATAACTTAAAATAGGATTCTTATATTTGTAATATCTAACATAAAAATAATAACATAAAAATGTCAAATCATTATCAAATTCTAGTAATTGGAGGTGGAAATGCAGGCTTGTCAGTTGCCTCAAAACTTTTAATTGAAGATAAAAACCTTAATATCGGTATTGTTGAACCATCAGAAAAACATTATTATGCTCCAGCTTGGACATTAGTAGGTGCTGGTATTTTTGATATCAATGCAACCGAGAAAAACGAAAAAGATTATATGCCTAAAAATGCAACTTGGATTAAAGATGCAGTGGCTACATTTCAACCAAATGATAATAAGGTTGTATGTTTGAGTGGGAAAGAAATATCATACGATTATTTAGTAGTATGTCCTGGTATTCAAATTGATTGGAATAAAATTACTGGATTACCAGAAACTTTAGGAAAGAACAATGTGACTAGTAATTATTCTTTCAAGACGGCTCCTTATACTTGGGAAATGGTTAAAAATTTTAAAGGCGGTACTGCTGTTTTTACAAACCCATCTTCGCCAATTAAATGTGGTGGAGCACCTCATAAAATAATGTATTTAGCTACAGATTATTGGAGAAAACAAGGGATTTTAGATAAATGTGATGTTCATTATATTTCTGGTGCCACTACTATTTTTGGTGTTCCTGAATACAAAGCAACACTAGAAGAGATATTGAAAGATAGAAATATTAAAGTTCATTATAGTTCTAATGTTTTAGCTATTAACGGGGAAGCTAAATCTATTGAATTTGAAACAAAAGATAATGCCAATGCAATTAATGAAAAGTTTGGTGCTAGTGCAGCTGGTTGTTATAGTATAAATGAAGAATCAAATAGTGGAGATACTGTTAGTAAAGTAACGCTAAATTTTGATTTCTGCCATACTGTTCCACCTCAATCTGCACCAGATTTTATTAAAAATAGCCCTTTAGCAGATGCAGCAAATGCTTTTGGTTATGTTGAGGTTGATAAAAATACAATGCAACATACAAGATTTAAAAATATTTTTGCACTTGGAGATTGTACTAATGCACCTTGTAGTAAAACTGGAGCAGCAATACGAAAACAAGCTCCTGTGGTAGTAGAAAATTTATTGGCTACTATGAATAATAAAGTTGCCACAGCACAATATACCGGTTACAGTGCTTGTCCTATTCCTACTCAATATGGAAAATTGATGTTAGCGGAATTTGATTACACTAATACCCCAAAAATGACTTTCCCATTTGACCAAGCTAAACCAAGATGGCTAATGTGGATATTAAAAACTAAAGTTTTACCTTGGCTTTATTGGAATAAAATCCTAAAAGGGACTGCATAAAGATTGTTTTTTGTTTTTTAGATTGTTAGTAAAACCCTTTTCATTAATTTGAAAAGGGTTTTTGATTTTATACCTAAAAAAAATGTCTTTCTGTACTTATTTTTTTTCTGGAATATTCTTTAAAATTTCAATAACAAATTTATAAAATTTTTCAGCCGATTTTATACTAGCTCGCTCATCTGGTGAGTGAGCTCCATGAATGGTAGGTCCAAAGGAAATCATATCCATTTCGGGATAATTTGCACCTAAAATGCCACATTCAAGTCCAGCATGACATGCAACTACTTTTGGTTTTTCTGCATTCTGTTTTTCATAAATAGATACTAAAATATCTAGTATTTCAGAATTTACATTTGGAGTCCATCCTGGATAACTTCCTTCAAACGCCACTTCACACCCACAAAGTTCAAATGTTGATCTTAACGCATTAGCTAAGTCCATTTTTGAACTTTCAATAGAGGAACGAGTTAAATTTTGAATACAAATTTCGCCATTTTTAATACTAACACGTGCTAAATTATTTGATGTTTCTACAAGATTTTCAATATCTTCCGACATTTTATACACTCCATTTTGAGCAGCATAAATGGCTCTAATAATACCTTCTTGAACTCCTAGATCCATCACTTTTTGTGGCAAATCTGTTTTAATAATTTCAATTGTTAAATTCGGTTCTTTTGTTTTAAATTCAAATTTTATGTCAGAAATAATTTCTTGCATATCAAAAATAAAAGCTTCATCATAGATATTTGCAATTATAACTGTTGCAACACTTTCTCTTGGTATCGCATTGCGTAAACTTCCACCTGAAATTTTGGCTATTTGCATACCGAAATTTTCAAATCCGTCAAATAAAAGCCTATTCATAATTTTGTTTGCATTTCCCAACCCTTTGTTGATATCCATTCCAGAATGCCCACCATTTAGTCCTTTTACTGTAATTTTATAGCCAACAGATGCTTCTGGAGTTTCTTCTTCTGCATAGGTTCTAGTTGCTGTTATGTCAATTCCACCAGCACAGCCAATATCAATCTCATCGTCTTCTTCGGTATCCATATTTAAAAGAATTTCTCCTTTTAATACTCCTGCTTTTAAGTTTAAGGCACCTGTCATTCCAGTTTCCTCATCAATTGTAAAAAGTGCTTCTATTGCAGGATGTTCAATGTTTTTGCTCTCTAATATTGCCATTATCATTGCTACTCCAAGACCATTATCTGCTCCAAGAGTAGTTCCTTTTGCTTTTACCCAATCTCCATCTACATACATTTCAATTCCTTGTTTTTCAAAGTCAAAAATGGTGTCGTTATTTTTTTGATGCACCATATCTAAATGAGCTTGCAAAACAATTGGTTTTCTGTCCTCCATGCCGACTGTGGCTGGTTTTCTTATGATAACATTTCTTATTTCATCTTCAAATGTCTCTAATCCTAATTTATATCCAAAATTTTTTACAAATTCAATTACTAATTCTTCTTTTTTGGAAGGACGGGGCACGGCATTTAAGTCGGCAAATTTGTTCCAAAGATCCTTTGGTTCGAGATTTCTTACTTCTAAATTCATTTTTATTATTTATTTTACTACAAAGTTATTGAATTTTGTCTGTTTGATGGTTTAATATTCTTATTTTTATAAAATAAATAGCATTATGAAACGAATTTATATTTTGCCCTTATTTTTAATTTTTCAAATTATTTTTAATTCTATTCTTTCCTATTTTCCAGATTTGGTAGAAAAATATTATAGCAATGGTATTTATCCCTATATTTCTAATTTTTCCAGAATTTTATTTGGAAAATTTTCATTTTCTGTTGGAGATGTATTGTATTTTTTTTTCTTGATTTATGTTATTTTTGCAATTTGGAAATCAAGATATTCTTGGATTAGTAGCTGGAAGCATATTTTACTTAAAATAAGTGGTGTTTTTTCTGTCATTTATTTTTTATTTCATATTACTTGGGGTTATAACTATTATCGGGTTCCATTATTTGAAAAAATGAAAATTCAAAGAGATTATTCGGATAAAGATTTGTTAGATTTCACTTTAAAATTAATCAAACAAACAAATAAAGTGCATTTACAAATTACAAATAATGAAAATTTAAAAGTAGTTTTCCCATATTCTGTACCAAAAGCTTTTGAGAAAACCTTAAATGGATATAATGAGGTTTCCAAGGAGTATGTTTTTTTTAGTTTTCAAAATTTATCTATCAAAAAATCTTTATTTAGCCTGCCTTTGACTTATATGGGGTTTGGAGGATATCTAAATCCATTTACTAACGAGGCTCAAGTTAATAGTTTTCCTCCAATGTACAATTTTCCAATGACATCGTGTCACGAAATGGCACATCAAATTGGCTTTGCAAGTGAGAGTGAATGCAATTTTATTGGCTTTTTAACCACGATACACAACAAAGATTTATATTTTCAATATGCTGGATATAGTTATGCATTGCGATATTGCTTAGCAAATTGGGAATATAGAAATGTTACTATTCAAAAATTTTTAGCGGCTAAAATTAATAGTGGTATTTTAAATAATTACCAAGAAAGCACCATTTTTTGGAACAATCACGAAACGTTTATAGAGTATGGTTTTAAAGTTTTTTATGATAATTTTTTAAAATTAAACCTTCAGGAAGATGGTTTGGATAGTTATAGCAAATATTTAAATCTTCTTATTAATTATTATGCAAAAAAGGATTTTTAAAATTTGAATTTTATCTAAAAATGTATAAACTCTAGAATTGCGTGATAATATTATTTGGGCGTGTCCCTCCGTAAACTACGGGTCGGGCTCATCGCTAAATCTTTTGTTACGCTCACTACACAAAAGGATATCACTTTTATCCCTCACGCAAAAAAAAACACAAATCAAGAAAAAAAGTTGTTCTATTAAAATATAGTTATGAAAATAAGAAATATTATTTTACAAGAATAAACTTAAAAAATAATAGACAAGTGCAGCAAGAACTCCAGAAACAGGAATGGTAATTACCCAAGCCCAAATTAAGCTTATAGTAACTCCCCAACGCACCGCCGAAATTCTTTTAGTTAAACCAACCCCAATAATAGAACCTGTTATAGTATGCGTTGTACTTACTGGAATTTTAAGATGCTCGGTAAAATATAAAGTAAGAGCACCTGCCGTTTCTGCTGCAACTCCTTCAAATGAAGTTACTTTTGTTATTTTGGATCCCATTGTCTTCACAATTTTCCAACCACCACTTAGTGTTCCTGCTGCAATTACAGTATAACAAGCTAACGGAATCCAATTTGGAATTTTACCTGCATCTTCTCCTTTTGGTAATACAACGTCTAACCAATCTGGCATACTTTCTTGTGCAATTCCACTAGTATTTACATATACAGCAACCGCTGCTGCAATAACTCCCATTACTTTTTGAGAATCATTACCTCCATGTCCTAAACTAAATGATGCAGAAGATAATAGTTGCATTCTTTTAAGCCATTTATCTGCTTGTAATAAACTTAAACTGCTAAATATTAAACAGAACGTACTAATGGATAAGATTATAAATGCAACTAAAAACCATTTTATATTGTGTGGCTCTAAAGCTACTGCCCAAAAAGGACTTTCAAATCTTCTTTTTTCAGTTGCAATATCTTCGTAAAAATGCATTTGACTATATACAAACAAAATTATTACAACCATCAAACCTATTGTAAAAATCTTTGGAGCAATAGTTTTTCTTGAAGAATATAATAACCAAATGGATATAAAATAGGAAACTATAGCTCCGATAAGTGGTGCTAAAACAATAAAAGCTGCTATAATTAATACTCCAGAAGGCATTCCCCCCTCTTTTCCTGGAGTGTACCAGTTTACAACACTAAAGCCAGCATGGGCAATTGCTGCACCTGCAAAACCTCCAATTAGGGTATGAGATGAACTTGACGGAATACCTTTCCACCATGTTAATAAATTCCAAATAATAGCTGCTACAACTCCAGAAAGTATTACCACTAAATTAATATCCATTGTGTTAGCTGTTTTTGCAACAGCATCTGCAACACCAAATCCAAAAACCCAGTATGCTAAGAAATTAAAAAATGCTGCCCATAAAACTGCTTGAAATGGACTTAAAACTTTTGTTGCAACAACGGTTGCAATTGCATTAGCAGCATCGTGAAATCCATTTATATAATCAAAAATTAACGAAAGTGCTATTATAACTATAAGTATAGTAAAATCCATAGTAACTTAAAATAATGGAATTAATTAAGAGTGTTTTACGGAGATTTGCTCCAATATATTTGCTACAGATTTGCACTTGTCTGTTGCTAATTCTAAAGCAGAAAGTACCTCTTTATATTTAATAATATTTTTAGCATCTGCTTCATTTTCAAATATATCAGAAACTGCTTTGTCAAAAACCACATCTGCTTTGCTTTCTAGTTTATTAATAACTTTGCAAGCATCAATTATATTTTTGTGCGACTTTAAACCATCTAACTCCTTTACAGCAGATCTTATTTGCTGACAAGATTCTAATGTTATTTCTGTTAGTTTCCTAATAGATTTTGTGATTTTTTCTACCTGATACAATCGCATTCTGCTTGCTGCACCTTGCATATTGTCTGCTACGGCATCTATTGCTCTAATCAAAACGTGTATGTCTTCTCTATCAAAAGGAGTGATAAAATTTCTACTAAGTTCTAAATGAGTTTTATGATTTATCTCTTCTATTTGAGCTTCAAGCTCATCAATTTTTTTAAAATAATTTTCCCTTTCTGGATGTTGTACATTAACTGCTTCATGCAAAGTTTCGGCAATTATAACCAATTTAGAGGTTGCTTGATCAAATAATGGGAAAAATTTAGTATCCTTTGGAACTAAAAACTGAAAAATAGCATTAATAGACATAGTATATTTATATTACACTGCAAATGTAAACTTTCAATGTTAAGTTAATATTAAATATCAAATAATAATCAAATTTTTAATCTAAACTAAAAAGATTGTTTTTTTTTGTAAATTAGCCAACACATATATACTAAAATTTTATCATTTAATGGATATCAAATTCAATAGTAACGAAGATTACAATAAACTACTTTTATCAGATTTGAAAACTAGATTTGCAAAAGTTAAGTTAGGTGGAGGAGAAGCTAAAATCAAAAAATTGCATTTGGAAGGGAAAATGACTGCCAGAGAACGTATTGATTATCTGCTAGATGCAAACTCTAAAAATATAGAAATAGCTGGTTTTGCAGGCTATAATATGTATGCAGAACATGGAGGTTGTTCTTCTGGTGGCGTAATTGTAAAAATAGGTTATGTGTCTGGAAAACAATGTATTGTTGTGGCAAATGACGCTACTGTAAAAGCGGGTGCTTGGTTTCCTATAACAGGAAAAAAAAATTTAAGAGCACAAGAAATTGCAATTGAAAATAGATTACCTATTATATATTTAGTAGATTCTGCGGGTGTTTATTTGCCTCTACAAGACGAAATTTTTCCTGATAAAGAGCACTTTGGTCGGATATTTAGAAATAATGCTGTTATGAGCAGTATGGGAATTACACAAATTGCAGCAATAATGGGCAGTTGTGTTGCTGGAGGTGCTTACTTGCCCATCATGAGTGACGAGGCTATAATTGTAGATAAAACTGGAAGTATTTTTTTAGCAGGAAGTTATCTTGTAAAAGCTGCTATCGGAGAATCCATTGACAATGAAACTCTTGGAGGTGCTACTACACATTGTGAAATTTCGGGGGTTACAGACTATAAGGCTAAAGATGATAAAGATGCTTTGGAAAGAATAAAAAGTGTAATTGGGAAAATAGGTAGTTTTGAAAAAGCGGGTTTTAATAGAACTAATACTCAAAAACCGAAATTAGAGGAGAATGATATTTTTGGAATTATCCCTAAATCTCGTGCCGATCAATATGATATGTACGAAATTTTAAAACGAATTGTAGATAATTCAGAATTTGATGAGTACAAAGGTGACTACGGAAAAACAATTATTACTGCGTATGCAAGAATTGATGGTTGGGCAGTTGGAATTGTTGCAAATCAACGTAAAGTAGTTAAAAATGCCAAAGGCGAAATGCAGTTTGGAGGAGCAATTTATTCTGATTCAGCAGATAAAGCTACTCGTTTTATTGCAAATTGTAACCAAAAGAAAATACCTCTTGTTTTTTTGCAAGATGTTACAGGATTTATGGTAGGAAGTAAATCTGAGCATGGAGGAATTATTAAAGATGGGGCAAAAATGGTAAATGCTGTATCTAATTCGGTAGTGCCAAAATTCACCATTATTATTGGAAACTCTTATGGTGCGGGTAATTATGCTATGTGTGGAAAGGCCTATGATCCAAGACTTATTGTTGCATGGCCAAGTGCTGAACTTGCAGTTATGGGCGGAACACAAGCCGCAAAGGTATTGGCACAAATTGAAGCATCTTCCTTAAAAGCAAAAGGAGAAATAATTGACGAAGCGAAAGAAAAAGAACTTTTTGATATAATTAAAGCTCGTTACGACGAGCAGGTTTCGCCATATTATGCTGCTGCGAGAATTTGGACTGACGCAATTATAAATCCTATGGAAACTAGAACTTGGATTTCTATGGGGATTGAAGCTGCAAATAATGCTCCAATTGAAAAAAAATTTAATTTAGGAGTAATTCAGGTTTAAAATGATAAAGATTATAATTACATTTTTACTTTTTACAAATTTATTTTTCGCACAGCAAAAATTTTCACATCGAGATTCCTTGCAAGGTGGTTTGCGTTTTGAAAGAACTTGTTTTGATATACAAAGGTATGATTTAAACATAAAAATAAATCCAACCGAAAAATTTATTGTAGGCTTTAACGAAATTTCTTTCAAAGTAAAAAATAATACAAGTTGTATTCAACTAGATTTATTTGAAAATATGCAAGTAGATAGCATTATTTTTAATCATAAAAAATTGAATTATAAAAGAGACAAACTTGCAGTTTTTATCTTTTTTACAGAAAAAATAGAAGAAAATACACAGCAAAAATTAAAATTCTATTATTCTGGAAATCCAATAATTGCAAAAAATGCTCCTTGGGACGGTGGTTTTGTTTTTTCTGAGGATAAAAATAAAAAACCTTGGATAGGTGTAGCTTGTCAAGGAGCAGGAGCAAGCCTATGGTTTCCGTGCAAAGATTCTCAAACTGACGAGCCAGATTTAGGTGCTACTATTAAAGTAGCCGTGCCAAATGGTTTAATGGAAGTTTCTAATGGGAAATTTTTAGGAAATAAAGACCTAAAAAATGGCTACACTCGTTGGGATTGGGAGGTGACATATCCAATTAACTCCTATAATATTACCGTAAACATTGCCGATTATTTTCATTTTAACGAGGTGTATAATGGGTTGAGATTAGATTATTACGTTTTAAAAGAAAATAAAGAAAAAGCCTTCAAGCAATTTGAAGTGGTTAAGCCTATGATGGATTGTTTTCAGTATAAATTTGGAGAATATCCTTTTAAAAATGATGGGTATAAGTTAGTGGAAACTCCCTATTTAGGAATGGAACATCAGAGTGCAGTTTCTTACGGAAATGACTACAAACAAGGGTATAGTGGAGAAGATTTGTCTGGAACTTCTATCGGTCTTCTATTCGATTTTATAATCATTCACGAAAGTGGACACGAATGGTTTGGAAATAGCATAACTAGCACTGATGTTGCAGATATGTGGATTCATGAAGCGTTTACTTGTTACACAGAATCTGTTTTTGTAGAATGCCAATTTGGATATGAAAAAGGGCAAACTTACATTAATGGATTGCATAAAAATGTATTAAATGACAAACCTATTTTAGGAATTTATGGTCTTAAAAATGAAGGCTCTGGCGATATGTATTATAAAGGAGCATTGATGTTAAATACTATTAGGCATATTATTAACAACGATGAAAAATGGTGGAAATTATTACTTGATTTTTCTAATAAATTTAAGTATCAATTAATTAATTATCAAGATGTGGTTCATTATTTTGAAAGCGAGTCTGGAATTACATTAACACCTGTATTTAATGCTTATCTGAAATACACAAAAATTCCAAAATTGCAAGTTAAATTCCGAAATTCTAAAATGGAATATAGATGGGAAACTCCTGAAGACGCTTTTGAAATGCCTTTTGAAGTAACGATTGATAAAAGCACGCACCGATTATTGGGTACTAAAAATTGGAAAGAAATTGCGGTTAATAAAAATGCACAAATACAAGTTAATACCAATTCATTTTATATCTCGGTAGAAAAATTAGAATGAATTGTTTTTCTCAATTTAGCTGCGTAATACAATGAGCCTATAATACAAAAAACACCCATAGACATCATTGCTATTGGTGCTGTAAAATAATTTGCAATTATTCCTGTAACTAAACTCCCAATAGGCATAGTTCCTTGTAAGCATACAGTATAAAAACTCATAATTCTACCTCTTTTATTGTCAGAAACATTTAATTGCAAGAGCGTATTAGTACTAGCTGTATGCATAATTTGCGAAAATCCAGCTACTGAAATTAATACTAAGGATACTAAAAACCACTTAGAACTACCAAACAAAAATATGCTTATTCCTAACAAAATTCCCGTATAGTTTAGTATTTTCTGAAAATATTTTTGGTCTTTTTTTCTAGTCAAAATTAAAGCACCAATAATGGCTCCAATACCAGTTGCAGTCATTAAATATCCCAAAGTTTTAGAATTTCCATGAAAAATATTTATCGAGAAAATGGGTGCTAATGTTTTAAATGCGGCATTACTAAAACTAACAATAGCAAGTAATAATAGTAAATTACTCATGTATTTTTGTTGTTTTATATATACAAAACCTTCTTTTAAATTATTCCATACCGAAACAGTTTCGTTACGAATTATCTTTATCGATTTGGTATTCATAATGAATAATGTAATAATAACCATGGCATAACTAACTCCATTAGCTACAAAGCACCAAGCTTCGTTTGTTGCATTTATCAAAATCCCTGCAAAAATAGGACCTATAAGTCTTGAAAGATTAAACATTGTTGAATTTATCGCAATAGCATTTGGTATAGCATGAACATCTTTATTGACCATATCAATTACATAAGATTGCCTAATAGGAATTTCAAAAGCATTTATAACCCCTAAAAAAAGACTTAAAATTAGAATATGAATTATTTGAATTTGATTAGTAAATGTTAGATAAGCTAGAAATAAAGCTTGTAGCATTGCGAGAAATTCTATAATAAGTAGTGCTTTTTTTTTGTTCCATCTATCTGCATAAACACCTGCAAATGGAGCAATTATAAACAACGGAATTTGTTCACAAAAACCAACTAATCCTAGTAAAAAAGGAGATTTAGTCAAGCTATATGCAAGCCAAACCATTGCCATTCGTTGTGTCCATGAACCTATTAAAGATAGGGTTTGACCAGAAATAAATAATCTGAAATTTTTGTATGAAAATGCAAATTGTTGACTAAAATAATTTTTAAAAATTGTCATACACTAATGTACAAACTATTTGGTAGTAATAAGATTTGTTTTTGTTAAAATTATGAAATAACTCCAGAACCTATTAGTTCGTCATTTATATGCCAAGATACAAATTGTCCTTGTGTAATTGCAGATTGAGATACTTTAAACAAAACGTAAATTCCTTCTTCTTCACAGTAAAGCGTTGCGGCTTGTAGCTCTTGTCTGTATCTTATGCGTGCATTAATTTCTAAATTTTCACCCACTGGTAAAGCATAGTCTGTTCTTATCCAATGAATATCTTCCTTTTTTACAAACAAAGCTCTTTTGAATAACCCAAAATGATTTGCTCCCTGTCCTGTATAAATAGAATTGGTATTAATATCTGTTGCGATTATAAATAATGCTTCTTTTGTGCCACCAACATTTAAACCTTTGCGTTGTCCGATGGTAAAATAGTGTGCACCTTGATGAGTTCCTACTTTTTTTCCCATTTCGGGAGAATAATTAATAGATTTTGAATAGTATTTTAGTTCCTGCTGAAGGTTTAAAAATAGGGGAGTAGGAGTATGATAAATTTCATTTTCCGAATCTATTTCATAAATAAAACCTTCCTTTGGTTGCAATTTTTGTTGCAAAAATTCTGGCAATCTAACTTTTCCTATAAAACATAATCCTTGTGAATCTTTTTTTTCTGCGGTAACTAGTTCTAATTCTGTAGCTATTTCCCGTACTTGTGGTTTTGTTAATTCTCCAATAGGGAATAATGCTTTAGATAATTGTTCTTGTGATAATTGGCACAAAAAATACGATTGGTCTTTATTCGTATCTATACCAGCTAGTAATCTATAAACGGATTTGTTGTTAATTTGAACTTCGTCTTTTCTGCAATAATGTCCTGTTGCAACATAATCTGCTCCAAGTGAAAGAGCAATTTGCATAAATATATCAAATTTGATTTCTCTGTTGCACAGAATATCAGGATTTGGAGTTCTGCCCTTTTGATATTCGTCAAACATATAATCGACTATTTTTTCTTTGTACTGGGCACTTAAATCGATAGTTTGAAATTGAATCCCCAATTTTTGTGCAACTAATAAAGCATCATTACTATCTTCTAACCAAGGGCATTCTTTAGATATTGTAACACTATCATCATGCCAATTCTTCATAAAAAGACCAATAACCTCATAACCTTGTTGTTGTAACAAATAGGCTGCAACGCTCGAATCTACACCGCCAGATAGTCCAACTACTACACGCTTCATTTACTATTTTTTTGTTTTAGGTTTGGCTTTTTAAATCCATTTATGGTATCTGTATTTACTTGTTTTACCATCTTTCCGTTAGAAAAATAATCCCAAATACCATTTTTTTTATCATTTTTATAGTTTCCTTTAATTACCATTTGTCCATTTTTATCATAAATAATATAAGGACCTTGTGCAATACCATTTTTAAAGTGAGCTTCTTCTAGTAACTTTCCGTCTTCGGAATATTTTTTAGAAACCCCTTCTTTTAGGTTATTTTTGTAATTTACAGCTTCTGCAAGTTTGCCATTTGTATAAAAAACTTCTTTTGTGCCTTCAAGTTTATCCTCTACATAATTTTCAGTACTCATAATTGTTTTGGCATTTTTATGATAAAATTCCCATACACCAGTTCGCAATTTGTTTTTCAGGTTTCCTTCACTGACTTTGTTTCCTAAATCATCATAAAATATTGTGTAGGCATTATTTTTTCTATCAAAATTTCTGGTTGCCATTATTGTTTTCTTATCCGTATTTGCATAATAAGTAAACAAGCCAGTTTCTATACCATTATTAAAAGCACCTTCATAACGTAATAATTTAGAATCGTTGTAATATCCTTTCCATAGTCCATTCCTTTGATTTTCACTATTGTACTGATTTATTTTTTCTTGCGAAAAAATAGGTTTTGAAATTAAGAGTAGAATTAAAAGTAAAAATTTTGCTGCTTTTTTCATATTTCTTGTGGTTTTTATTTTATTATGAGTTATCAAAAATCGTTCCTAAAAAATTATTTACCTAATTCAATGGCTCTTTTATTTGCACCTTTTACGGCATGATTTATAATGCTATCTAGATTGTTCTCTTCAAATATTTCTAATGCTTTTTGTGTTGTTCCTCCTTTTGAAGTAACTTTATTAATCCATTCTTGGTTACTAATGGCACTGCCCATTTGCAAGGATACAGCACCTAAAAAGGTCTGATTTACTAAAAGTTCTGCTTCGGAGGCTGTAAATCCTAATTCTTGTGCAACTTTTACCATCGAATTCATGAAATAAAAAACATAAGCGGGGCCACTTCCAGATACTGCTGTTGCTACATTTAACAAAGATTCATTCTCTACATAAACTGATTTCCCTGTTGTATTTATTAAGTTTTGCACAATAAATAGTTCTTTTCTGTCAATATATTTTGATGCAGAAAATACGGTTAATCCCATGCCGATTTGTGTTGCTAAATTTGGCATGGATCGAACTATTTTTGAAATTTTCAGAACATTTTCAATTCTAGAAATTGTAACTCCTGCCATTACCGAAAGTATAATTTGTTTTTCTGACAAAAAGTCTTTTATTTGACTCCCAAGAGTTAAAAAGTCTTGTGGTTTTACTGCAATTATAACAATATCTGCAGTTTCTATTTCTCTAGAAATGGTGTTGCTAAAATTAATGTCTGGAATTCCGTACATCTCTTGATTGTTTATAGAACTCCTACTAAATATTAAAATATCGGTTGCTTTTATAAATTTAGAATGGATAAAACTCTTTGCATAGGTTTTTCCCATATTTCCGTATCCGATTATTGCTATCTTCATAACTATTTAGTCTTAAATTTCCTTATATAAAAAAGCTCTATTTTAAAGAAGTAAAAATAGAGCTTTTATTGTATAATAGGACTTTATTATTTCTTTTTCTGTTCTGCTTTTTGTGCTTCTGCTTGTTCCATTACTTGTTGCAGTTTCTGCTGGAATTTACTTTGTTTTTTAGGCTCTTTTAATTTGTTTTCTTGTATCTGAGCATGTATTTTTTTCTCATCTACTATGTAATTTTTAATAATTAACATAATTCCGATGGTTACAACGTTAGATACTAAATTGTACAAACTTAGTCCAGATCCATAATTATTAAAGAATAAAAGCATCATAATTGGAGATAAATACAGCATTATCTTCATGATTTTTGCCATATCGGGCATTCCATCTTGTTGTGGGGCTTGCATTTGCTGATCTCCTGCGGTCATTTTTGTATAAAAGAAAATGGCAATTGCCGCTAATAGTGCAAATAAACTTACATGATTTCCATAAACAGAGGATAATATTGGAATATGCTGTTTCCATGTAAAAATTGAATCGAATGAAGATAAATCATCAGACCATAAGAAGCTTTTTTGGCGAAGTTCAAATGCTGATGGGAAAAACTGAAACGAGGCATACATAAATGGCAATTGAATTAGTGCGGGTACACAACCTGCCATAGGATTTACACCTGCTTTGTTGTATAACTTCATGGTTTCTTGTTGCTTTTTCATCGGGTCTTTTGAAAACTTTTCATTAAGTTCATTAATCTCTGGACGCATAACTTTCATTTTTGCCTGAGACAAAAAGGATTTGTAAGTAATGGGAGACATGGCAAATTTTATGATAAGTGTAAATATTATAATTGCAATTCCGTAAGAAATGTAAGTACTTAGAAATCCGTATAATGGAATGAATATAAATTTGTTTATCCAGCCAAAAATACCCCAGCCTAGTGGAATTATTTCTTGTAAATTTTTATCGTAAGATTTTAATAATTGATAATCAGATGGACCATAATACCAATTCATTTGATAGGCTAATTCTCCTTTTGAAAAATTTAGAGGCAAGGTTGTTTTAAATTGCTTTGTGAATATCGTATCTGTTTGTTCTTCTTTAACTAAATTGTTTGAAAAAACTTTTGCATTAGATATAGGTGTTTTGCTTAATAATATTGAAGAAAAAAATTGTTGTTTAAAGGCTACATAAGTTAGTTTATTTGCCGTTTCTTCTTTATTTTCTCCTTGTCCTAAATCGTTATTTTTTCCGTCTTCATATTCAAATCGTAAATCAGTATTTCGGTTTTCATAAGAAATGCTTTTTTCATTTCTGTATCCTTTTAAATCCCATTCTAAATTTGCTGGTTTGCTAGTATTTAAAACATTGGACAAACCTTTTGATTGCACATCAAAATCCAGCATATAATCTTTTGGTTTTAAGGTGTATTTGTATTCTAGATATTTGTTTTCTCCAGCTTTTAGCTTCATTGAGAGTACTTGATTGCCATTTTCTTTTGTAAGAGTTGGCTCAAAGTACAGTTCTTTAGTGTTTAAAACTCTATTGTCTGTGGTTTGTAATTCTAGGTTAAGACTTGCATTGTTATCTTTTATCAAATTTACAATTTTACCAGAATTTTTAGTAAATTGTTTGAACTTTTTTAGAGTTGCTTGTGCAATATATCCACCTTTATTTGCTATTTTTATGAATAAGTATTCGTTTTCTATGGTTGTAAAAGTTGATTTTGCAGATGGTAAGCTTGCAGAATAAGAAAAATCTCCTAAGCTTTGTTTCATTTTGGATAATTCCAAGGAATCGGCAGTAATGCTTGCCGTTTTGGTTGGCATTTTATCTTGTTTGTTTGCCAGCGATTTATCTTGTAGTTCTGCTTTTGCTTTTTCTGCTTGTATGTCAGCTTCTGTTGGTTGATTCTGATACATTATCCACATCATAATTCCAAATATAAGTGTGAATCCGATGATTGAATTGAGATCTAATTTCTTTTTTTCCATTCTTTTATTATTTACTCATTTATTATTTATGAGTATTGTTTTAATTTGTTTGCAAAGATGCGATTTTTTTTTGAATTAGCCCTGATAGAGGCGATATCCCACGCTTTTTTTGCGTGGATAAAGCCGAAAGCAGGTGCCATGTTGCTAAAAATGCCAAATGTTACTGCTCCATGATAGCATTATATTGTACTGCGACTTTTATAAAATGTACGAATAACGGGTGCGGATTTTCTACGGTACTTTTGTATTCAGGGTGGTATTGCACACCTATAAAAAACGGATGATTTTCTATTTCTATTATTTCCACTAAGCCTGTTTCTGGATTAGTTCCAGAGGTTTTAAGCCCTGCTTGTTGTAAGGTTTTTAGGTAGTTATTGTTAAATTCATATCTATGCCTATGCCTTTCGGAGATGCGATTGGTGTTGTAAATTTTGTATGCTAAACTATTGTCTTCTACTTGGCATTTCCAAGCTCCAAGCCTCATGGTTCCTCCTTTGTGAGTTATGTTTTTTTGTTGTTCCATAAGGTTTATAACTGGATGCGAAGTATTTTCGTTCATTTCGG
This sequence comes from Flavobacterium psychrophilum, assembly GCA_022730285.1. Taxonomy (GTDB): domain Bacteria; phylum Bacteroidota; class Bacteroidia; order Flavobacteriales; family Flavobacteriaceae; genus Flavobacterium; species Flavobacterium psychrophilum_C. Next base: position 28,889 of record DZCQ01000018.1, read on the forward strand.
TGGAATTTGCATCGGTTAGATTTAACACATTTCGAGCATATTCTATCACTGCCATTTGCATTCCTAAACATATTCCTAAAAATGGAATTTTGTTTTCTCTTGCATATTGTACGGCGGCTATTTTTCCTTCTATTCCGCGTCCTCCAAATCCTGGAGCAACAAGTATGCCTTGTAGCCCTTCTAATTGTTGTTTGATGGTATTTTGGTCTAGAAATTCGGAGTGAATGCTTACCACATTTACTTTGGTTTCATTTAAGGCTCCTGCATGTATAAAGGCTTCTAGTATAGATTTGTAGGAGTCTTGCAATTCTACATATTTTCCAATAAGTCCTATTTTAATTTCGTGTTTTGGATTTTTGTGTTTTTCTATAAATTGGTTCCATTGTGTTAAATCTGGGATAGATTTTTCGGAAAGGTTCAGTTTTTTTAAAGCTATTTTGTCTAATCCTTCCGCAAGCATTAAATTTGGTACATCATATATGGTTGATGCGTCTATGGATTGAATAACGGCTTCTCGCTTCACATTGCAGAATAAGGCTAGTTTATGTCTTAAATCTTCAGAAAGTTCATATTCTGTGCGACAAACAAGAATGTCTGCTTTTATACCACTTTCCATTAATGTTTTGATAGAATGTTGTGTGGGTTTGGTTTTTAGTTCGCCTGCTGCTGCAAGGTATGGAATGAGTGTTAAATGTATTACTATTCCGTTATTTTCACCAAGTTCCCATACTAATTGTCTTACCGATTCTATATATGGTAAAGATTCTATGTCGCCTACTGTTCCTCCAATTTCGGTAATTATAATGTCATAATCGCCAGAATTGCCTAATAGCTGCATTCTTTCTTTTATCTCATTTGTAATGTGTGGAATTACTTGTACTGTTTTTCCTAAAAATTCGCCTCTTCGTTCCTTTTCAATAACCGACAAATATACTCTTCCTGTGGTTACATTATTAGCTTGTGAGGTGGGAACATTTAAAAAACGTTCGTAATGTCCTAAATCTAAATCTGTTTCCGCACCATCATCGGTTACATAACATTCGCCGTGTTCGTACGGATTTAGAGTTCCTGGGTCAACATTTATATAGGGATCAAATTTCTGAATAGTAGTTCTATATCCTCTTGCTTGAAGTAATTTTGCTAATGATGCAGCTATAATGCCTTTTCCTAAGGAGGAAGTAACGCCACCTGTAACAAATATGTATTTTGTGTCTTTCATTTAAAATTGTGTTGTGTAGTTGTGTAAAAAACGCACAAAAATACAATTATTTTTTGATAATATATTTTTAGAATACTAGATTTTATAAAATTATTGTGAGATTTGAAGTAAAAAAACTTTTTAAAATAAAACTGGCATTGTAATTGTATTAAAAGTTTAGTATCTTTGCATTCTTAAAAAAAAAGGGGTCGACTGGTTTTGACAGCAAGTCGAATTGATTTGTAAGCATGTTGAGCATTGAGGTGTTGCTCATAAATATAATGTCTCAAAATTTTACACGGCGAAAATAACTACGCTTTAGCTGCTTAATCCGAATTATAGTACGATTTGCCATGTTCCTACCAGGTAGGAAAGCTGGATTCTCCTAAAAAGCCTTGGTTTATGGCGTTTTGTTCAGGGGAACCGTAAAAGTAAACCTAGAAACGGTAAAGTTTTAAATCCGTTTTGACATTTATAAAACTAAGCTTTGTGTTGCTGTTCTTGGCATAGCATAAAGTCGAAAATTTAATCAAGAAATAAGCATGTAGAAAGCCTTTTAGTTGCTTGTTTGGACGGGAGTTCGACTCTCCCCGACTCCACAAAAATAAAGCTAATTTCTGAAAAGAATTTTAGCTTTTTTTGTTTTTTTAAATATCTTTATTTTGGCATTAAGTAGTACAAATGATATAGTGCTGTGTTTTGAATTATACGAAAATTATATAAAATGTTGATTTTTAGTTTTTTAGATTTATTTTAACCCTTTTAACTTTAAAACTTTCGACTTACTTAGCTATTTTTTTCTTCTATCCATTTAGAAAGATATTTTGTGCTAAGAAATTGATTTTCTTGTAATAGACTTCCCATAAAATTATATTTTCTATGTTCTTTTAAATCTGTTTGAAGATTATTAATTGTGTCAATAAATGACTGGACATATAAATTTTTGTCGAAAGTATTTTGGATAATTGTAAATCCATTTTCTCTAGATTTTTGCCAAATAGTAGCGTTTTGGTACAACAAAATTGCATTTTCTATAAATGTGGAAGTGTCATCTGCTACAAATCCATTCCAAAAATTATTGTCAGAAATCCCTTCACTACCAATAGAAGTTGTAATACTTGGAGTTCCATATTTCATAGATTCTAGTAATTTTCCTTTGATTCCTGCACCAAATTGTAATGGAGCTAATAGAATTTTAGCATGGGAAATTACTTCTGCTGCATTTTCGGCTCTACCATGTACATAAAATTTGTCTTTTGAGTTTTGTAGTTGTATTGCTTTTTGTGGGACATAAGCACCATAAATATGTAAAGAACTTTCTGGAAGCTGCTTATGAATACTATTCCAAATGTGTTGTTTTAATTGTTTAACGGCGTCCCAATTAGGTTCGTGTAAAAAATTGCCAATAAACACAAAATCTTTTTTTTGAGAAAAATCAAGTAAGCTTTCCTGTTTTTCGTTTTCGTAAAATATAGGCAAATAATATAGTAATCGTTCTTCAACTTTGAATATACTGTTCAAAATGGTCATTTCAAAGGTAGATACAATTAACGATATATCACATCTTAAAATACTGGCTATTTCTCTTTTAGAAATTGCTTCGGTTAGTAAATCGGTAGTATTAAATGCTTTGTTTTGTTTAAATGCATTTTGTCTTGTTAATCTTAAACAATGTAAATCTTCAGTGTCTAAAATTCGTACAGCATCTGGACAACTTTCTTGTACTCGCCACCCAAAGTGCTCCTCGGTAACAAAGCGATCAAAAAGAACAATAGCAGGATTTAAATTGGAAACAAAAACATTAAAACTTGAATGATTTAAAATTATTTTTTGGGTTTTAACTCCACTATTTTCAAAATGAAAGGAGTATTCCCCTTCCTGAGCAGCAGAGACAAAAAAAATGTCATAGCCTTGATTTTTAAATACTTCTACAAGTTGCAATATTCTCGTTCCAGCTGCCGAGGAATTTGGTTCTGGCCAAACTAAACCAATTATTAATAGGGTGCTTTTTTTCAATTTTTTCTATGCAAAATACAACTATTTTTCTAATTTTTAATATCCAAAATGCATATAATATTATTTGTTTAAAAATGCATAAAATGTATATAGATTTTTTATAAAATTTGTACTTTTGTACCTTAAATATCAAAAGTAATGTTAGGATTAAAGCTGAAAACAGACCCACGATGGGTAAATATTGTAGAATCGAATATTGAAGAAGTATTAACTGATCATGCTTGGTGCGAACAAAAAGCTGCAACAAACATCATTACTTTAATAACTCTTAATTCCGAGCATGTAGATTTAGTAACGGATTTGTTAGAAATTGCAAAGGAAGAAATAGAACATTTTCAATTAGTGCATAATATTATTAAAGAAAGAGGTTTAACCTTAGGTAGAGAAAGAAAGGATCATTATGTGAATGAACTTTTTAAATTTATGAAAAAAGACGGAAGCCGAAACGATGCTTTTATAGATAGATTATTGTTTTCTGCAATGATCGAAGCAAGAAGTTGTGAACGCTTTAAAGTACTGTCTCAAAATATAGAAGATCCCGTTTTAGCAAGCTTTTACAAAGATTTAATGATAAGTGAGGCTGGGCATTATACCACTTTTTTGGGTTTTGCAAGAAAATATTCTGAAAAAGTTAATGTCGATAAACGATGGGCAGAATGGTTGGAATTTGAAGGAGAGCTAATATCCAATTATGGAGTGAAAGAAACTGTTCATGGATAAAAATTATTTCTTTTTTTGTTTAAATAGAAATGAGAAACCAATTTTTGAAAGCATTTTTTTTTCAAATTCCCAAAAAAACGCAAACTGACCAAGTAAATACCCTATGAGTAGAAGTAAAATTTGATATACTGGAAAAATTATAAATACATAAGCTAGAATATAAATTAAAAGGCCGTTATTCTGAACAGATATTTCAAAAAATTGCAATATCGGTTTGGAAACCCAAGCGGAGGTAGAGCCTGTAATGGCAAAAACGACAAGAATTACAATTAGTTGTCTTTTAGATTTAATGTTCCATTTTTTTTTAATCTCCTGCATATTAATTATTCTTTCTAAAAAACAGTAGTAGTTATTTAGACAATTCTAATATAACTTATTTTATTCTTATAAAAAAAAACTGTATTTACCATTAGTAATTTATACTAAAAACACAAAAATACCTATTTTTTTTATTTTGCCAAATGATAAATAAAAAAAATCATTTCTAAAATATAGAAATGATTTTTTTATTATCATATAAATAGAATTATTTACCACCAAATAGGCCGCCTAAAAGACCTCCAATGCCGCCTTTTTTAGTTGTTGCAGCAATTGCATCGCTAATTCCTACCTGTCCATCGCCATCTTGATCCAAACCTAACATTCCGCCATATTTAGAAACGGCATCCATAAGCCCACCACTAGAAGTAGCATTCCCTCCAGAAATAGCTCCAATTAAATCGGTTGGGTTAAATCCTGGTTGGCTTGGGTCTTTTGCTTTATTAACTAATCCGTTTAAAACCTGTGGAATTAAACCACCAGCAACGCTACCTGCTACCTCTGGCGACAAACCAAATTTAGAACCTAAACTTCCTATCACTTTTCCAGACAGTTCCTTTACCACAGGGTTGTTCATATCTATTGGGGTTTTCCCGGTTAGCATTCCTGCGATATCTCCAAAATTTCCACCAGATACAATATCTTTTAGTCCAGATAGAATATTCCCTCCAGCATCTTGCATTACGGCATCATTTTGTTCATTTGGCACAGCAGGATTATTAACCACTGATTCTCCACCAAATTGTTTTACTAGTTCTGTAAGTTGTTCAATCATTTTTTTAATTTATTTGTTTACCTTTCAAAGCTATTAAAAAAAATGGAATAAAAATTATTTTTTTAAAATAGTTATAATCTGCTCTGCAAGTTCTATGCCAATTCTATCTTGAGCTTCATTAGTTGCGGCCCCAATGTGTGGAGTAAGAGATATTTGTGGATGCATTAAAAGCTGCACAGCAGGAGTTGGCTCATTATCAAAAACATCTAGACCAGAAAAGTATATTTTTTTAGAATCTAATGCTTTTACCAATTCTACTTCATTTATAATTCCACCACGAGAGCAATTTATTAAACCAATACAGTTTTGCATTAATTCAAATTCTTTTGCACTAATAAGGTACTCTTTCTGGGCAGGAACATGCAAGGTAATAAAATCAGATTTTGCAATTACCTCCTCAAACGGAACGGTATTAATTGTGAAATCTAACGTCCTATTATCAAAAAAGTCTAGAGTTATTGTTGCTTTATCCACATAGCTATCGGTAGCTAAAACCTTCATGCCAACTCCTAGTGCCATTTTTGCAACAGCTTGACCAATTCTTCCAAAACCAATAATTCCTATTGTTTTGTCTCTTAATTCAATTCCTTCAGCATACGCCTTTTTAAGTTCGTTAAATTTAGAATCGCCATCTAATGGCATATTTCTGTTCGAATCATGCAAAAAACGAACCCCTGTTAGTAAATGTGCAAAAACTAATTCCGCTACAGAATTAGACGAAGATGCGGGTGTATTAATTACAGCTATTCCTTTGTTTTTAGCATAATCTACTGCAATATTATCCATTCCAACACCACCACGTCCTATAATTTTAAGGTTTTTACAAGCATCTACCACATCTTCTTTTGCCTTGGTAGCACTACGAACAAGCAATACATCTATTTGCTTTTCGTTAATAAAATTTATTAATTGTTCTTGTGCTACTTTTGTAGTAATTACCTCAAAACCTGCGTTTTCTAAAATTTTAATTGCATTTGTTGCAATTCCATCATTTGCTAATATTTTCATTTTTTTTGGAGCTTTTTCCTGCTATTCGTTCCAATCTTTTGCTTTTTTTATTCAAAAAATCAAAAGGATTTTCACTGCTATCAGGGCTATTTATATATTATTTTCTAAATTTTGCATTACATTTACCAATACTTCCACACTTTCCAGAGGTAGTGCATTATACATAGAGGCACGATATCCACCAACGGAGCGATGTCCTGTTATCCCAGATATTCCAGCTTCCTTCCACATTTTGTCAAAAGTTTCGGTATGATTTGAATCTGTTAAAACAAAGGTTGCATTCATAGTGCTTCTATCTTCCACAGCAGCAGTTCCTTCAAATAGTTTGTTTCTGTCTATTTCATTATACAGCAAAGTTGCTTTTTCTATATTTAATTTTTCAATGGCAGCAATTCCACCTAATTTTTTAAGCCATTGTAGGGTTAAAAGGGAAGCATAAACAGGAAAAACAGGAGGTGTATTATACATACTTTCTGCCTTAATGTGCTTTTGATAATCTAACATGGAAGGAATTTCTCTATTAGTTTTTCCTAAAACTTCTTGCTTTATAACTACCAAAGTTGTTCCAGCAGGACCCATATTTTTTTGAGCACCAGCATATATAATATCAAATTTAGAAAAATCTAAAACTCTAGAAAATATATCCGAACTCATATCGCATACCACAGGCACATTTGTGGTAGGAAATTCTTTTATTTGTGTACCAAAAATGGTATTATTGCTTGTACAATGAAAATAATCGACATTTTGAGGAATTGTATAGTTTTTAGGAATGTAATTATAATTTGCCTCTTTTGATGAAGCAATAATTTGTGTTTCGCCAAAATATTTTGCTTCTTTAATGGCATTATTTGCCCAAGTTCCAGAGTCTAAATAAGCAGCTTTTCCATCTTTTTTCATTAAATTATATGGAACCATCAAAAATTCGAGACTTGCACCACCTGACAAAAATAGTACTTCGTAGCCTTTATTTTCCAGATTTAAAAGTTCTAATACCAATGCACGTGCTTCATTCATTACAGTAATAAAATCTTTACTTCGATGCGAAATTTCTAATAGCGACAAATTGGAGTTGTTAAAATTTAAAATTGCTTTCGCAGATTTTTCAAATACTTCTTGTGGTAAAATGCATGGACCTGCACTGTAATTGTGTACTTTCATTGTTATGAGATATAATTTAATTTTGCAAAAATCTTGCATTATTCTCTAAATTACTACTCAAATACATTAATAATTCGAAATGTTATTAACGAAATCGTTATAGTTATAAAAATAAACTAGAATTGAAAAGGAGGGAAGTTGCTCTAATTTTTTAATTGTTTATGTTTAGTTTGCTATATTCTAACATTTAACAGTATTTTTTTTCTTGATTTATTTTTTTTCTTGTGTTAATAATAGCAGTCAATATCATTAAGTTAAGTTTTATATGCTCTTTTATAATTAGTTAGAGTTAAGAATTTTCCATTTGCTCTTATTTTGATTTTCGTCTTTCCTTTTTTTTAGTCTTATGGAGCTAACTTTTTTTCAAAAAACTTTTGTAGTTTCTAACAATAATTCTTCTAAAATTAATTTGTAACTTTGTATAATGTTGTTCTTGTATTTAATTTTTTGAAATTCAAAATAGATATGCAAATTTATTCTCAAAATAAACAAGTTTTTTAAAGTTTTCTAAATGCATAATTAAATATTAAAAAACAAAAATATTTTTGGCACAGCAATTGCTTCCATATTATTATAAACTCAAAATACCAATATTATGAAAACTAAAATTTACTATCATGTAGCAAATATGCTAAAAACTAAATTTTTTATTCTGGGGACTTTATTTTTAACAGTTATAACCATTAGTAGTTGTACCGTACAAGAAACTGCACCAGTTCAGGTAGATAACGATACGATAAGTACTGTTCTAGAAGTTACCACTTCATTTAATTCTGGAAATTTATATAGCCAGTTAATTACTTTTTCAAGACCAATTTATTCTTCGGATATGGTTTTAATATATCATTTATACGATGTAGTAAACGGTGCGGATGTTTGGAGACAAATGCCTCAAAACTATTATTTTAGTGCAGGAGATGAGTTGACTTACAATTTTGATTTCACAAAATTTGATGCCACAATATTTTTAGAAGCTAATTTTGATTTAAACACATTGTCTTCTAGTTGGACACAAAATCAAACATTTAGAATCGTGATTATTCCAGGTGCTTTCGGAAACAAAATGGCAGTAGATTATTCTAATTATAGCGAAGTTGCAAAAACATTTAAAATTAAAGAATCTGAAATAGTGAAACAATAGAAGCTTGTTCTCAATAAAGCAAGATTAATAAGCTGTTAAATTTCTATAAATGTAACAATTATTACTAATGGCAACTTAAAATAGTTGTATATTTGAGTTGTAATCTTTAAAACACATTGCGATGAAAAGAATTCTTTTTCCAACAGATTTTTCGGAAGTTGCCAATAATGCATTCGTTTATGCATTAGAACTTGCTAAATTTTTAAAAGCAGAGATTATTTTGCTTCATACTTATGAATTGCCTATTGTGGACAATCAACTTTTTCCTGCTAATTATACTGAATTGTTTGATTCGGTTGAATTAGTGCAATTTGATAAATTTAAACATGAAATCCCAAAACTTCGAAGCATTGCATCTGAACTGAATTTAGATCAAATTGCAATATCACATCGTTTAATGGTTGGAGATTTGATACAAAATATTAAAGAAACAGTTGTTAAAGATGCAATAGATTTTGTAGTCATGGGAACTTCTGGAGCAAAAGGTTGGTTTCAAATACTTGAAGGAAGTAATGCTGGAAATACTATTTCTTCTATTAATGTGCCTCTGTTAAGTATTCCAAATACTAAAAAGTATAAAAAAATAGAGTCTTTTGCTTTTACTACTCGATATAGAGAAAAAGACAAAATTGCTTTGCGAAAAGTTATAGAAATTGCTAAAAAATTACATGCTGAGGTAAAATGTTTGTATGTACAAACTAATAAATCAGATGTTTCAGAAGTTGTGATACAAGATTGGGAAAAAGAATTTGAAGGAGAACCGATAAACTTTTTTATACTAGCAGATGATGATGTAAAGCAGACAATATTAGATTTTATAACTCATCAGGACACCGATGTTTTGGCAATACTTACATACAAACGTAGCTTTTTTGCAAGTTTATTCGATTTTAGTTTAACAGAAAAATTAGCGTATAATTGTGAAATTCCAATTCTAGCACTTCACGAATAATTATTTTCCTTTAACAAACAAATGCAACTTTTGTAAAAAGTTGCATTTGTTTTGAATTAAATTATAATTAGGTGAAAAACTATAAGCGGGTCGAGGGTTTTAATGTCTTAAAGTCAAAAGTCTTATAAGTAATAAAACCAATTTTTAAAAAGCAATAATCTACTTATTATTAAGCAAAAAAATAATTTTTAGGATATTATTAAATTTGAAAAAAACACAACATTATTTTGTCAGCGTATTTATTTTGTAAACAAAGGTAATTTTATTTTTTATTTTTTTTACTTTTCCCCTTTTTTATTTTTGCTTTCGCTTTCTTTTTCGTTTTTTTTAATTTTAAAGCTTTCTTTTTTGCTTTTTTATCTTTTTCTTTTGCTTTCTTTTTCGCTTTTTTGGTAATTGCTTTCGCTTTCTTGTTCATTTCTTTTAGCTTTTTAATTGCCTTTGCTTGTAATATTGCAATATTTACCTCTGGAGTATAAGCTTCCGTTTCGGGTGTTGCTATCTCTTGTTTTAATTCTTCTGTTTCTTGCACTTGAGTTTCAGTAATGATAACTTCTTCTGTAATCATTGTAGTTTGCTCTAAATTTGGAGCAATTTCCGTTTCTGCAGGTTTTGTTGTCCTTGTTCTAGTTGCTCTTGGTTTTGCTGGAGTTTTGGTTTGTGTCATCTTGTAATTTTTATTCTAATGTTAAATAAGTGTAAATAAATAGTTAGCAAATTTAATTAATAATATTGAATTTCAATGTTAAGTTTTGTGTTTGCGTAAAAACTTAACATTGAAAATAAATTAATTGCCTAAATTTATAGAGATAAAAGACCTATGTTTTTCAAGGATTTTATAGGTTTTGAAAACCAAAATAATTCAAAATTTTCTAAAGTACTTTCAAAATCTTGTTTTATTTGTTGTGTGGTGAATGTATTTTTAGTGTAAATAGATAGATTATCTAGTGTTTTCAAAAGCCATTCGCCTTCTTCTTTGGTAATTAAAATGCTTAGAGTATTCTTTTTTTCATAAAAGGTAAGTTCCATCATTTCCCATGAAACACCTTTTTTGTTTTTTGTAATTATTTGGTAAATAGGTATATTTCCTAACCAAATAAGTTTAGAATTGATTTTTATTACAAAATCTTGATTATCTATCAAGGCATTGGCAATAAATTGTGGAGAAATTTTTGTTTTAGGAATTTTAAAATCAAACCAATCTTGTAAATCAAAATCAAATCCTATTTGATGCATATAATTTAGTAAAGACTTTTTAAGCCCAAAACTAAAATTTTCGTGATTTATACCAGTTTTATCTATAAAATCTATATCATTATTTGCAAAAGTACCCAAATAGGATTCTTTTTTCAATACATTAAATTTTTCAGGAAACATTCCAACTGGACTATGAGCAGTCATTGCAAATTGATGCCAAAATCCAGATTGTAGTATATTTGCTTTAAATAGTTGTCTTACCATTTCCAGGCTATCCACGGTTTCTTGCACCGTTTGTGTAGGATACCCATACATTAAATAAGCATGTACCATTATGCCAGCTTCCGAAAAATTTTGAGTTACCTTTGCAACTTGTTCTACTGTTACTCCTTTTTCTATTAATTGAAGCAATCTATCTGAGGCAACTTCTAGTCCACCAGAAACTGCAATACAGCCAGATGTGGCTAATAATACACATAAATCTTTTGTAAAACTCTTTTCAAAACGGATATTTGTCCACCATGTAACACAAATTTTTCTTCTTATTATTTCTAACGCTACCTCTCTCATTAGGGCTGGAGGAGCTGCTTCATCTACAAAATGAAATCCGTTTTGAGAAGTTTGCAGCATTAATTCCTCTATTCTATCTACAATTATTCTTGCAGTTATGGGCTCATAAATTTTAATGTAATCTAAAGATATGTCACAAAAGGTACATTTTCCCCAGTAGCAACCATGTGCCATAGTGAGTTTATTCCATCTTCCATCACTCCACAAGCTATGCATTGGGTTTGCAATTTCTATTACCGAAATGTATTGGTCTAACAGTAGGTTGGTATAATCTGGAGTTCCAATTTCAGATTGTTTATAATCTACTTGTGTTGCATCATTTTTGTACTGCACCAAATTTTCTTCCAGCAAAAAGGTTCTTTTGTAGATTTTGCTGTTGTTTGTAGCACTTTTAATAAGTAATTCTAACGGAAGTTCTCCATCATCTAAGGTAATAAAATCAAGAAACTCAAAAACTCTAGCGTCTTTCAAGCTTCGTAGTTCTGTATTTGGATAGCCACCACCCATTGCAATTTTGATAGAATTATCGATGCTTTTTATGTATTTGGCAATTCTGAAAGCACTATATAAATTACCTGGGAAAGGAACGGATAAACAAACAAATTTTGGCTTTAAGTGAACTATTTTTTTTTGAATAATTTGTGTGGAGATCTCATCTATATAAGTCGGTTCTTCGTTTAGACTGTTGTATAAAGCGTCAAAAGATGTGGCACTGCGTCCTAAACGCTCTGCATATCTGCTAAATCCGAAATTTTTATCTACACAATCTACTATAAAATCGGATAAATCTTCAAGGTATAAGGTTGCAAGGTGCTTTGCTTTATCTTGCATTCCCATATTCCCAAATGCCCAGTCTAAATCTTCTAATTGTTTGAACCGAGAGGCTTCGGGCAAGAAATTTCTAGAAGTTATTTGTCTTGCTAGTGTAGGATTTTTTCCTTGTAAAAAAGCAATTACTGGACTTATAGTTTGTATATAATTGTTTTGTAAACTATATATTCGTTGTGTATTATCAGTGGTTGGAGTTTTTGCTTTTGCAAATAAATTTTGTGAGCCTTGTAAAGAAAATAATTCTAAAATAACCTCAATGCCAAGGTCTATTTGATAAGATTCTATCTGTTTGGTATTTAAAAATCCTTTGATATACGCAGTTGCAGGGTATGGCGTGTTTAGCTGAGTAAAAGGAGGAGTTATTAATAAAACAGGTTCCAATGCATGATAATTTAATTGCAAAGATATTTATTTAAACGGAACATTTGCGTATATTTTTTATTAGAAATTCAGAAAAAGCTATTGATTAAAATAATTTAAAAATTTAGAATGTATTAAAAACAAAGAAGCTTCGTTTGGGGAACGAAGCTTCTTTTAAAAACAATTAAACAAAAACAAAAACTATTTTGAAACACTTTAAAAGTGTTATAAGTGTAAAAGTATTGCACAAATATAATATAAAAATCGGTAAACTGTGAGATAAAACAGATAAAATGTAATAATATTTTTAAATCAACTTTTTTTAAGGAGCCAATCTTTCTATTTTCCAAGAAAAATTAGGCTGTAATTGGTATCTAATTCGGTCGTGTAATCTATTTGCTCTGCCTTGCCAAAATTCAACTTCTTTTGGTATTACAATATATCCTCCCCAATTTTTGGGTCTTTCAATTTCTTTTCCTACCATTTCTTTTTCTAGCTCTTTTAGGTTGTTTTCTAATAAATCTCTGTTTTCTATCACTTCGCTTTGTGGTGATATAATGGCACTTAACTTGCTCCCTTCTGGCCTGGATTCAAAATAACCATCGGATAGGTTAGGGGCAATTTTAGAGGTGATTCCTTTTATAATTATTTGTCTTTCCATTGATGGCCAGAAAAAAGATAAGCAAACATGTGGATTTCTGTCTATCGCTTTTCCTTTTTCGGAATGATAATTGGTATAAAAAATAAAACCTTCAAATGTATATTGTTTCAATAAAACTACTCTAGATTTTGGAAAACCATCTTGACCAATAGTGGCAATTGTCATAGCATTTACCTCTTCGGTATTTCCAGATTCTTCTATTTCATGAAACCATTTTTTAAAAAGCGTAATAGGGTCTTTTGGAATATGAGATTCTAAAAGTTCCATTTTCTCGTACGATTTTCTGTAATTGCTTAAATCTTCCATTTTTTTATTTTTTTAAAATTGTATCCCTAGTGAAATACCATAACCACTTATGTTATAGTCCCCAGTATTTGAGTTATTTTGCAAATCAATTTCTTTCGATTTTTTATAAATATCTAGGTAATAAGCAATATTTTCATCATAATCAAAAAATATTCCAATTCCTAGTTTAGAGCTTGTGCCATTACCATTGAATGAATCTGACCATTTTATGTTTTTACCTGTTTGCAAATAACAAAAAGGACCATTTTTAGGATTACTACTTACAAAAGCTCTTAAATCAACTATAAAAGGAGTAGATAGAAAGGTTTTATTAATGTTCCAATCTAATGCAATTCCACCAGAAAGAGCTATGTGGTTAAAAAACTTTAATCCATGAATGGTATTTATGTCAAAGCTAAAACCTTTATTAGTTTCTTTACTATCTTTACTACCAAAATTTGAAAAATAACTTTCCGTATTTTTTGTAATAGATAATGAGGTCATATTTATATATTCTATTTTACTCTTTTTATTTTGTGAATATAAAAAAGAGGTGAATAATAGAAAGATTATAAGAACTTTATGTAAAATGTTACTTTGTTTTTCAATCATGAAAATAATGTTTGAAAATTACCATTCAAAAACTTTTCCATCATCACCTAAAACAGTGTTTTCAAAAATAGTTTTGGCTTCTTGCTTAAATAAATTGATAGAATTATATCTTGTTGAATAATGCCCTAGTATGAGTTGTTTGCAATTTGCTTGTAATGCAATTTTTGCAGCTTCTTTAGCGGTAGAATGCATCGTTTTTTTTGCTAATTCAGCTTCCGATTCTAAAAAAGTACTTTCGTGGTACAAAGCATCTACATTTTTAATAATTGGAATTATATCTTCATTATATATTGTGTCAGAACAAAAAGCATAACTTTTCGGCCTCTCTGGACTAAACGAAAGTAGGTTATTCGGGATTACTATACCATTGTCTAACGTTACATCTTTTCCGTTTTTTATATTTTGAAAATAGCATTTTTCTATACCATACTGTGTTACTGCTTCTACATTTAGTTTTCGTCCACCTATTTTCTCCTCAAATAAAAAACCGTTGGTATAAACTCGATGTTTTAGAGGAATAGTACGTATGGAAATCTTTTTGTCTTCCAGAATAATTTCTGATTCAGTAGAAGTAAGTTCTACAAAATTTAAGTTATATTGAGGCCAAGAATTGGATAATTTGAGTTGTAACTTAATTATTTCCTGAATTCCTTTTGGACCATAAATAGTTAAATCAGTAGCTCTGTTTAGCAAATTAAAAGTAGAAATAAGCCCGATTAGCCCATAAAAATGATCTCCATGCAAATGCGATATAAATATATGCTGAATTGCAGCAAACTTTATTTTATTTTTACGCAGTTGCACTTGGGTTCCTTCTCCACAATCTATAAGAAATAACTTGTTTTTTATTTCCAATACTTGTGATGTTGGGTTTGTAAAAGTTCTAGGTGTTGCTGCATAGCAACCTAATATGGTTAATTTCATAAATTACTAGCCATTTTTCTTCTATTTCTCTCTGCTTTTAAAAGGGTTAATTCTCTATTGGTTTGCCCTGCTACAGAGGTGTTTTCTTCGGCACGTCTTATAAGATATGGCATAACATCTTTAACAGGGCCGAAAGGCAAATATTTTGCAACATTATATCCTTCAGATGCTAGGTTAAAGCTTATATTGTCGCTCATTCCATAGAGCTGTCCAAACCATATTTTAGAATCATTTTTCGCAATATTTTGCAGTTTCATTTTTTCCATTAACGAGTAGCAACTTTGTTCGTTGTGTGTTCCTGTAAAAATGGTCATAATATCTAAATTTTGGAGCATATAATCTACTGCTGCGTCAAAATTATCGTCTGTTTCGGGTTTAGAATCACAAATTGGAGTTGGATAGTTTTTTTCTTGGGCACGTTTGTTTTCTTTTTCCATATAAGCACCACGAACTAGCTTCATTCCTACAAAAAAACCTTCTTTTCTAGCAAGTTCTTGTATTTTTTTTAAATAATCTAATCGATCCCAACGGTACATTTGAAGGGTATTAAAAATGATAGTTTTCTGGGTGTTATATTTTCGCATCATTTTTGTAACAAGCTCGTCCGCTGCATCTTGCATCCAGCTTTCTTCGGCATCAATAAGTAAAGGGACATCGCTATTATACGCAGTTTTACAAACGGTTTCAAATCTCCCAATAACTTGGTTCCACTCATGTTCTTCAGAGCTAGAAAGCGTTTTTTTATTTCCAACCTTTTCGTATAAATCTAGTCTTCCTAATCCAGTTGGTTTAAAAACTGCAAAAGGAATTTCTGGTCGTTTTTTTGCAAATTCTATCGTTTTTAGAGTCATTTGCAATGCATGGTCAAACTGAATTTCGTCTTCTTTCCCTTCTACAGAATAATCTAAAATGGAACAAACTTTTTTGGTAAACATTTTATCTACAACAGGCAAACAATCGTTTTCTGAAACACCACCACAAAAGTGATCAAAAACAGTAGCTCGGATAAGTCCCTCCACTGGAAGATTTGCATTTAAAGCAAAATTTGTAACTGCTGTTCCTATTCGAACTAGAGGTTGGTTGGCAATCATTTTAAACAAAAAGTAAGCTCTGTCTAGTTCTGTATCACTTTTTAAGATAAAAGCGTTTTGGGTATTATTAAAAATGGTATTCACTTTACGTTAATTTTATGCAAATATACTACACTGGGCTATTTTTTTACATAAAAATTACTTTAATTTGCCATAACAATTTTTTATCATCATAAATGACTTCTATTTTATCAAACGGGTATTTTATACATTTTAATACTACTGGCTATAAAGAGCTAAATAATTTTATAAAAGAGCAATTATATTCTAAAATTTTTATACTTGTAGATGAAAATTCTCAAAATTTTTGTTTGCCACATTTTTTGCCAATTTTGGAAACGGAAGTTGTTATAGAAGTAATAGAAATAGAAGCAGGAGAAAGCCATAAAACGATACAAACATGTGTAGAAGTATGGAATGTATTAATAGAACTTGGTGCAGATAGAAAAAGTCTGGTTATAAATTTGGGAGGTGGCGTTGTAACCGATATGGGAGGTTTTATAGCTTCAACTTTTAAGAGAGGAATTCATTTTATAAACATTCCAACCACATTACTTGCAATGATTGATGCTTCGGTAGGTGGGAAAAACGGAGTAGATTTAGGAACATTAAAAAATCAAATTGGCACAATCACCAATCCACAAATGGTAATTATAGATACTTCTTATTTAGAAACTTTGCCACAAAACCAACTAAAATCAGGTCTTGCCGAAATGTTAAAGCACGGTCTAATTGCCAATAAAAGCCATTGGGAAAAATTAAAAGACTATAAAGAATTAAATTTCGAAATACTTGAAAATCTAATTGAAGAATCGGTACAAATTAAAAGCAATATTGTAACACAAGACCCAACAGAAAATGGGATTAGAAAAGCACTAAACTTTGGGCATACACTGGGGCATGCAATTGAAACCTATTTTCTAGAAAATAATACAAAAGCAACCCTTTTGCATGGAGAAGCAATTGCAATAGGAATGATTTTAGAAAGCTATTTGTCTTGGAAGCAAAATTTGCTTTCTTATGAAGAATTTGAAGAAATAAAAAACGTGTTTTTAGCAATTTTTAAAAAAGTTATAATACAACCTAACGAAGTAGAAATTATTATGGATTTACTAATACATGATAAAAAAAATGAATATGGAAAGGTGCAATTTGCATTGTTAGATGGAATTGGAAAAACAAGTGTAAATCAAATAGTTGGTAATCAAGAAATTATAGATTCTTTTAAAGATTATGAATCTTTGTGAAAAAAATATAAAAAACACTTTTATTTCCGCTATTTATTTTTTTAAATTTGCATAATGAATAATAAAGAGACATTTTTTTTGGCAGTACAAAACCGACAAATATATTTGAAAGATATATCTTTGTTTATTGCTAAAAATAAGAACCTAAAAAAAATATCTCAAAATTTTACTCCACAAGACAAATGGTCGGTTAATGAACTAGAAATTATCTTTGCAAATATTAGAGTTTGAATAATAATAAGAAGCAAAAATCCTATCTTTTTATTATAAATTATTACTCAAAAAAGCATCATGAACACAAAATATTCAGACCTAATTAACCAAACATACTACTTTCCACAAGAAGAATTTACACTTTCAAAAGACACTCTAGAATTTCATAAAATAGACCTTATGAAACTTGTAGAACAATACGGAACGCCACTAAAATTTACCTATTTACCACAAATATCTAACAATATTAATAGAGCTAAAACGTGGTTCCGTAATGCAATGGACAAAAATAACTACGATGCAAAGTACTATTATTGCTATTGTACTAAAAGTTCTCACTTTGAATATGTAATGAATGAAGCTTTTAAAAACAATATTCATATTGAAACATCTTCCGCTTTTGACATTAATATAGTAGAAAATTTGATGGAATCTGGCAAAATTACAAAAAGCACCTACGTAATTTGTAACGGATTTAAAAGAGATCAATACATAGAAAATATTGCACGAATAATCAACAATGGACACAAAAACACCATTCCAATTATAGATAACTATGAAGAGTTAGAACTCTTACAAGCACAAATAAAAGGAAAATTTAAAATAGGAATCCGAATAGCAGCCGAAGAAGAACCGAAATTTGAGTTCTACACCTCAAGACTCGGAATAGGTTACAAAAATATTGTCGCATTTTATAAAAAACAAATCCAGGAAAATAAAAAATTGGAACTTAAAATGCTTCACTTTTTTATTAATACAGGAATAAACGACACAGCATACTATTGGAACGAATTAGTAAAATGTATCAAAGTATATATCTCACTCAAAAAAGAATGCCCAGGGCTAGATAGCCTAAACATCGGAGGAGGCTTTCCTATCAAAAACTCCCTCGCGTTTGAATACGACTACCAATACATGATAGACGAAATACTAAACCAAATAAAAATTGCCTGTGACGAAGCCGAAGTAGAAGTCCCAAATATTTTTACCGAATTTGGGTCCTTCACAGTAGGAGAAAGTGGAGGTGCAATATACCAAGTACTCTACCAAAAACAGCAAAATGACCGAGAAGCGTGGAACATGATAGACTCCTCTTTTATCACCACATTACCAGACACTTGGGCAATAAACAAACGATTTGTAATGCTCGCAGTAAATAGATGGAATGACACCTACGAAAGAGTCCTACTAGGAGGAATGACCTGCGATAGTGACGATTACTACAACTCCGAACAAAACATGAACGCCATTTACCTACCCAAGTATAACAAAGAAAAACCATTATACATAGGATTTTTTAACACAGGAGCCTACCAAGAAACCATTGGTGGATATGGCGGTTTGCACCACTGCCTAATTCCACAACCAAAACATATATTAATTGATAGAGATAAAAATGGAATAATAGCCACCGAAGTATTCTCCGAAACACAAAAAGCAGAAGACGTGTTAAAAATACTTGGTTACAACAAATAATTTTTTATTTTTGGAGCTATTTCCTGCTGTATGCTAAATCTTTTGGTTTTTAAAGAAAAAACCAAAAGGACTACCATCAGGGCTAAAAAATAAGACAAACAGAAAACCCCATAACACTAAATATACAAACCCAATCAAAAATGAAAGGACCAATTAGTCAATTTATCGAGAAACATTATCTTCACTTCAACGCTGCAGCATTAGTAGATGCAGCAAAAGGTTATGAAGAGCACCTACTGGACAACGGAAAAATGATGATTACCCTAGCAGGAGCAATGAGCACCGCCGAACTAGGAAAATCTCTAGCCGAAATGATTAGACAAGACAAAGTACACATTATTTCGTGCACAGGAGCCAATCTTGAAGAAGACATTATGAACCTAGTTGCTCATAATTCTTACAAAAGAGTTCCTAACTACAGAGATTTATCTCCACAAGAAGAACGTGATTTACTTGATAATCATTTCAATAGAGTAACTGATACTTGTATTCCAGAAGAAGAAGCTTTTAGAAGACTACAACAGCATTTATACGATATTTGGAACAAAGCAGACAAAGCAAACGAACGCTTTTTTCCACACGAATTTATGTATCAAATGTTAAATTCTGGAGTATTAGAGCAATATTACGAAATAGACCCAAAAGATTCTTGGATGGTAGCCGCAGCCGAGAAAAATCTTCCAATAGTAGTCCCAGGTTGGGAAGATAGCACCATGGGGAATATATTTTCGTCCTATTGTATTAAAGGAGAATTTAAACCAACCACAACAAAAAGTGGTATCGAATACATGATGTGGCTAGCAGATTGGTATCCAAAAAATTGTGCTGGAAAAGGAATAGGATTCTTTCAAGTAGGAGGGGGGATAGCAGGAGATTTTCCAATATGTGTAGTACCAATGTTATACCAAGATATGGAAATGCACGACATTCCTTTTTGGAGTTATTTTTGCCAAGTATCGGATTCCACAACAAGCTATGGGTCTTATTCTGGAGCAGTGCCAAACGAAAAAATAACTTGGGGAAAACTAGATATATCTACACCTAAGTTTATTGTAGAGTCTGATGCTACCATTGTAGTTCCTTTAATATTTGCATATATTTTAGATTTGTAATAAGTATGAAAAGAGTTATTGTAGATTATTCTAAATTAACCAGCGAAATTTTAAATCTATTAGTAGATAAATTTCCTGACGGATATGATGATTCGGATATTATCCGATTCAAAAATGCCAAAGACGAGACCATTGAAGCAGTAGAAGTACGCACAGAAGATACTATTTTTTTGGTGAAAATAAGCATGAAACTTTCGGATAGAATTATCAATTATGATGATGACGATGTACTTGCAATTCCTACGATAAAAGAGCCATTGGAAGATTTAAAAGAGCTTGGCTTAGAAAGCGAAACTGATGAAGAGGAAGAAGACGAAACGGAGAAAGATCATGATTATGACCCAGAAGACGACGATGCTGATGATATGGATAGATTAAATGACGATGACGAGGAGGAAGACGAAGATTAAAAAAAATGGCACTAAAAGTGCCATTTTTTTTAATCTCTTTCGGAAGTATTTTCCTCAATTGTAATAGCCTAAAAACTATTTTTTTGTTTTGTAATAAATATTATAAACGATATAATGTCGCATTTTGAATTATACGAAAATTACATAAAATCTTGATTTTAGTTCTTTTAAATTTATTTTAACCCTTTTAATTTTATGACATTAAAACTTTCGGCTTGTTTAAATCACTAAATGTTTGACCACGTTACCCGAAAAAAAATAGCCATTTGCAAAGCAAATGGCTATTTAATATTACTAGTTAAAAGATTTTATTCTTTAATAACTTTAATTGTATTTACCAATCCATCAACAGTTACTTTTACAAAGTATGTTCCTTTTGCTAGTGCTGACATATTAACATTAGTTTGTGTCGCATTAACAGTATTATTCAATACTTCTTGTCCAAGTAAATTGTGTACAGATATATTGGAAATATCTTTTGTGTAAGATATTCTTAATACATCTTTTACAGGATTAGGATATGCACTAAAACCATTCAAATCGAAAGATTTAGTTCCTAAAGAAGCATCATAAGCAGACACTAAAAATTGATTTACTGTTGCAGTTGGTGCACCTGTACCATATTTGAATACGGCAACATACAGTGTTTCACCAGCTGTACGACCTGTAACGCTAACTAGAGACATAAATCCATTTCCATTATCATCATCACAACCTATTTCTGTTAAAGAACCACAAGT
>DZCQ01000019.1:0-14295 GCA_022730285.1 Flavobacterium psychrophilum
CAATCCAACCTATCCTATCAGGATTTCAAAACCTGTTAAGGTTAATTAAAATAAAAATGTCAAGAACAAACAAAATAAATTTACAACTATCAGGTTTAGAGCCACTTTTCGTTACCGAAGAATCTATTTTCGTTAATGTTGGAGAACGGACTAATGTTACTGGTTCTCGCAAATTTCTTCGATTAATAAAAGAAGAGAAATACGATGAAGCACTTTCTGTTGCAAGAGAACAGGTAGAAGGCGGTGCTCAAATTATCGATATTAATATGGACGAAGGTATGCTTGATGGCGTATTTGCTATGTCCAAATTTTTAAATCTTATAGCAGCAGAACCA
Organism: Flavobacterium psychrophilum; assembly: GCA_022730285.1. Classification (GTDB taxonomy): domain Bacteria; phylum Bacteroidota; class Bacteroidia; order Flavobacteriales; family Flavobacteriaceae; genus Flavobacterium; species Flavobacterium psychrophilum_C. Next base: position 336 of record DZCQ01000019.1, read on the forward strand.
GATATTGCTAGAGTTCCAGTAATGATAGACAGTTCTAAATGGGAAATTATCGAGGCTGGTTTGCAAATAATTCAAGGCAAAGGTGTTGTAAATTCCATTTCGTTAAAAGAAGGAAAAGAAACTTTTATTCATCATGCCAAATTAATAAAAAGATATGGTGCAGCAGTAATTGTGATGGCTTTTGATGAAAATGGGCAAGCAGATACTTACGAAAGACGTATCGAAATTTGCAAAAAAAGCTATGATATATTAGTCAATGAAGTCCATTTTCCTGCACAAGACATTATTTTTGACCCGAATATCTTTCCTGTTGCGACAGGAATGGACGAGCATAAAAACAATGCGGTAGATTTTTTTAGAGCCACAAAATGGATTCGAGAAAATTTGCCGTATGCCAATATTTCTGGTGGTGTGAGCAATGTTTCGTTTTCATTTCGAGGTAACGATAAAGTACGTGAAGCAATGCATTCGGCATTTTTGTATCATGCCATTCAAAATGGAATGACTATGGGAATTGTAAACCCAGAAATGCTTGAGATTTATGATGAAATTGATAAAGTTTTGCTAGAACATGTCGAAGATGTTTTGCTTAATCGTCGTGACGATGCTACAGAACGTTTGCTAGATTTAGCCGAAACATTTAAAGGTGATTTTAAAGTAAACGAAAAAGCAATTGCCGAATGGAGAAATGAAACAGTTCAAGACAAAATAACACATTCTTTGGTTAAAGGAATTGACGAGTTTATAGAAATTGATGTAGAAGAAGCAAGATTACAATCGGCAAAAGCCATAGAAGTTATCGAAATAAATTTAATGAACGGAATGAATGTGGTGGGCGATTTATTTGGTTCGGGAAAAATGTTTCTGCCACAAGTAGTAAAATCAGCACGTGTCATGAAAAAAGCAGTGGCGTATCTTCTGCCATTCATCGAACTTGAAAAAGATGATTCGTCCTCTAATAGCAATGGGAAAATTTTAATGGCAACCGTTAAAGGCGATGTTCACGATATCGGAAAAAATATTGTTGCGGTTGTATTGGCTTGTAATAATTTCGAAATCATTGATTTAGGTGTAATGGTTCCGCCAGAAAAAATTATTCAAACAGCAATAGAACACAATGTAGATATTATTGGATTAAGCGGACTGATTACTCCATCATTAGACGAAATGGTTTATTTAGCAAAAGAAATGGACAAATTAAACATCAAAATTCCAATGATGATTGGTGGTGCCACAACATCTCGGGCCCACACTGCCGTAAAAATTGCTCCAGAATATAACGCAACTGTTGTACATGTTAACGATGCTTCTAGGGCTGTAACTGTTGCAAGTAATTTATTGCAAACCGATACGAAAAAAACCTATACGAAAAATATTCATGAAGAATATACTAAACTACGAGAAGGATATTTAAACCGTAGTAAAGACAAAAATTTTCTTTCTATTGAAGAAGCACGTAAAAACAAATTACAACTAGATTGGAACAATTTTGAACCTGCGAAGCCTAATTTTGTTGGCACAAAAATAATAAAAACAGAACTTTCTGATTTAGTCGATTTTATAGACTGGACACCCTTTTTTAATTCATGGCAGTTATTTGGAAAATACCCTGCAATACTTACTGATGAAATTGTAGGTGAACAAGCAACCAATTTATTTGCCGATGCACAAAAAATGCTAAAACAAATGGTTGCCGAAAAATGGTTGACAGCCAAAGGAGTAGTAGGGATTTTTCCAGCAAATACAATAAATGACGATGATATTGAACTAACAACCGATAGCCTAGAACCTACAACCTTTTTAACTCTCAGACAACAATCGCAAAAAACGGCAGGAGCGTCTAATATTGCTTTGGCAGATTTTATCGCTCCAAAAAACACTAAAAAACAAGATTATATGGGTTGTTTTTGTGTAACAACAGGTTTTGGAGTTGATGAAAAAGCTACCGAATTTGAAAAACAATTAGACGATTATAATTCGATAATGGTAAAAGCACTAGCAGACAGATTTGCCGAAGCATTTGCCGAACATTTACATCTTAAAGTACGAAAAGAAATTTGGGGATATAATTCAAATGAGAATTTAAGCAATCAAGATTTAATTTCCGAGGAATACATGGGTATTCGTCCCGCACCAGGTTATCCTGCATGTCCAGACCATCTTGAGAAACCTACCATTTTTAAATTATTAGAAGTAGAAAAAAATATTGGTGTTACCTTAACCGAAAGTATGGCAATGTGGCCAGCATCATCGGTTTCTGGATATTATTTTGCCAATCCAAGCAGTAAATACTTTGGTCTTGGCAAAATAAAAGAGGATCAAGTAAAAGATTATGCAAAACGAAGAGGGATTACAACCGAAGTAGCAACCAAATGGCTTTCGCCGAATATAGCAGATTAATTAGTCATAAAATCTTAAAATGAAAGTAACAGACCACATAAATAATGCAAAAGATAAAACATTATTCTCGTTCGAAATCATTCCACCTCAAAAAGGGAAAAGCATTCAAGAATTATATGATAATATCGAGCCATTAATGGATTTCAAACCGCCTTTTATTGATGTAACCACCTCTCGTGAAGAATTTATATACATCGATAAAGGCAACGGATTGCTCGACAAAAAGCTTACCAGAATGCGTCCTGGAACATTGGGTATTTGTGCCGCCATTCAGCATAAGTATGATGTAGATACGATTCCACATATTTTGTGTGGTGGTTTTACCAAAGAAGAAACTGAATATCTTTTGGTCGATTGTCATTATCTTGGTATAGACAACGTGATGGCTTTGCGTGGCGATGCAATGAAAGACGAACAATATTTCACTCCTACAAAAGGTGGGAATATCTTTGCATCAAATTTAGTGAAGCAAATTGCAAATCTTAATAAAGGAAAATATCTGCATGATGTTTTAGATGTAAACAACAGACCTGATTTTTGTATTGGTGTGGCTGGATATCCCGAAAAACATTTGGAATCACCATCATTACAATCTGATTTAAAACGATTGAAAGAAAAAGTAGAGGCAGGTGCCGATTATGTAGTTACACAAATGTTTTTTGATAATGCCAAATATTTTGAATTTGTAGCCAAAGCACGAGAAATGGGCATTACAGTGCCTATCATTCCAGGGATAAAGCCTATTGCTACACCAAGACATTTACAAATTTTACCTCAAATTTTCCGTATTGATTTGCCCGAAGACTTAATCAATGCAATTGAAAACTGTAACACTCCAGCAGCCGTTCGTCAAGTTGGAATTGAATGGGCAATACAACAATCGTTAGAATTAAAGGAGGCTGGTGTGTCTGTATTGCATTATTATTCGATGGGTAAAAGTGAAAACATAAAACAAATTGCAACTGCTGTTTTTTAACCAAAATATAAAATTTTGAAAGTAGTTATACAAAGGGTTTTAGAAGCAAGTGTAAAAGTAGAAGACAATATTGTTGCGAGCATAAAGTCTGGCTTGCTAGTTTTAGTAGGAATAGAAGATTTAGACACCATTGAAGATATAAAATGGTTAAGCAACAAAATTGTTAATTTGCGTATTTTTTCGGATAAGGATATGGTAATGAATTTATCTGTAAAAGAAATTTTAGGAGATATAATTATTGTATCCCAATTTACACTTCATGCTTTGACAAAAAAAGGAAACAGACCTTCCTATATCAAAGCGTCAAAGCCAGAGATAGCAATCCCATTGTACGAAAAATTTATCGAACAAATAACAGTAGATCTTGGGAAAAAACCACAAACAGGTATTTTTGGTGCTGACATGCAAATTTCCTTGACTAACGATGGACCTGTAACCATCGTTATAGATAGTAAAAATAGAAAGTAATTTTTCTGTTCTTTTGCTTTAAAAAAATACTATTGCTGTAAATAGATTATAAAGTTGTAATTTTGTTCCTTTTAAGCTAAAAAAATGATAGGACTTGTTTATAAATCTACGGGTAGTTGGTACACGATAAAAACTGTAGAAGATACATTTTTAGAATGTCGGATAAAAGGAAAATTTCGTATAAAAGGAATTAAAAGTACCAACCCTATTGCGGTTGGCGATGTGGTAGATTATGAACTAGACAACACATCTGATGTAGTAACTGGAACTATCACCCATATTCATGACAGAAAAAATTATATTGTAAGAAAATCGGTTAATTTATCGCATCAAATGCACATAATTGCTGCAAATTTAGATTATGTTTTTCTTTTAATAACTATTAATAATCCTCCAACTACAACCCATTTTATCGATCGATTTTTAGTTACTGCCGAAGCGTATGGCATAGAAACCGTCTTAGTATTTAACAAAATAGATACTTTTGACGAAAATATGTTAAATGAGCAATTGTATTTACAACATATTTATCAAAAAATTGGATATAAATGTCTTAGAGTTTCTGCAATAAATAATACGGGAATAGACGATTTGAAACAGTTTATGATAGAAAAAATAACCATGTTTTCTGGACATTCTGGAGTGGGGAAATCTACACTTGTAAATGCCTTAGAACCTAGTTTGCATTTAAAAACAAAAACAATTTCCGATCAAAGCAAGCAAGGACAACACACTACTACTTTTGCCGAAATGTACGATTTAAGTTTTAATGCTAAAATAATAGACACTCCTGGAATTAAAGGTTTTGGTATTGTGGATATGGAAAAAGAAGAAATTAGTGGCTATTTTCCAGAGTTTTTTAAATTGAAAGACAAGTGTAAATTTAACAATTGTTTGCACAAAGAAGAACCAAAATGTGCCATTAAAGATGCTTTAGAAAAAGAAGAAATTTCTTGGTCTAGGTACGATAGTTATTTAAAAATACTAGAAGGAGATGATGAAACCTATCGGGTAGATATATACAATCAAGATAGAATTGCTAGTGATGAAACTAGGAACAAAACCTCATAAACTAAGTCATATTTCCTAATTCATAGCCAACTAAACTACCAATAGCAACTCCCATGCCTCCTAGACGAACGCCACAAAAAACATTTGTAGAAAGAGCTTTTACAATAGGACTTTTACTTTCTCCAACTCCCATAATTCCACTCCAACGATGAGCAATTTTAACTTCTTGTTTAGGAAGAATTACAGTTTTTAGAATCTCTTCTAATTTGTTTTGGATAAGAGGTGTTTCTCCAAAACTTGTTGTTGTTTCTGTTTTAAAATCCATATTTCTCCCTCCCCCAAAAAGTATTCTATTATTGATATTTCTAAAATAATAATACCCTTGATCTAGATGAAAAGTTCCCTTTATGTGTAAATTTTTAATAGGTTCTGTTATTAAAACCTGTGCTCTAGCAGGTTTAACAGCATTGTTCGTAATCTCTGCTGCAAAGCCATTTGTTGCAAAAAAAAGATTTTTAGTTTTAAAAGAAAAATAGTTTACTTCCACATCTACACAAATGCCATTGTCATAAAAATTAGAAACTTTCTGGTTATTTAATATCAAAATTCCTTTGCTATATGCTAGTTGTAACAAAGCTTGCATCATTTTTCCTGTGTCTATTTGCCCTTCAAAGGGATTGAATATTATATTTTCCTTGATATTATTAAATGCAAATAAATTTGACTTTTTCTCAAAAACGGACGATTTAAAAATAGGGTTTAAAATGTCGTTTATAAATGGTAGTTTTTCGAGGCAATCGTTATATATTGTATTTTCCTTTTTTAAAAATAGTTCATATCCACCATATTGCTTAAAATCTATTGCATTGTCGCCTAGCCTATTTCGTAAAATTTGCAATCCATGCCATCTTCTTTGTACTAAATCTGCCACTTCTTGTTCTGTACTGTTTCTTATATCTTCAAGTATTTCTGATATGCTTCCAAAGCATGCAAAACCAGCATTTTTGGTACTTGCTCCCTCTGGTAGTAACCCTTTTTCTAGGATAAGAATTTTACTTGACGGAAATTTTTCTCGTAATTGCAATGCAGCATGTAGTCCAACTATACCACTTCCAACAATTGTATAATCAACATTTTGAAACCATGTGTTTAATTCCCAATAGCTAAAACTCATCTTTTATAAATTATTTCAATTGTTGTTCCTTTTCCAATTTCAGATTGTAGCACTTTTATTTTTCCGTTATGATATTCCTCCACAATCCTTTTTGTTAAAGATAATCCAAGCCCCCAACCTCTTTTTTTGGTTGTAAATCCGGGTTCAAATACCTTTTGAAATTGATTTTTGGGTATTCCTTTGCCGGTATCGGTTATTTGTATTTTGCTAAAAGTGCCATCATCTTGAATAGTTACATCAATGCTTCCTTTTCCCTTCATGGCATCTATTGCATTTTTAACTAAATTTTCTATCGTCCAGCTATGTAATGTTGGGTTTATTAATATTGGAATAGGGTAGTCTGGTGCTCTGAATGTAAAAATTATTTGTTTAGAGAATCTGGATTGCAAATATTCATATGCTTGTTTGGTTTCTTGAATTAACTCTTTGTGTTCTACTAATGGTTCAGAGCCAATTTTAGAAAATCTATCTGCAATGGTTTGTAATCTTACTATATCTTTTTCAATTTCTTCAATTGTTGTGGCATCTACCTCATCGGCTTTCATAATCTCTACCCAACCAATTAGGGAAGATAATGGAGTTCCTATTTGATGTGCTGTTTCTTTCGCCATTCCTGCCCATAGTTTGTTTTGCACCGATATTTTGTTGGTTTTGTAGTAATTGTACACCAAGGCAGCAAATAGAAATATAATTAAGAGCAAGGCTATTGGATAATATTTTAACTTAGTAAGGAGCGGGGAATTTGCGTAATATAAATATTGGTATTTTCCCTTATCGTATTCAATTATTATCGGTTTATTGCTTTCTTTAAAATATTCTAAAAGTTTTTTTGCTTCTACTGCATTTTTAATTTTATTTTCGTCAATATTAGTACTTCCTAAAATACTGTCGTTTTTATTTACTAAAATAATAGGAATGGTGGTATTGTTCGAAATTATTTGCAAGGGCAAATCTACATCTGTGTTGTCTGTTGCGGTAATTATGGCTTTTTGAGCAGTTGCCCAAACTTCCATTTTAATTCTTTCTTCATTTTTAAAAATTTGAAAAAAAGTATAGGTATTCCATAAAATCAAAATAGTAATGAAGAAGGAAGATATTATTAAAAACCATCGTGTTGTGCCTATTTTGCTAGAAAAATTCATTGTTTTGTATCTAATAATAACAAATATACTCAAATGTTTTATAAAAGCAAAAAACCGTCTTATTGCTAAGACGGTTTTTAGTATAATACTGAGTTATGTATTTTGGATATTTCTTAGAAGTTGTAAGAAACTCCAAAGTTCCAAGTACGTCCAAAACCGAAGAAAACTTGGTTACGTTTGTCCACACCATCATACACACCTCTGTTTTGGTAATCTGTATAAGAAGAGTATTTTCCTGCTGGAGTTGGTGACGCAGCAGAATATAATCCCATTCCATCTCCTGTATTACCTGTAAACTCTGCTTCAGTTGCAGTAAATCTATTTGTTCTAGCCTCAGAGATATATACTTCGTCCAAAACATTATTTACATTTACTCTTACGTTAAAATAATCTTTACTTTCTTTGGTTCTAAATATTTTGTAAGAAAGACCTGCATCCATCAATCCGTAGCTAGGCAATTCCAAAGAACCTTTGTTAGTTGCTGAACCAAAACTAGCTGGAGAGATAGAAGCATATAGTTTGTCTGCATATCTGTAGTTAGCATCTAGTTTTAAGCCTTTTACAAGCTCATAATTTGCTCCCAAACTTGCTGTTAATTGTGCAGCATCTCCTACTTTAACACCATCTAAATATAAGGTAGTAGCAGTACCACCAGATATGGCAACATTATTTGCATCATAACGATTACTCAAACTGTTCCCTTTATATTTCCAATCTCCCACAGAAACCATTGCATTAATTCCTAATTTAGATATTGGTTTTGCATTCATCTCTAATTCTACTCCTGTGTGTACTTCATGGATTCCGGTAAAATCATAATATCCACCAATATTTAAAGGGTCAGAATCAGTAGATCTTTGGTATCTGTCTTTCCAAGAAGTGTAGTAAACATTTAAATTAGCATTAAATTTGCTTGTTTTATATCCGTATCCTGCTTCAAAACCTGTAATTTTTTCGTTAGTTAAGTTTCCTCCAACTATCGATTTGTTGTTTGGATATACTGCCTGAAAGTTAGGTTGTTTAGAATAATATCCTGCATTTACAAAAACATTCATTTTTTCGGTTAAGTTATAATTAACTCCCCCTTTTGCATTGTATCCTAAAATGTTTTCGTAAGGTGTTTTTTGCAAAGGATCTCCGTTTAAATATCGGAATGTATCCTCTCTACTAAAACCTTGTTGCGAAACTGCTCCTTGTACAAAAGCAGATAATTTTTCGGCACTGTACTCTAATTGTGTAAATGCACCATACCATCTTACATAACCATTGTTGTTATATTCAATTTTTTCTTGATCTTTAATGTTTGTCCAAGGATTAAAGCTTGGAGATGCACTATACGTTTCATATAAGGTTCTAGTAGGATTATTTATGTCATTGGCATTATAATTTCCAGCTACTGTATATAAATTAGCTTGGTATCCATCTGCTCCTAATCTATCATTTATGTTACGAAAGTGGTATCCAGTGTAAGTACGAGCATCTAAACCAAAATCTAAAGTTAATGTTTTGCTTAATTTAGTATTTAAGTTCATCACCCCACCATACCAGTCATGTGAGTTAATAGAGGCTCTTCTAGTAAAACCTGTTGATCTACTTGAAATGTATTGTCCTCCAGTAGGAACTAAATTAGATGGACCAGTGATAGCAGTTACAGCTTCTCTAGTTGATGCATTATAAGTACCAGTATTGTATGCATAAAAATCGTTAAAAGGTACTAAACCATTGGCTGTTTTGTAAGCAAAAGGGCTACGACCAATGTTTCCTGTTCCACCACCACGACCCCAAGAGCCATAAAGAACCGTAGATAGTTTAAACATATCGTTTATTTTGTAGTCCCAGTTTAAAGATGCTACAGGTTTGTGGTAAAAGTTTCTATTCCAAGAAAACTCTTCTCCTTTTAAATATCCGTAATCAGAGTTGTATTTTGTATTTGGCTCATTAGTAGCTGGATTACCATATTTGATATAATCGTTAATAGTATTTGCATAGCTACGTTGATTATGCCATTGTGGAGCACCAGTAAAGGTTAATTGCACATTATTTTTTTCATTAATGTCATATCCAAAAGCGATAAAATAGTTTTGCCCAGAGAATTTTGTTCCATTTGCAAAAGTGCTACCTTGTGTGTTGCTTAATAATACCGAAGCAGAAAGTCCGTTTTTCATTTTACCAGTATTGTAAGAAGCAGTTGTTTTAAGGTATTCGTTGTTACCAATCATGGCATTAATAGAACCTCCTTGTTTCATTTCGGAAGTACGAGTAATAACGTTTATAGTACCTCCCACAGAAGAAATAGCTAATTTAGAAGACCCTAAACCTCTTTGTACTTGCATTGCAGAAGTAACATCAGACAATCCTGCCCAGTTACTCCAGTAAACAGCTCCGTTTTCCATATCGTTTACAGGAACTCCATTTATCATAACCGCAATATTACGCTGGTCAAAACCACGAATATTAATTCTAGCATCTCCAAAACCTCCACCTTGTTTGGTTACATAAACCGAAGGGGTATTTGCCAAAATTTCTGGAAACTCTTGCGAACCTAATTTTTCTCTAATTTCGCTTGCTTTAATTGTAGAAACTGCAACAGGAGTTCTTCTATCTTTCGCAATATCTATTACAGTAGATTTGATTACAATTTCTCCAAGAACATTGTCTTGACTTTGCATTAAAATACTTCCCACAGAAGTAATTTTTCCGTTTGCTGCTTCAAAAGGTACTCTACGAGAATTGTACCCCATAAAAGATACTACAAGCGTACCACTTTCTGGAGCGTTTTCTATTACAAAACTTCCGTCAAAACCAACAATTGCAGTTGTCGAATTTTCTTCTACAGTAACTGTTGCACCTGCTAGCGAGCCCTGAGAATCTGTTACAAACCCTTTAACCTTTCCTTGTGCAAAACCAGATGCGGTTGCTAGGAACAAGCATGTCATTAAAAACCAATTTTTCATTTTTTTCATTTTTATAATAAAATTAATTATTTCGGTACAAAAGTCTTATAAATATCTAAATGATATGTTAAGTAATTGTTAATATTTGTTTATATAAAAATTTGATTTATTTGATAAAAATTCTTTAAAAACGCTATTTTAATAAATAATTATAATTAAAAGACTATTTTATTTGAATATATAACAACTAATTTAAGTAATTTTTTATTAAAAAAGCAGTAGAACTATCGTGTTTTTTAACATTTTTTGTGTTAATCTCTCTTAAAATATTTGAAGCAAGTTGTTTCCCTAGCTCTACTCCCCATTGGTCATAACTAAAAATATTCCAAATAACTCCTTGAACAAATATTTTATGTTCGTACATTGCAATTAAAGAGCCTAACGTTTCTGGTGTTAAAGAATTAATTAGCAATGTGTTGGTTGGTTTGTTTCCGCTAAACGTTTTAAATGGTTTTAAAAAGGATAATTGTTCTAGAGACAAATTTTCGGATTTAAGTTCTATTTCTACTTGGGTTTCGGTTTTACCATTTAAAAGTGCTTCCGTTTGTGCAAAAAAATTAGACATTAACTTGTCGTGATGGTCTTGATTACCATATAAAGGTTTTATAAAACCAATAAAATCGGTAGGAATTAATTTAGTTCCTTGGTGTATTAACTGAAAAAAAGCATGTTGTGAATTTGTGCCAGGCTCTCCCCAAATAATTGTTCCTGTTTGGTAGTTAATCATATTTCCGTCTCTGCCAATATTTTTTCCATTACTTTCCATAATTCCTTGTTGCAAATAAGGAGCGAGTTTCTGTAAATATTGAGAGTAAGGAATGATAGCTTCACTTTCACAATTAAAAAAATTATTGTACCAAATGCTAAGTAGTGCTAAAATTACAGGAATATTTTGACTAAACTCTGTTTTTTCAAAATGCAAATCCATTTTTTTAGCTCCATCAAGAAGGGATTTAAAATTTTTAAACCCAATTGCAAGGCAAATGCTTAACCCAACGGAACTCCACAAAGAAAATCGTCCACCAACCCAATCCCACATTGGAAAAATATTGTTTTCATTTATTCCAAATTCTGTGACCTTTGATGTATTGGTAGAAACCGCTACAAAATGGTTGGCAATATCTTCTTGTTTTGCACTTTGCAAAAACCAATTACGAATAGTTTGTGCATTTGAAAGAGTTTCTTGTGTGGTAAAAGTCTTGGAAACTATTACAAAAAGAGTTGTTTCTGGGTTTATTTTTTTTAAAATTTCTTGCACATGATCGCCATCAATGTTGGAGACAAAATGTACTTGAAGCTTATTTTTATAAAATTGTAGTGCTTCCACCACCATTGCTGGACCCAAATCCGATCCGCCAATCCCAATATTTACCACATCGGTAAATGCTTTATTTGTATATCCTTTTAGAGTTCCCGCTATAACATTATCAGAAAAATGCTCCATTTTATCTTGAACGGATTGTATTTCTGACATAATATTTTTAGAATCAACATACACAGGATTTTTAGAATCTTTTCGCAAAGCAGTATGCAACACGGCTCTATTTTCAGTTTTGTTTATTTTTTCACCTGAAAAATAGCCTTTAATAGCTTCTTCAAGCCCCATTTGATTTGCCAGATTTAGCAACAATTGCATGGTTGATTCATCTATTCTATTTTTAGAATAATCTACTAAAAAATTATCCCATTTCACATGAAATTTTTGAGCTCTTTCGTTGTCTTCGACAAACATTTGTTGCATGGTTTTAGTTTGCATTATCTCAAAATGTGCCGAAAGTTCTTGCCAAGCCAAAGTTGTTGTTGGGTTTATTGTTTGCAAAGTCATTTTGTGTTTTTTAGGTTTATTTTAAACAAAAATAGTTAAAAATATATGGAACATTGAATCTTGTTTTTCGATTTTTTTTACTTTTGAGAAAAAAAAGATGAAAAAACGTTGTAGTTGGTGTTTATCTAGCGATTTATATAAAGAATATCACGATACCGAATGGGGGAGACCTGTTTATAACGATTCTGTTTTGTTTGAATTTTTACTGCTCGAAACTTTTCAGGCAGGATTAAGTTGGATTACTATTTTAAACAAAAGGGAGAACTTTAAAAAGGCTTTTAACAATTTTGATTATCTTTTAATTGCAAACTATACCCCAGCAAAAGAAACAGAATTATTAGAAAATAAAGGAATTATTAGAAATAAATTAAAAATAAAATCTGCAAGAATCAATGCAATTGCCTTTATAGAGGTTCAGCGTGAATTTCAAAGCTTTTCCAATTACATTTGGGGTTTTGTAGATGGAGGATCAATTATAAATAAATGGGAAACACTGCAAATGATTCCTGCTACTACAAATCTTTCGGATATAATTAGTAAAGATTTAAAGAAAAGAGGATTTAAATTTATCGGTTCTACCGTAATTTATGCTTACCTACAAGCTATTGGGGTTGTAAACGATCATGTTAAAGATTGCTGGACACACACAACTTAGCAAAACTCTATTTTTTTAAGAATTTTAAAAATTCCGATCGCTCTATTTCCTTGCAGCCCAAACTTTCTAGATGTGAATTATGCAACTGTGCATCAAGCAACTGGTAGTTATTTTTGTTAAGAAATTCTACTAAAGCCACAAAGGCAAGTTTAGAGGCATTACTCACTTTAGCAAACATGCTCTCACCACAAAAAACAGGAAAAACAGTTATTCCATAAAGTCCTCCTACTAGTACATTATCTTGCCAAACTTCCACAGACATGGCTTTTCCTTCCCGAAAAAGAGCTGTGTAACTATCAATCATTTCATTGTTTATCCAAGTGCCGTCTTGACCTTCTCGTTCTATTTGCTGACAATTTTTCATTACTTCTGTAAATGCGGTGTTAAAAGTTACTTTATGCTTTTTTTGGTTTATCACATTTCGCATGCTTTTAGAAGGTCTAAATTCTTTTGGAAACAAAACCATTCTTTTGGGTGGTGACCACCATAGTATTGGATCTCCATTTTCAAACCAAGGGAATATACCATTTTGATATGCCAGCCAAAGCCTTTCTTTACACAAATCTCCCCCTACTGCTAAAAGTCCGTCTTCTGAACTCAAATTGCATGGTGGAAAATATAGTTCCTTCGTTAAAAAATACATTTGTTAGACGCTTTTAATTTTGAATTGGTAAATATATATTATAATTCGAAAATTTAGTGATAAAAATATTTGTTCAAATTTCAAAAGATATACAATTGAAAATCCCAATTATTGCGGATAAATAAGTCGAAAGTTTTAATGTAGTTGTTTATATAAAAAAACCACCAAAGCCAAAACTAAGGTGGTTATTGATTGTGAATATATTTACTTTCTAATTATTTTTAAGCAACTTGATAGTTGTGATTCTAGCATCTTGATCTACTATTTTTGTAAAATAGACCCCTTGCGATAAATCTTGAATAGAAAATACATGACCAACACTAAAACTTCCGTCAAATTTTTTAACTAATTGTCCTGTAATATTATAAATTTCTATTTTAGAAACTGAATTAGTTAGACTAAAAGTAGCATTAGTTGGGTTTGGAAATAATGCGATTAATGGTGTTTCTTGCGAATCTTGAATTGCTAAACTAGGTGCTAATTGGTTTCCGTATATTCTAAATTCTCCAGCAGGAATATTTAAAGGTGCAGCTGTATCGGATACTATTATAGAGCTATTGTCCAACAAATTATACCATGTTCCTGTGTAAGGAAAATTTGGTACAATGTTAAGAGCTGCCACCGAAAAATTTGAAATTACAACCACATTTTTAAGTGAACTTGCAGGCAAAGCATCGTCCCAAATAAACATTCGCTGTCTAACATTACTTGC
>DZCQ01000019.1:14395-49602 GCA_022730285.1 Flavobacterium psychrophilum
GTAAGTGTTTTATACATAGTGCGTTCTTCGTCATGACTTTCTGCATAACCAACTAATCTTTTGTTAGTAAACCCATGACTTACGTTTCCTACTCTATTTACATCAGCATTGTATCCTTTTGCAAGTGTTGCATATTCGTTAGACATGTTTCCCCACATCATAACCCCTTTGCTAGGCGTTTCTCCAATTCTATAATTTGCCCATTCTTGCTCTTCGCTATCTGAACCTAGGTGTTCAAAAATAGTATAATGTGTAGGGTCTAAACCCCAGCTGTAATCGGCATAATCTTTTAGAATCGCAACTCTGTCCGATTGATAGCCATTTGTACACGCATCATCTCCGCCTGAACAAGCTTGTGTAAAACCTTTGGTTAAATCCCATCTAAAACCATCTATTTTATATTCTTCAATCCAATGTTTTAAGACTCTTTTGGTATAATATTTTGTATAACTTGATAAATGATTAAAATCGGAACCAACACTATAACTATGTCTTGCGGTTGTATTAAAATATGGATTTTCGGTGCTTGGTTCTCCCCAACCATCTCCATCTGGGTCGTCCATCCACATTCTATTCATTGGGTTACGTCCAAAAGCGTGGTTTAGTGCCACATCTAAAATAACCGCAATACCATTAGTATGACATAAATCTATTAACTCTTTTAACTTATTAGAAGTTCCATAAAATTTATCTAATGCCATGTGAAATGAAGTGTTGTATCCCCAACTTTCATTTCCTTCAAATTCCATCACAGGCATTAATTCTATGGCATTAATTTTTAGACTTTTAAAATAACTTATTTTGTCTATTAGGTCCTGAAAATTTCTATCTGAATCAAAATCTCTAACTAAAGCTTCGTAGATTATTAAATCTTCTTTTTTTGGTTTAGTAAAGCTTGTATTAGTCCATGTGTAAGGCATTTGTGCTGTTTGCAAAACCGTTACTTCTCGTTGCTGTCCTGCAGGATAGCTTGGGATACTTGGGTAGGAGGTTGTTGGAATCCAAGGGTCGTCAAATGGAGATAATACTAAGGTAGAAAAAGGATCAGCTGTTTTTACAAGTGCTGGAGAATTAGCTATTGGAGTAGTATCTACCACCCAATATTGATAATTATAAATAGTTCCTGGTGTTAAACCTATTAGTTCTAACCAAAATTTTCCTGTTGTAGGGTCTTTTTTCATAGCATAACTTCCGTTTGGGCTATAATTATTAAAAGTTCCAGCTACATATACAAAATCTTTAAGTGGTGCATCTAGTACAAGAGTAGCTTTTGTGTTATCGGAAGTATTGTAGTTAATACCATTCTCTAAACCACTTGCCATTGCTTCCGAAGCAGTGCCTGGATTTACAATAACACTAAATTTTTTAGTTTTTGTAAATGTTCCTTGGGTAACTTGTAATTCATACATCTGATTGGAGGTAATTCCTGAATGTGTAAAACTATAATTTGTAATATTATTAGATGCATTAATGCTAATTTCGTTTGCAAGTAAATTATAATTTGCATTTCCATTAGTATTATCTGCGGCAATAGAAACATTTCCGCCGGAACTAATAATAACAGCACTATTTTCTGTTGGTGATGTAAGGTTTACATTAAACAATCCAACTTCTGATAAAATATCTTGTGATTTTTTATCACCAGTAGCATCTTTTGCTTTTATCAAAAACCCTATTTTTCCAATATTTGTTCTTGCATAAAAAGAATCTGGAGTTAGTGTAAAGGTATAGGTGTCTGTTCCAGAGTTATAAGTTAGTCTATTGGTTTCATCAGAATTTGTCCAAGTTCCATTTGTTGGACAATCTACTATATTTGCATCATTAATGTCATAGGACCAAGCCCATAAGTACAAAGCATTCCCTGTTATTCCCCAAGTTGCTTCATTAATAGAACTTCCGTTGATTGTAATGGTTATGGATTGATTCTCTTCGAAAGTAGTAGGAGCTATACTATAAGTAACATTTTGCTGTTGTGACCAAGCAAAAAAGCTACATAATAAAACTATTATTTGAGTAATTTTTTTCATAATTAAAAGTATATTAAGAATAGACAAGGGTTGTTGTATTTACAACCCTTGTCTATTTTGTATTATTGGATAGAATATTTATATGCTCTTGGATTGCTTAAATCTAGAGTAACAGTATATGTTCCAGAAGATGCAACAGGAATATTTCCTCCTCCATAACTCATGTCTTCACCTGCATAATCATCTCCAGTTTTAGAAGCGTCAAATTTACCTAAATTGTATTGTACACTTCCAATATTCCAAGTGTCATTCATTCTAAACTTGAATTCTTTTCCTCCAATCAAGGCAATGGTAATACTCCATTTTTTAGTAGAGCTATTATAAGACATTGGTGTGCTAGCTCCCCATCCATTTGTAGTAGCATCTCCTATAATTCCCCAAGTAGAAACAGGTATTACTTCATAGCTCATTCCTGCAGGATTGGAACTTGAAACGACTCCTGTATTTGCTTTTACCCAATAATATCCTGTAGCAACATTAATATTTTGTTCTCCAGCACCATCAAATAAAATTCCAGAAAAACTTCCATCATCTCCATAATCAGGACCTCCTGTTGGTGGCCAATTAAAACTTCCGTCAGGGCTTTGAGCTACAAATTTAAAATCCCCATCTAAAGAAACATATCCTTCAAAGTTAGTTTTTCCATATCCAGATGCTGCTAATAGTGGTGCAGTTGGAGGATCCCAACCTTGATGATTTCCTGGAACTGCTAGTTTAGGTAATGCTGTAGAATAGGGAGTTACACTAAATGTTATGACATTAGAATATTGAATTAATGCATTGGCACCATTTCCTAAAGATGCTTTTACTCTTACATCGACATTGCTTGCAACATAGGGAGTGAAAATTGTAGGGTCTAAAAATCCATTTAATTGTTCGTTTGTCCAAGTTAAAAATTTGTTGGTACTACTTCCTGCAGGAGCAGGAATTGGTGTTGCAAAGTTAGTACCACTTTTGGCGATTTCTACGGTATAGTTTGCTTGAGATGGCACCCCATTTTCACTATGTTCCCAGTCTAAGGCAGCAATTAAATTAGTAGCATTTGCTGGGCTTAATACTAAACCTCCTGTTGGGACAGTTGACATAGATAGTTTAGGACCTCCATTGGCTACAGCTACTGGATCTGTATCTTCTTCGGAGCATGACCCTAATGAAATAAGCAAAAGGGCAAAAATTGAATTTTTTATAATATTTTTCATGTTTTTAAAGTTTAAAGTTAATATCCAGGGTTTTGAGTTAAATTAGGATTTGCTTCCAGAGCTGTGGAAGGAATTGGGAATAAATTATAGGTATTTGGTATAGACGCTCCGTTTAGAACCCCTCCTTTCCAAGGCCATAGGTAGGAACTTCCAGAAAATTGTCCAAATCGAATTAAATCTGTACGACGATGTCCTTCAAAATTTAATTCTCTTCCACGTTCATCAAGAATTACTTGTAAAGATGCTGGGCTATTTACGGCAAATGGCACTCCTGGATCTCCAGAAATAAAAGATGTTGCTCCAGATCTTGTTCTTACAGAATTTACATAATTTAAAGCCTGTGTTAAAGTAGTTCCTGTTGCTCCACGTACTGCACATTCTGCATATATTAAGTAAGCATCTGCTAATCTGAATAAAGGAAAGTCTGTGCTAGAAAAACTTGTAGTTATAGAAGTTCCTATAAAATTAGTATTTCTAAATTTTACGCTAGGATACCCATTTGTCCAAATTTTATAATCAGTCATTTCAAAAGTATGTCCTGATGTCCAGAACAATTGTGCTCTTGTATCTGTGGAAGCAGAAAGTGCTGCTGCTGAATTTCCGAACAAGCCATACCATGCTTTTGTAGCACGGTGTCCTGCCCAACCTTCTGTTGCTCCAAATGTTGCTAATGGCATGGTATCTCCACTTAAACTTCCATTAACTATATAAGTAGTATTTCCGTAACTTTGACTAGCTAAGGCATCTGCAATAAGAGGGAAAATAATTTCTGAAGAGGTATTGTTATCGGCAGAAAAATTTGCTACAAAATTTGGATTTAAGCTATATCCTCCTTCGGTAATTACTTTGTTTATATAAGTTGCAGCATCATTATAACGTGGTGTTCCTGTATATACTTCGGCGTTTAGATATAATTTTGCTAATAGCATTCTAACTACCGATTTATTTGCTCTACCATAACTATTGGTTTGTGCAATTTTATTTTCCACATCTAGCAATTCACTTTCTACAAAATTAAACAACTCCAATCTGGTTGCTTGTGCTTTTGGGATTGTATTGCCTAAATCTGCTTCGGTTATTAAAACTCCTTTACCAAAACAATCTATCATATAATAATATGCTAAGGAACGCAAAAATCGTAATTCACTAATGTATTGCTCTTCGTTTTGCACATCTACACCTTCTTTTAATATTTTAATAATATTGCTGGTTTGTGGAACGGTATAGTAAACTCTGTCATATAAATAGCGGAAGAATTTGTTGTTTGAATTCCAATCTTTCGTGGTTGTTAGCTGGTCTAATCCATTATCTCCCCATCTGTTTTTTATTCCATCGGCTGTAAAATCTTGTAGGTTTATAATTCCCCTTAAAAATGCAGTTTCTCCTGCATCTGGTCCAGATATATCAGAACTTCCTGGTCCATTTGGTCCAGATAGTGCAAATGTTCCATACATTTTAGACAATAAACCCTCTATTGCTTGTGGATCTTGTTTTAATAAATTTTCTAGAGAAAGTTCTACCTTTGGGGTGGTATCTAAATCATTTACACAAGAAATTAAGAATAGCATTATAAATCCTAGACTTAAAAATTTTATTTTCATTTTTTTCATTTTTTTCATTCTTAAATTAAAAATTTAAATTTAATCCGAAACTATATAGTCTTGGTCTTGGATAAAAATTAGTATCTATACCGTTAAAATTCTCAGGGTCTTGTCCGTTATATTTTGTAAATAAAAATAGATTGTTTCCTGCTACATACAATCTTAAGGTTGCGTTTTTTATTGCTTTGTTAATTTTATAACCTAAAGTAATGTTTTCGCATCTCACAAAACTTGCATCTTGTAAGAAATAATCTGAAAACGGTGTATTCCCTATATTATTATTAAACAATAATTCTTGATTTAATACATTGTTTAAAGAGGTAACAGTTCCTGGTGCTGCGTGGTTAATGTTTCCTGCAATTAACTCCTGTGTGTTATATACTAAGCCTCCTTTTTGTCCTCTAAAGCTAGTGGATAAATCGAAATTTTTATAGGTTACATTCAAGCCAAATCCAAAAGTCCAGTTTGGTCTCATTGCTTTATAATATCTATCCTCATCGTTTACAACACCATCTTTGTTTCTATCTACATAAGCTCCTTCTATTGGCTTTCCTTCAGCATTGTATATTTGTTCAAAAACAAATGCAGAGTAGGGCTGGTATCCCACGGCATGACGGGCAATTTTGGAACCTGTTCCGTTTGGAATTGTAGATTCGTTTGCAGTAACAAAAGAAAGCCCTTGCAAATCTGTGACTTTGTTGTAATTATAAGCTCCATTAGCGTTTAAATCTATGGTTGCGTTATCATTTTCTAATAATTTAAAATTTAAATTAGTTTCTATTCCCTTTCCTTCGGTGGAGCCTACATTTTTAACAAAATCATTTGTTAATCCTTGCCCTGGTGGCAATGGTACTTTTGCTAATAAATCGGTGGTATATTTTTTATATACATCAACACTTCCAGATATATTTCTGTTTTTAAACAAATCAAAATCTAAGCCTGCATTATAGGTTGTGGTTTTTTCCCAAGTTAAACTTGGATTATATGCTAATGCTGAATAGGTATTATACCCTGGTAGGTATTGACTATTTTGGTTTCCTATAATAAAGAATGGACTGTTAGGGTAGTATCCAATTCCTTCAAATCTTGCTATGTCTTGCTGTCCTGTGCGTCCCCAACCTAATCTTAGTTTTAAATTTGGGATTAATTTGGAGTCTTCTAGGAATTTTTCGTCGCTAATTTTCCAAGCAAAGGCTGTTCCTGGAAAGTAACCCCATCTATTTTCTTTGTTAAATAAAGAGGAAGCATCGGTTCTTAAAGAGAATGTGAACAAGTATTTACCTAAAATATCTACATTGCTTCTGCCAAAAAAGGATTGAAGGTTTAGAGCGTGGTAGTATCTATTAGTAAGATTTCTTGGGTCTATATTTTCTTCTCTTAGTCCTGTGGTTTGATTGTACATATAATTTACCTTATTCCCATCTGTAACAAAGTTTTGATAAGTATAACCTCCTTGAATATCAAACTTTTTAATAAATCCTGAAAGATCTTTAGAATATACTAAATAAGCATCCATTAATTTATTAGTAATGGTTTGATTTTCAGAATAATTAACGCCAGGATTAAAAACGCCTCCCATTTTATCTTGGTATGTTTGAATGGCATTTCCTGTATAACGCTCTTCAATTTTAGAGTTTGAAGCTTCTAGTCCTAAATTTAATACCGCTCTTAAATTTGGGAAAAAGTGTAATTTATAATCAAACTCTATGTTTCCTATTATTTTCCTTACTTGTTCTGGACGAGTTCTTTGTTCTAATATTGCTAATGGATTAGTTTGTCCGTTTAAGGCAGTAGGGTTAGACGTTGTGCCATATCCTTGATAATATCCATCAAAAATATTTGAGCTACTTGTGTTGTAAATGGGCTTTGTAGGATCCATATTAATCGCTCCACCAAACGCTCCACCTTCGTCAATTGCATTCTTTTCAGAGAATAGCCCCTTTGCGTTTAAATCTATTTTTAAATGATTATCAAAAAACATTGGGGAAAGTTTTATAGAAGGAGTCCATCGCTTAAATTCACTTGTTTTAACTAATCCTTCATTTTTAGTATATCCTAAAGAGACTCTCAAAGGCATTTTTTTAAATAAATTAGTTCTTACACTAAAATTATTGTCAGACGAAATGGCTTTTTGATAAATAGCATCTTGCCAGTTGGTATCAAATAAAATACGACCTTCAATTTCTGGCGTACTTGGATTGTCGGTAGCGGTGGTTGCAGGGTCATCTATTCCTAGAAAGTTTGTATATGCTGGGAATTGATTTCTAATAAATGCAGTAAATTCTGTTCCATTCATCATATTTGTCATTTTAGAAATCTCTCCAATTGCCACACTACTAGAAAAACTGTATTCGGTGGCATTTTTAGTTCCTTTTTTAGTAGTAATTAAAATAACTCCATTAGAAGCTCTAGAGCCATAAATAGCTGTTGCAGAAGCGTCTTTTAAAACAGTAAAAGATTCTACATCGTTTGGATTTAATAGTGCTAATGAATTGTTATTCCCTGCGGCATTTTCGTTACTTAACGGCACACCATCAATTACAATTAAAGGGCTATTTTCTGCACCCAAAGAGCTTCCTCCTCTAATACGAATATTTGGAGCAGAATCTGGATCTCCACCATTATTGGTTACTCTAACTCCAGCTGCTTTTCCTGTTAATAACTGATCTACAGAAAATATTGCACCTTTGTTAAAATCTTTAGCAGAAATTACATCTACACTTCCTGTTGCATCTTTTTTCTTTACGCTTCCGTAACCTACTACTACAATTTCGTTTAATTTAGAAAGTTCCTCCTCCATTGCTATTGCAGCTGTTTTTTGCCCTATAAAGGTTAAAGTTGCTTGCTTAAATCCTAAGAATGTAAAGGTAATTACATCTCCATTTTTTAAGTTAGTTAATACAAAAACACCAGCAAAATCAGTAGAAGCACTGTTTGTAGTTCCATTTACGAAAACATTTACCCCAGGCATGGTTTGCCCCGTAATTTTATCCGTAACAACTCCTTGCAATTTGCTTTGGGCTAGCATAGTAAAAGGAAATAATAGTAGTAAAAGTAGTAACTTTTTATACATTGTTTTCATACATTTTTTTTAAGTTAATTTTTGGTTTATTTTGCGTTTATTTTTACTTCGAATGTTAAATTTAGTTAATATTAAGATACAAAATATAAATAAGAAAAAAAATAAGGCCACGAAAACGTTTTCGTGTTGAAAACTTTTGTAATAACACTTATTTAAGGTGATAAAATTGCTAATAATGATAAAAAAAACTATCTTTATTGAAAAATAATTTTTTCCGAAATATATAATGAGAAAGAAAGTAACTTTAAAGCAAATTGCCAAAGAATTAGATGTGTCTATTTCTACCGTTTCAAAATCTCTTAAAGACAGTCCTGAAATAAGTGAAGATACTAGACAAAAAGTGCAAGCTTTTGCAAAACTTTATAACTACAAGCCTAATTTAATCGCTCTTAGCTTAAAGAATAGAAAAACAAAAACAATTGGCGTAATTATCCCAGAAATTGTACATCATTTTTTTGCTACCGTTATTAGTGGTATCGAGCAATTTGCTAACCAAAAAGGGTATAATGTGATTGTTTGTCTTTCTAACGAATCTTTTGATAAAGAGGTTATTAATATGGAAATGCTTGCCAATGGGAGCATAGATGGATTTATAGTTTCCTTGTCTAAAGAAACACAATTTAAAAATGATTACCATCATATTACGGAAGCAATTAATCAAGGTATGCCAGTAGTTTTATTTGACCGTGTTGCCAATGATATTTTTTGTGACAAAGTTATTATAGACGACAAACTTGCCGCAGAAGAAGCGGTGAATTTTTTAATTGAGAAAGAATTTAAAAAAATAGGTCTCATTACAACTGTTGATTATGTGAGTGTTGGGAAATTAAGAACTGAAGGCTATCTGCAATCTTTAACCAGAAATAATCTCCCTGTTGATTTTAATTTGATTCTCAAAATTGAAAATATAGAGAATTGCACACAAGAAATAGAGAATTTTATCCATAAAAACAAATTAGAGGCTGTTTTTGCTGTGAATGAACTTTTTGCAGTTACAGCTATAAAGGCACTGAACAAAATTGGTAAAATTGTGCCAAAAGATGTCTCTGTAATTGGGTTCACAGATGGTATTATTTCCAAATATTCTACCCCTTCCATTACGACGATTAGTCAAAATGGAATTAAAATGGGCGAAAAAGCAGCAAAAATGCTCATTGACAGACTTGAAAACGAAAACGAAGAAGAATTGTACATAACCGAAGTAATTGAAACACATCTTGTAGTTCGAGAATCTACTTCTTAAATCTATTTTTAAATTTAAGAATCTTTCAACTTATTCTGTCACAAAAAGAGAAAAAATTGAACTTCCATTTAGTAAAAAAACAATATGTTTTTAAAAACTTATCAACTCTAACGTTTTCGCATTTTTTTTTCACAAAAATGATTTATAAACTTGCAAGTCTATTTTTTTTTATACATTTACATAAATTATCAAAGCACTTATTTTTACTTCGAAAACAAAATTAAGTTTTGATAAGCAAACATACGCTTATCGTATTAATCAATAAATTACGATAATGGAAAAGCGCAAACTTTCCTTTTGGGAAATTTGGAACATGAGTTTCGGGTTTCTTGGAATTCAATTTGGATTTGCCCTACAAGGCGGGTTCATGTCTAGAATATTTCAAACTCTTGGTGCAAATGTAGATGACATTCCTGGTCTATGGATAGCAGCACCTCTAACAGGTCTTTTAGTTCAGCCAATTATAGGATATTTATCCGATAATACTTGGAGTCCAAAATTTGGTAGAAGAAAACCATTTTTCCTTATCGGAGCAATCCTATCATCTGTTACTTTATTTTTCATGCCTCATTCTCCAGTTTTATGGATTGCAGCTGGATTATTATGGATTTTAGACACTTCAATAAACATTAGCATGGAACCTTTTCGTGCTTTGGTTGCCGATAAATTGCCTGAATCACAACGCTCAAACGGTTTTGTAATTCAAACATTAATTATCGGAATCGGAACTTGGATTGCAAGTAATTTACCATGGTTAGTAAATAAATTAGGTGTTTCAAACGAAGCGGCAGCTGGAGTGATTCCAAACTCTGTTATTGTAGCTTTTTCTGTTGGAGGATTTGTGTTTTTTGCAAGTATTTTATATACCATTTTTACCACTAAAGAAGATCCTCCTCAAGATTTAGAAAAATTCAAATCCGATAAAAAAGAATCCCGTTTTATTCCTGATTTAATTGAAAGTTTAAAAGACATGCCTTCAACCATGAAAAAATTGGGGTTAATTCAGTTTTTTAGTTGGTTTGCCTTTTTTACCATGTGGAGTTTATCAACACCTGCTTTAACGGAACATGTATTTAATGCTCCAAAACCTGATGTGAAAGAATTTGCTCAATTAGACAACGAAGGAAATGCTTTAAAAAACGATAAAGAGGAAGTAGTTTATCTAAACATTGAAAAAGAAACTGACTATAAAGTAAAAGATAAAGTGTATAATGATTCCGCAGATTTGGTAGGTTCGGCAACTGGCGTTTATGGTTTATCTTCAATGGCTTTTGCTCTTTTACTTACTTTTTATACAATGAAAAACAAAATAAATAGAAAATATATCCACATGGCATCGTTGATTCTTGGTGGATTAGGATTTATCTATATGTTTTTTGCAACGCCTTCTACATTACTATATTCCTTTATATTAATTGGATTTTCATGGGGAAGTATTTTATCGATGCCTTATGCGATGCTATCAAGCTCTGTAAATCCTAATAAAATGGGAATGATGATGGGATTATTCAATATGTTTATTGTAATTCCACAGATTATTGCTGCCCTTGGAGGAATAAATTATTTGTATAAATTAATTGGTGAAGCTCATATCAATGCAATGATATTAGCTGGAATTTCTTTAATAATTGCAGGACTTTGTAATTTCTTGATTACAGATAAAAACGCAATTTCAGGTTAAAAAAAATAAAATGACAAACAAAAAAGCATTCCTATTCGACCTTGACGGAGTTATTGTTGACACAGCAAAATACCATTTTTTGGCTTGGCAAAAATTAGCTCAAGAAATTGGAATCGAATTTACGCCCGAACATAACGAACAATTAAAAGGAGTTAGCCGCGTTCGTTCGCTAGATATTATTTTAGAACTTGGAGGAATTCAAGCTTCTCAAGAAGATAAAAACAAATGGTTAATTCAAAAAAACGAAGAGTATCTATCCTATTTGGTAGATATTGATGAAAGTGAAATTTTACCTGGTGTATTACCTGTTTTATACTATTTAAAAGATAAAAATCAGCTAATCGCATTAGGTTCTGCCAGTAAAAATGCACGACCTATTTTAGAAAAAACAGGAATTTTAAACCTATTTGATGCAATCGTTGATGGAAATGATGTTGCCAATGCAAAACCAGATCCGGAAGTTTTTCTTCAAGCTGCAAAAAAATTAGGTGTAACCAACGAAAATTCAATCGTTTTTGAAGATTCTGTTGCTGGAGTTCAAGCTGCTAACATTGCCAACATGACAAGTATCGGAATTGGAGAAGCAACAACATTACACGAAGCAAAATACATATTTAAAGATTTTACATTTATTGATGTTTCATTTATTGAATCGTTAATAAATTAATTTTTGTTTCAAGTTTACTTAACTTGAAACTTGAAACTTTTTTAAACAAATTAAAAAATGAACCAAGATTATATACAACCAAACAATTGGTCCATCATAGAAGAAGGATTTGATGCCGAAATGGTAAAATCGTCTGAAAGTTTATTCAGCATCGGCAACGGTGCTATGGGACAACGTGCCAATTTTGAAGAACACTATTCGGGTGAAACTTTTCAAGGAAGTTACATTGCAGGAATTTATTATCCTGATAAAACCAAAGTGGGTTGGTGGAAAAATGGCTATCCAGAATATTTTGCAAAAGTATTAAACGCTCCAAATTGGATTGGAATTGACATAGAAATAAACGGCGAAAACCTTGATTTGGCCAAATGTCAATCGGTTGCTAATTTCAATCGTGAATTGAATATGAAAGAAGGTATTTACTATCGCTCTTTTCAAGCTATTATGCAAAATGGTTTGAATATTTCGGTAAAAATTACTCGTTTTCTTTCATTAGATTTAGACGAATTAGGTGTTATCAATTACGAAATAACGCCAATAAATGGTGATGCTAAAATTATTTTCAAACCTTATGTTGATGCTGGAGTTCACAACGAAGATGCTAACTGGGAAGAAAAATTCTGGGAACCATTAAATGTTCAACATTCAAATAATGAAGCTTTTGTTACGGCTAGAACTTTCAAAACGCATTTTACAGCAACCACTTTTATGCAAAATGCTATTTTAATAAATGGAGAAAACGTAAATGCTTCTCCAATAAATATTGAAAAAAATAGCGAAAAAGTTCAATTTTCATTTGAAGTTGATGTAAAAAAAGAGCAAGTTGCTACCATTCAAAAATTAGGGGGATACACGGTTTCATTAAATCACGAAAACACGCAAATTGCTGCTCAAAATGTAATTACTGAAGGTTTGAAAATTGGCTATTCAAATCTGGTTGAAAGTCAAAAACAAGCTTGGGCAAAAATTTGGGAAATGAGCGACATTACTATTGATGGTGATGTAAAAGCACAACAAGGAATTCGTTTCAATATATTCCAATTGAATCAAACGTATTTAGGAAAAGATTCTCGTTTAAATATTGGCCCAAAAGGATTTACTGGCGAAAAATACGGCGGTTCAACTTATTGGGATACAGAAGCTTATTGCATTCCTTTTTATATGGCAACCAAAGACCAACAAGTTGCTAGAAATTTATTAACTTACCGATACAATCAATTAGATAAAGCGATTGAAAATGCTGGAAAATTAGGCTTCAAAAATGGTGCAGCGTTGTATCCGATGGTTACTATGAATGGCGAAGAATGTCATAACGAATGGGAAATCACATTTGAAGAAATTCATAGAAATGGTGCGATTGCTTTTGCTATTTTCAATTATTACAGATTCACAGGTGATTACTCCTATATTCCTGAAAAAGGATTAGAAGTTTTGATTGGAATTGCACGTTTTTGGCACCAAAGAGCCACTTATTCTACATACAGAAATCAATATGTGATTTTAGGAGTAACTGGTCCAAATGAATATGAAAATAACGTTAATAATAACTTCTATACCAATTATTTAGCTAAATGGTGTATCAATTACGCTATCGAACAAATTAATAAAGTAGAAAAAGAATACGCTTCAGATTATACTCGAATTATGAGTAAAGTAAATCTTGATTCAGCCGAAATTTCACATTGGAAAGCCGTTGCTGATAATATGTATTTTCCATATTCAAAGGAGCATGATGTTTATTTACAACAAGATGGCTTCTTAGATAAAGAATTGGTAAAAGTGCACGATTTAGATAAGAGCCAACGTCCAATCAACCAAAAATGGTCTTGGGATAGAATTTTGCGTTCGCCTTACATAAAACAAGCGGATACCTTACAAGGTTTTTATTTCTTTGAAAATCATTTTACCAAAGAACAATTAGAAAAACATTTCGATTTTTATGAACCATTTACCGTTCATGAAAGTTCGCTTTCGCCTTGCGTTCACTCAATTCAAGCGGCAACTCTTGGTAGAATGGAACAAGCTTACACTTTTTACCTAAGAACTTCTCGTTTAGACTTAGATGATTATAACAAAGAAGTAGAAGAAGGTTGTCACATCACCTCAATGGCAGGAACATGGATGAGTATTGTAGAAGGTTTTGGCGGAATGAGAGTTAAAAATGATACGCTACACTTCGAACCAAGAATTCCAAAAGAATGGGCAGGTTATTCATTCAAAATCAATTTCAGAAACCAGATTTTGAAAATTTCTGTTCATCAAAACGATACCACATTCTCACTTGAAGGCACAAAAGAAATTTCAGTTTTCGTAAATGGAAAAGAAGTTTTAGTAGAGCCGAATAGTTTAGTAACAGTTTAATTTCAATAAGAAACCATAACCCTGTTAGAGTTCGAAACTCTGACAGGGTTTTTAAATAAAACAAGATGAAAAATTTTTTCTTTCTTTTACTAGTAACTTCCTTATCATTTGCTCAAGTTGACCGAATTGAACCTCCGTTTTGGTACGAAGATATGAGGCATTCCAATCTTCAAATTTTATTCTACGGAAAAAATATTGCCCAAAACAAGGTGACAGTTTCGGGAGGAATTACGATAACCGAAATTCTTAAAACTGAAAACCCAAATTATCTTTTTGTAACAATCAATACCGAAAATTGTAAACCACAAGACCTTGTGTTTAGTTTTAAAAACGGTAAAAAAATATTTACAGAAATCTATTCCATAAAAAAAAGAAAAGAAAATTCAAAGTTTAGAAAAAGTTTTGACTCCTCTGACATGGTCTATCTTATCATGCCAGATCGCTTTGCAAACGGAGATGCAAATAACGATAGTACAACAAATACAACCGAAAAAGCAGATAGGGAAAATCCTGGAGGCAGACATGGTGGCGATATTAAAGGAATTATAAATAATTTAGATTATATTCAAAGTCTTGGAGCAACAGCAATCTGGACAACTCCTCTTTTAGAAGATAACGACAAAACCTATTCCTACCATACATACGGGCAATCTGATGTGTATAAAATAGACCCAAGATATGGCACAAATACAGATTATGTGTTCTTATCTTCTGAAATGAAAAAGAGAAATATGAAATTAATAATGGATTATGTTACAAATCATTGGGGGGCAGAACATTGGATGTATAAAGATATGCCTTCTTACAATTGGTTTCATCAATTTCCAGGATATGCTCAAAGCAATTACCGAATGACTACGCAATATGACCCAAATGCTTCTAAGAGAGATTTAAAATATTGTGCCGATGGCTGGTTCGTACCCTCAATGCCAGACTTGAATCAATCCAACCCATTGGTTTTAAATTATTTAATTCAAAATGCGATTTGGTGGATAGAATTTGCGAATTTAGATGGGTTTAGAGTAGATACCTATTCGTACAATGATAAAGAAGGGATTGCAAAATGGACTAAAAGTATTACAGATGAATATCCTTATTTTAATATAGTTGGCGAGGTTTGGATGCATGATCAAGCACAAATATCATATTGGCAAAAAGATAGTCCTATTGCAAAAATACAAAGCTACAATTCTTACCTCCCTAGCGTAATGGACTTTACTCTTCACGATGTTTTTGGAACTGTATTTAACGAAAATAATTCTGGTTGGTTTGATGGAATGATAAAATTTTATGACAATTTTGTAAACGATTTCTTATACCAAAATCCAAACAATTTACTTGTTTTTGCAGAAAATCATGACACAAATAGATTTAATGAAATATATAAATATGATTTCAAAAAATACAAATTAGCAATGACTATTCTAGCAACCACTAGAGGTATTCCTCAATTATATTATGGCTCAGAAATAGGAATGGGTGGAGATAAAAACAATGGAGGCGACTCTCAAATAAGACAGGATTTTCCTGGCGGATGGGAGTCAGATTCTAAGAATGCATTTGTCCAAACACAACAAAATGATGTCCAAAAACAATATTTTGATTTTACTGCTACTTTATTTAACTGGAGAAAAAATAAAAGTGTAATACACAACGGAAAACTCACACAATATATTCCAGAGAATAATGTATATGTTTATTTTAGACACAACGATAAGCAATCGGTCATGGTAATTGTAAACAACAATATTGACAAACAAGTTATAAACTGTAGCAGATTTGCCGAAAATATTGCTGCTTTTACACAAGGAAAAGATGTTTTAACCAACAATACGATCTCTGTAAAAAATACCATCGAAATAAAAGGACAATCTAGTTTGATTTTAGAATTAAACTAATTTTTTTGTTGGATTCAAATTGCTAAATTTGTGTCATGAAATTCCCTTCAAAATTAAACGATAAACTAGAGCTAAGAAAACAAACTAATTCTTACAGAGAACTTGGTATTGCCTCTAATTTAATAGATTTTTCGTCTAATGATTATTTAGGTTTTGCAAAATCTGAAGCAATTTTTAGTCAAACTCATCAATTTCTTCTAGATAAAGATATACTACTAAACGGAGCAACTGGCTCAAGATTACTAACGGGCAACTCGGAACTATTTACGGAAACGGAAACATATATTGCACAATTTCATCAAGCTGAATCTGCCTTACTGTTCAATTCAGGATATAATGCTAATGTAGGCTTTTTTAGTGCAATTCCTCAGCGAGACGACATACTATTATACGATGAATTGTGCCATGCTTCTATTCGAGATGGAATAGTGCTTTCTAACGCAAAAGCTTATAAGTTTGAACATAATAATTTAGATTTTCTAGAAAAAAAACTTATTTTATTATCTAAAAATAACACCAAAGCAATAATTTACATCGTTACCGAAAGTGTTTTTTCGATGGATGGAGATTCTCCAAACCTAGAAGAACTTGTAATGCTTTCTGAAAAATTTAATTGCAATCTTGTGATAGATGAAGCACATGCACTTGGTGTTTTTGGTAGTAACGGTCAAGGATTAATTCAAGAGTTAAACGTACAAGACAAGATTTTTGCAAGAATTATAACCTTCGGAAAAGCACTAGGCTGTCACGGAGCAGTAATTTTGGGGAGTGTAACATTAAAAAATTACTTAATCAATTTTTGCCGAAGTTTTATATACACCACTGGACTTCCACCACATGCAATTGCTACTATTCTAGTAGCTTATACTAAGTTAAATTCTCCAAAAAACAATTTAGATTCGTTAAAGCAAAACATTCTTTTATTTAACAGAGAGCTAGTAATTTGTGGACTTAAAAATCTTTTTGTTTATAGTAAATCTGCAATACAATGTGCAATTATACCTAGTAATACAACTGTAAAAAAAATAGCACAACAAATGCAAAACAACGGCTTTGATTGCAGAGCAATACTATCTCCAACCGTTCCAGAAGGGCAAGAGCGACTACGTATTTGCTTGCATAGTTATAATTCTGAACAAGAAATTAATAAAATAATATATTTGTTAAGTACCTTTGTGTTTTAAAAAATTATGAAATTATTTATAACAGGAATTTCTACAGAAGTAGGAAAAACAATTGCTTCGGCAATAATTACAGAAGCACTTCAAGCAGATTATTGGAAACCCATTCAAGCAGGAGATTTACAAAATTCGGATAGTTTAAGGGTTAAAAAATTAATATCTAATTCCAAAACAGTAATTCATGACAATGCCTATCAGTTAAGAACTGCTGTAAGTCCGCATCTAGCCGCTCAAATAGAAGGAATTACCATACATAAAGAAGTGATAATAGCTCCAAAAACAGAAAATTGTTTAGTAATAGAAGGTGCTGGTGGAATATTTGTACCCATAAACGAAACCGACTGTATAGTAGATATTATTCTTCCAGATTATAAAGTAATAGTAATTTCTAGGCACTATTTAGGTAGTATTAATCATACTTTACTAACCATCGAAGCATTGCAAAACAGAAATATCAGCATAGCAGGAATTATTTTTTCTGGAAATGAAAATCTCTCAACCGAACAAATTATTTTAAATAAAACGAAAATACCATTTTTAGGAAGAATTGAAGAAGAAGTTTATTTTGACCAAAGTGTTGTTGCTGAATATGCAAATTTATTCCAGCAAAAATTACTTTCTATCTAATTTTACCCCACATGAATTTATCCGAAAAAGACCAAAAATATATTTGGCATCCATACACACAACATAAAACAGCAACTGCTCCAATTGTGATTACAAGAGGTGAAGGTTCTATAGTTTGGGACGAAAATAACAAAGAATATATCGATGCGATTGCCTCTTGGTGGGTTAATCCATTTGGGCATTCTAACACCTTTATTGCAGATGCAATTTACCAACAGCTTATTACATTGGAGCATGTCTTGTTTGGAGGATTTACACACAAACCAGCCATCGAACTTTCTGAAAAAATATTACAATTACTGCCTAACAATCAAGAAAAAGTTTTCTTCTCCGATAATGGCTCTACTTCTGTAGAAATTGCGATAAAAGTTTCTTTGCAATATTTTTTTAACAAAAATGAAAACAGAACAACCATCATTGCTTTTGAAAACGCCTTTCATGGAGATACTTTTGCTGCAATGGCCGCAAGTGGAATTTCTTTCTTTACCGAAGCGTTTAAAAGCAGTTTGATTAAGGTGGTTCGCATACCAGTACCCATAATTGGACAAGAAGAGCAAAGTTATAATGCACTAACCAAAGCCATTCTGGAAAATGATTGTGCTGCCTTTATATTTGAACCTCTAGTTCAAGGAGCTGCTGGAATGGTAATGTACAAACCAGAAGCGTTAGATGTGTTAATAAATATATGTAAACAACACAATATTCTAACCATAGCAGATGAGGTGATGACTGGTTTTGGCAAAACAGGAAAGGTATTTGCTTGTAATTATCTTAATAGTCAACCCGATATGTTTTGTCTTTCAAAAGCATTAACCGCAGGAACCATTCCGCTTGCAATTACCACATTTACACAAAAGATATTTGATGCTTTTTATGACGATGACATAAACAAAGCATTGTTCCACGGACATACATTTACAGGAAACCCAACGGCTTGTGCAGCGGCATTAGCAAGTTTAGAACTGCTAAATTCAGAAATAATACAACAAAACATACTACAAATTAATCGGCTTCATTTAGACTTTCAAACTAAAATAAAAAACCATCCAAAGGTTAAAACGACACGAGTATTAGGGGTTATTTTTGCTTTAGAAATTAAAACAGAAGAAAATACCGAATATTATGGAGAATTGAGAAATAAATTATACGATTTTTTTATCCATAACGGAATAATTCTAAGACCAATTGCTAATATTGTGTACATTTTACCAGCATATACCATCACACCTAAACAATTGGAAAAAATATATGAGGTGATATACAAGGCACTTGAAATTATTTAAAAACTACAATTTTAGCACGCAATTAACATAATTAGCAAAGTATTTGTGTAAATTTGCCTAAACATTAGAAATAAAAAAGATGAATACATTAAAGTCTATAATCGTTTTCGGGGGACTTTTGCTAGGAACTTCTAGCTTTGCACAAGACAACCTTGTTAACTCGTTAAAAATTAATGCAAGTGATAAAAGTAAAGATAACTTTCAATTCACAGATATTATTAACATTCCTAATACTTCTGTAAAAGCACAAGGTTCTTCAGGAACATGTTGGAGCTATTCTGCAAATTCTTTTTTAGAGTCGGAAATGATAAAAGCTGGAAAAAAACCAGTAGAACTCTCGCAACTTTTTTCTGCCCGAAATGCATATGTAGAAAAAGGTAGAAACTATGTCCGCATGCATGGAGCATTAAGTCTAGGTGAAGGAGGAGCGTTTCATGATGTTATAAATATGTATAAAAAATATGGAGCAGTACCACAATCTGTTTATACAGGATTAAATTATGGTACTGATAAAAACAAACTTGCCGAAATGTCTGCACTGTCTGAAGCAGTTTTACAGGCAGTTGTAAAAAATCCAAATGGGGAACTAACCCCAAATTGGGAAAAAGCATATGCTTCTGTAATTGATTCTTACCTAGGAAATGTTCCAAAACAATTTGATTACAACGGGAAAAAATATACCCCAGAAACTTTTGCTTCAGAAATTGTTGGTATCAATGCAGACGATTATGTAGAGATAACTTCTTTGCAAGAATATCCATATTATTCAAAATTTGTATTTATGGTTCCAGATAACTGGGCATTTGATCAAGTTTATAATGTAAAAATAAATGACCTTACAGATATTATAGACTATGCGCTTAAAAATGGCTATACCGTTGCATGGGCAGGAGATGTTACCGAGAAAGGATTTAGTTGGAAAAATGGAATTGCTTTTGTGCCAGAAAAACCAGTAGATACAATGACATCGGAAGAAAAAATAACCCTTTTTGATGGTCCTAAAAAAGAAATGATTATCACAGAAGAAAATCGTCAAAAAGCATTTGATAATTATAATACCACCGACGACCATGGTATGCATATTGTAGGCTTAACCAAAGATCAAAATGGGAAAGAATACTATATTGTAAAAAATTCTTGGGGAACAGTAAATGATTACAAAGGATATTTATACATGACCAAAGCATTTGTTCAGTACAAAACAACGGCTATTATGCTAAACAAAAAAGCCCTTTTGCCAGAAATGAGCAAAAAATTAAAACTATAAGGTTTTCTTACTATTTAAAAGCGATTAAAAATTAGTACTTCTAAAAGTATTAATTTTTAATCGCTTTTTTTGTTTTTCAGAAAATGGTATGTGTCTTGATAAATTTTAACAAACTGTTTCTATAACGTTATCGTTAATAAAAACACTGTTTTTAAAACAATCTAATAGCTATATTTAGTATATTTACACTATAATATTTACCTTGTATGACGATTTATAAATTAGCATTAGAAGATTTTGACGAAATAGACTACAATCTTATTGCCATTCATGCATCGCAACAAGATTACCGATTAGCATATAAAATTAATCAAGAATTAAATATCTCATTAAGAAAAAATTCAGTAGAAATAGGTGTCAACACTAAGCAAAAAACGGCTTTTTTTAGCAGATTTAGTTTTGAAGACAATGAAAAAAAATCTAGTTGGGATTTAATCCAAAACAAGCAAATTATAGAGCATTCAAATGTTGAAAAATCCACTAATTTATTTGAAAATGAAATGATTAGCAATTCTATCTACCTTCTAACAGAACTAAAAAAAGTAGATTTTTTTTTAAAAATATCACAAGAAACCACCCAAAAAATTAACAAGATTATATCTAAAATTCAAAAAATAAATTTTGTAGAAACCGCTTACGAAATAAATGCAAATCAAATAAAATCTAAAAACAATCTAATTTTTTAAAAAGATGTCCATTAATAAAAAAACAAAAATCGTAGCCACTCTTGGTCCAGCCTGTAGTACCAAGGAAATTATAAATCAAATGATTCTTGCAGGGGTAAATGTATTTAGAGTAAATTTTTCGCATGCAGATTACGCTGATGTCAAAAATAAAATAGATATAATACATCAACTTAATGAAGAATTTGGATATACAACCGCAATACTCGGGGATCTGCAAGGACCAAAACTTCGAGTCGGAGTTATGGCTGATGACGTAGAAGTGCATCCAGGAGATATTATAACTTTTCAAACCGCCGAAGATGTTGTTGGAACTGCCGAAAGAGTATATATGAACTACAAGCAGTTTCCTAAAGATGTAAATCCAGGAGAAAAAATACTTCTAGACGATGGCAAACTTATGTTTGAAGCAATAGAAACAAATGGTTCCACAGAAGTTGTTTGTAAGGTAATTCAAGGGGGTCCATTAAAATCTAAAAAAGGAGTAAACCTGCCTAACACAAAAGTTTCTCTGCCTGCCTTAACCGAAAAAGATATCAAAGACGCATTATTTGCAATAGAACAAAAAGTAGATTGGATTGCATTATCATTTGTTAGAACCGCCGAAGATTTAATGGAGCTACAAGAATTAATAGCAAAAAACTCGGAACACAAAATTCCAATTATTGCAAAAATAGAAAAACCAGAAGGTGTTGCAAATATTGATAAAATAGTAGCATATTGTGATGGGTTAATGGTGGCACGTGGAGATCTTGGAGTAGAAGTTCCAGCACATGAGGTGCCTCTTATTCAAAAAAAATTAGTTAATAGAGCAAAAACTGCCCGTATTCCTGTAATTATTGCAACACAAATGATGGAAACCATGATTACTAGCCTAACGCCAACACGTGCAGAGGTTAATGATGTTGCCAATTCTGTAATGGATGGAGCAGATGCAGTAATGTTGTCTGGAGAAACATCGGTTGGAAAATATCCTGTACAAGTTATAGAACAAATGACACAAATTATTGAAGCTGTCGAAGATTCTCCACTTATTCAAGTTCCTTTAAATACACCACAGGTTCGCACAAAAAGATTTATAACAAAAACGATTTGTTATCATGCAGCTACGATGGCTACGGTTATAAAAGCAAAAGCCATTTGCACTCTAACCAATAGTGGTTATACTGCATTTCAAATTTCTTCCTGGAGACCATCTTCTCATATATTAGTTTTTACTTCCAACAGAAGAATATTAACGCAGTTAAATTTATTGTGGGGTGTACGCTCTTTTTATTACGACAAATTTGTAAGTACTGATGATACTGTAAAAGATGTAAATGAAATAGCAAGGGTAAAAGGTTTTGTAGATAAAAATGATTACCTAATTAACCTTGCTGCTATGCCTGTTACGGATAAAGGGATGGTAAATACTTTGCGTGTATCTCAAATTGAATAAATACAAAATAGATATACTAAAAAAGGGCTAAGTAAATAAACTAGCCCTTTTTTAGTATGTGTGAACTTTTTTACAAATAATAAATATATCCAAAGTTTAACCAAACATTCCAATCATTTGCTCTATTTTCTTTATATATGTTTGGGTCTGGATTTAAACCATCTACCCAGTTAGAGAAATAGTATTGCAAACGCAAATCTAGTATTAAATCAGATAAAGGGGTAAGTTTATAACGAGTACCTACACTAGAAACAATAGACCAAGTACTCCCACTTTCATTAGTATAGCCATGTTTTTGTCCTTCAGAAGGAGCCCAATATTTAGGAAAAACAGTTGTTGCATTTAAATCTCCTAATGTAGTAGTAACCTTTGGATTGTAAAAGCTAAAATGTCCTCCTAGACTTATAAAAGGAGCAAAAGTTCCTGTAGTTGCTGTAAAATCTCTAATGCTCCAAGGATAAAACTCTAATTGCATACCAATATCGGTAACAGAAGTACTACCTTCCATCGATTTTAATTGTTTAGAACCATAACTTGAAGCAACTTTCTCGGGAGTAACCCATTCTCCAAAAAAGTTTAATTTTGTCTTATTGTAAGAAAGCTCCGTTCTTAATTTAAAATGATCGTTAAAATAAGTTTCGGGTGTGTAACAATTACAATCGGCTTTGTAAGAAAAATTTAAATAATGAATTAATCCAACTCCAAAACCTGTATTTCCAGCATTTGTTTGAAAATCATGACGCTCTCCATAATCAGATTGAAACGCAACTGGTCCAGCAATAACTCCCACTTCATGCGAGAAGCCAAATTGAGCATTTGCTGACTGCAAACATGCAACAGAGAACAATAAAATATAGCTAACTAACTTTAACATAATTATATATTTAAAACATTATGCTACAAATATATAAAAAGGAGTTACAATACAAAACAAAATCATAAAAAAATCATAAAAAACAACATTTTTTTTACATTGCTTAATATTCTCTGCTTTTTTTTTGGCTATATTTTTAGATACGCTTATCTTTGTACTTATAACGAAAACGTTTTCTAACGTTTACAATCTAGAAACTTATGTCACAAAGTATTGATGCTTTTATTGAAGCAGTAGCTAAGAAAAATGCTAACGAACCTGAATTTATTCAGGCGGTTAAAGAGGTTGCCGAAACGGTAATTCCTTTTATTGAAGAAAATCCAAAGTACCAAGGAAAAATGCTCTTGGAAAGAATGGTAGAAGCAGAACGTGTTATTATGTTTAGAGTTGTTTGGATAAACGATGCTGGTCACACCCAAGTGAATAGAGGGTATCGCATTCAAATGAACTCTGCAATTGGCCCTTACAAAGGAGGAATTCGTTTCCATCCATCTGTTAATTTAAGTATTTTAAAATTTTTAGCATTTGAGCAAACATTTAAGAATAGCTTAACAACATTGCCAATGGGTGGTGGAAAAGGCGGTGCAGATTTTGACCCAAAAGGAAAATCGGATAATGAAATAATGAAGTTTTGTCAATCTTTTATGACAGAATTATCCAAACATATTGGAGATAATACCGATGTGCCTGCAGGAGATATTGGAGTTGGAGGAAGAGAAGTTGGATATATGTTTGGACAATACAAACGTTTAAGAAATGAATTTACAGGAGTTTTAACAGGAAAAGGAATTTCTTTTGGAGGTTCTTTAATACGTCCAGAAGCAACTGGATATGGAGCTGTTTATTTCGCTCAAAGCATGTTAGCTACAAAAAATGCTAGTTTTACAGGGAAAACAGTTGTAATTTCTGGCTCTGGAAATGTAGCACAATATGCAGCAGAAAAAGCAATACAATTAGGTGGAAAAGTAGTTACTTTTTCAGATTCTTCAGGGTATATTTATGACGAAGCAGGTATTAATGCTGAAAAACTAGCGTACGTAATGCAAATTAAAAATGTAAACTATGGTAGAATTAGCGATTATATTGTAAAATACCCAAATGCAAAATATATTTCTGGGAAACGTCCATGGGAAGTAAAATGTGATGTGGCTTTGCCATGTGCAACACAAAATGAATTGAATGGTGAGGAGGCAAAAACACTTATAAGCAATGGCTGTATTGCAGTTGCAGAGGGTGCTAATATGCCATCTACACCTGAGGCTGTTACTGCTTTTCAGGATGCAAAGATATTGTTTGCACCAGGAAAGGCATCTAATGCGGGTGGTGTAGCAACTTCTGGTCTTGAAATGTCTCAAAATTCTCTTCGTTTAAGCTGGAGTAGTGAAGAGGTAGATGAGAGATTAAAAAATATTATGTTGGCTATTCACACTTCTTGTGTGCAATATGGTGCAAAAGATGCAACTTATGTAGATTATGTAAAAGGTGCAAATATTGCAGGATTTGTTAAAGTAGCAGATGCTATGTTAGGACAAGGCGTTGTGTAAATAACGATAAACTTGTTCAAATTTAACCTTCCAAAAAGTGTTTATCTGAGAAGATAAACACTTTTTTTACATACAATTATATTAAAACAAGAATAAAATCGTTTTTATTATATATTTGTATTCATTATTCTATTTATGAAAAATATATTTAGCATTATTTTAGTCTTTTCCAGCATATTTGTAAGTTCTCAAAACAACAAATTATGGCAGGGCTATTTTTCGTATAATTCTATTACAGATGTTTCTCAAAATACTTTGCAAGTTTATGCTTCGGCAGAGAATGCTTATTTTAAAGGTAATTTAAGCACTAACGAAAGTCAAAAAGTAAGTACTATTGATGGGTTAACTGGTCAGAATATAACACAAATTTATCATAGCACTGCATTTAACAAAACAATTATAGGTCACACCGATGGGCTACTAATTATTGTAAACGATACAGATGGAACAATACTAAATGTGGTAGATATTGTAAATAAACCTTCTGTCCCTCCTAATATGAAAAGGATTAACCACATGATGGAGCATAATGGCAAACTATATATTTCCACAGATTATGGTATTTCGGTATTCGACTTAAACAATATGGTTTTTGGGGATTCCTATTATATAGGCTCTGGTGGATCTAATGTTGCAATACTACAAACCACCATTAATAATGGATTTATTTATGCTGTTGCAAATGGATATGGTTTATTGAAAGGGAGTATTAGTAATCCAAACCTTATTGATTATAACCAATGGCTAATGGTTTCTAATGGTAGCTGGCTTAGTGTAGAGGCATCTACCAACACTTTGATAGGAATTACACTTTCAGGGGCAATGTATCGCTTTATAAATGACAATCCTACATTAATAACTACTTTTTCTCAAATCCCGAAAGATACAAGATTTAATAATGGGAATTTTGTTGTGACTACCCAAAATCATGTATATAGATATAACGACCTTTTGCAAGAAACAGCACATATTAATACTATTCAAGATTTTTCAGGAACTTTCACTTGTGCAACCTATATTGGAACCACCACCTATATTGGAACGCAAAATAACGGACTAATAAGTCTGTCGGATACCAATTCAAGCCTCTCCGAAAATATAACTCCAAATGGACCAGACCAAAATAAAATATTTGCAATTCAAACCTATGCAAAAGGATTATGGGTGGTGTACGGAAATTATTCGTCTAGTTACAATCCATATCCGTTAGATTCATATCCTATAAGCAACTATCAAACAAGTAATTCTAGTTGGAAAAGTATTCCATACTCCAATTTGTTAGGTGCGAAATCTATCGTTAGAATTGCAATTAATCCAAAAAATGAAAAGACAACTTACTTTGCTTCCTCTTATTCTGGTCTTTTAAAGTTAGAAGATGAAATCCCAACTACGATATATAACACTAGTAATAGCAGTCTAAATTCCATTATAGGGCAAGTTCCAGATGATATAAGAGTAAACGGATTTGCATTTGATAAAGACGCTAATTTATGGTTAAATAATTCATTGGTAAACAATGCCTTACATGTTCTTAGAAATAATGGGCAGTGGCAATCTTATGGTTTGCCATGTAGTATGAATACGCTTTCAGATAGTTATGGAAGACTAATCATTGATAAGAATGGAACCAAATGGATATGCTCCAACAAAGATGGATTGATTGGC
This sequence comes from Flavobacterium psychrophilum, assembly GCA_022730285.1. GTDB lineage: Bacteria > Bacteroidota > Bacteroidia > Flavobacteriales > Flavobacteriaceae > Flavobacterium > Flavobacterium psychrophilum_C. The sequence goes on from DZCQ01000019.1 coordinate 40,717, forward strand.
TTTAACGAAAAATATAGCAATAAATGCATAACCATCCGTGATGGAAGCGATCAAGGAAACCTTCCTAGCATAGATGTGAGAGCAGTAGCAGTAGATAACAAGAATAAATTATGGATAGGAACTAAATCTGGATTGCGAGTTTTGCCTAATGTAGATGCATTTTTAACACAAAATACTTTAAATACTAATTCCATAATTATACTTGAAGATAATTTAGCACAAGAGCTTTTATATCAGCAATTTATAACTGATATTGTGGTAGATGGGGCAAATAATAAATGGATAGGAACTGCGGGAGCTGGAGTATTTTATATCTCGGCAGATGGACAAAAAACATTTAATGTTTTTACCAAAGAAAATTCACCATTGCCAAGCAATGTAATTAACGATTTAGATATTAACCCACAAACAGGCGAAGTATTTATGGCAACTGAGGCCGGTATGGTTTCCTTTAAAGGAAATTCAACTGCGGGTTCGGAAGATTTTGAAAATGTTGTTACTTATCCAAATCCAGTTAGACCGGAATATAATGGTGCTGTTTTTATAACAGGGTTAATGAATAATGCAAATATAAAAATAGCAGATATTGAAGGAAATCTCGTTTTTGAAGAAACGTCTAAAGGAGGAACCGTTTTATGGGATACCAAAGCTTTTGGAAGGCACAAAGTAGCATCTGGAGTGTATATGATTTTCCTTTCCTCGGAAGATGGAACCATCACTAAGACAAAAAAAGTGATGATTGTTCGTTAAAATTTCGATGCAAATTAAGTAGCTAAAAACCCGAATATTTTCTAAAGAAAATTTATAAATTTTCTTACTCTAAAACATGCAAATTAAGACCAAAGCAATTGTAATTTCGACCGTTAAATACCAAGAAAAAAGCCTTATAGTTAAATGTTATACATTGTCTGATGGATTAAAAACCTATTTTGTGCGAGATGCTTATTCTGGAAAAAAAACAAACCAAAAAGCAGCCTATTTTATCCCATTAACCTTATTGGAGATTGAAGCAACCCATAAAAACAATGCATTATCTCTTTTTAAAGAAATTAAACTTGCACATAGTTACCAGACTATTCAAACCTGTGTAATTAAAAATAGCGTAGTGCTTTTTGTTGCAGAAGTTCTACATCTTTGTATTAAAGAAGAAGAACGAAACAATGGATTATTTACATTTTTAGAAACATTTTTGTTATGGTTAGATATAAATAATGAGGTGTATAACTATCACTTAATAGTGCTTTTAGAAATCACTAGTTTTTTAGGGTTTTATCCAGACACTTCTACCTTAAAAAATAGCTATTTTAATCTCGAAGAGGGTGTTTTTAGCAACTTTTTAAATGCGAATTGCTTAAGTGAACAAGAAACGAACTTGCTTAAAAATTTAATTGATTTGAAATTTGAAAATCCTCAAAAAGTTTTTTCTGTACATGAAAGACACACATTACTTAAAATTCTTCTACAATATTATGGAATACACCTAGACGGATTTAAAATTCCAAAATCCTTAGAAATTCTAAAAGAAGTATTCTTGTAGCCTAAAACAAATTATTTCAAAAAAAGCGAAATAAAAGAAATCGTTTTTTATACCTTTGCAACTTGAATTTTTTTTATGAGCAAAATTAGAATTACCAAACAATTTTCGTTTGAAACTGGACATGCACTTTATGGATATGATGGCAAATGCAAAAATGTTCATGGTCACAGTTATAAACTTTCTGTAACCGTTATAGGAACACCAATTAGCGACCGAAACAATGTGAAATATGGAATGGTAATAGATTTCACAGACTTAAAACATATTGTAAAGCAGGATATTGTAGATGTTTTTGACCATGCAACCGTTTTTAATCAAACCACACCACATCTAGAACTTGCACAATTGTTACAAAAAAGAGGACATCATGTAATATTGGTAGATTATCAGCCCACAAGTGAAAACCTAATAATTGATTTTGCAGCAAAAATCACAGCAAAGCTCCCAGCAAACATTCAACTACATTCTTTAAAACTTCAAGAAACAGATTCTTCTTTTGCAGAATGGTATTTTTCTGATAATTTATAACAAATGTGGTTTAAAAGACAATTGTGTAGTAAGAGATTCTAAAAAACACATTTTGTACCAATAGAAAGAAATTCATGAAAAAAATAGAACATCTAGGAATTGCCGTAAAAAGCATAGAAAAATCTGCTATTATTTTTGAAAAATTATTAGGCACTCCTAGTTACAAACAAGAAGAAGTAATAAGTGAAGGCGTTATAACTTCTTTCTTTTTAACTGGCTCTACCAAAATTGAACTTCTTGAGGCAACAACACTAGAAAGCCCAATTGCTAAATTTATAGAAAAAAAAGGAGAGGGAATGCACCACATTGCATTTGAAGTTGAAAATATACACAACGAAATAAGTAGATTGAAAAAAGAGGGATTTACTATTATAAACGAAATTCCAAAGCAAGGAGCTGACAACAAGTTGGTTGTGTTTGTACACCCAAAAGACACTAATTCTGTGTTAATAGAATTATGTCAAGAAATAACAAAATAATTTGGTTAATACAAAAAAAAGCAGTAATATTGCAACCTCAAATTAGGTCCTATAGCTCATTCGGTTAGAGCAACTGACTCATAATCAGTAGGTGCTTGGTTCGATTCCAAGTGGGACCACAATATTAGATTAAAAAAGCTTTTCAAATAAGTTGAAAGGCTTTTTTTGTAAACAAAATGTTTAAAAAACATTAATTTTAACTTTTTTTCTTAAAATATTAAAAATTAGTTGCTTGTGTCAAATATTTTTCTTAACCTTGCTAAGAAATTAAAACATAATGTTTTGTTAAAATTTTTACACAGTAACCTATGAAAATTACAGCACAAAAAAAACGTATTAGTGTAATAGTTTTATTACTAGCAACTTTGAGCAATTATGCAGCCCCTGTAGGTCCAAGTGATCCACCACCACCTACACCACCACCACCACCAGGATTACCTATTGATGGTTCTATACTAGTGTTGCTTGCAATAGGAATTGTATATGGTTTTTACTTAGTAAAAAAGAAAAACTTATTATCTAGAAATAAATAATTCTACACATATATAAACAAAAGAGTCTGTATTTTATACAGACTCTTTTGTTTATATATGTGTATCCTAGATAAATCAAAAATAGTAATTAATTTATTTTATTTTTACAATATAAATGTCATTTAAGAAGGTTTTTTATTTTTGTTGTGGATTAAATTATCTTTTAAGAACTCAAAAACTATTCTAATACGTGTTTATTAATCGTTTTTATCGTTTTAAAAACACACTGAAAGCAAAAAATACAATTTCTTATCCGACACTACCTTCTAGCGAAATTTCTAATAATTTTTGTGCCTCAACAGCAAATTCCATTGGTAGTTTGTTTAACACTTCTTTGCTAAATCCATTTACAATTAGTGCAATAGCTTTTTCTGTTGGAATTCCTCTTTGGTTGCAATAAAACACTTGGTCTTCTCCAATTTTAGAAGTGGTAGCTTCATGTTCTATCTTTGCACTAGAATTTTTGCTTTCTATATATGGAAAAGTATGTGCTCCACAATTATTTCCCATTAATAAGCTATCACACTGCGAAAAGTTTCTAGAATTTTGTGCCCTAGAACCTATTTGTACTAGTCCACGATAACTATTGTGTGATTTTCCTGCCGAAATACCTTTAGATATAATTGTAGATTTGGTGTTTTTTCCCAAATGAATCATTTTAGTTCCTGTATCTGCTTGCTGATGATTGTTTGTAACTGCAATGCTGTAAAATTCTCCGATAGAATTTTCTCCTTTTAAAATAACAGAAGGATATTTCCAAGTAACTGCTGAGCCTGTTTCTACTTGTGTCCAAGAAATTTTAGCATTTTTTTCGCAAATACCTCTTTTAGTTACAAAGTTGAAAACACCACCTTTTCCTTCTTTATTTCCTGGATACCAGTTTTGCACTGTCGAATATTTTATTTCAGAATTTTCCATGGCAATTAGTTCAACCACTGCGGCATGTAACTGATTTTCATCTCGGCTTGGTGCCGTGCAGCCTTCTAGGTAAGAAACATAACTGCCTTCATCGGCAATTAGTAGTGTTCTTTCAAACTGTCCTGTTCCTGCCTGATTTATACGAAAATAAGTAGAAAGTTCCATTGGACAATGCACTCCTTTTGGAATATAGCAAAAACTACCATCAGAGAAAACAGCGGAATTTAATGCTGCATAAAAATTGTCTTTTTGGGGTACTACAGTGCCTAAATATTTTTGAACTAATTCAGGATATTCTCTTATTGCTTCTGAAATACTCATAAAAATGATTCCCTTTTCTGCTAACGTTTTTTTAAATGTGGTTGCTACCGAAACCGAATCGACCACAATATCCATAGCAACATTATTCAGCATTTTTTGCTCATCTATAGATATGCCTAACTTTTTGTACATTTCTAAAAGTTCAGGATCCACATCGTTTAATGTTTTGTTGGGATCTATTTTTTTTGGGGCAGAGTAGTAGGAAATTGCTTGAAAATTAGGTTTTTCATAATGTACATTTGCCCATTCAGGCTCCACCATTTTCTGCCATGCTCTAAATGCTTCTAAACGCCAATCGGTCATCCATTTAGGTTCTTCTTTTTTCAATGAAATTGCTCTAACAATATCTTCATTTAGTCCAATAGGGAATGTTTCTGATGCGATATCAGTATAGAACCCATATTCATATTCTTTATTTTCGAGTTCAACTTTTAAGTCTTCTTCTGTATATTTGCTCATGGCACTTGATTTTCCGTAAAGGGATAATTAGTAATTTGGGTGTTTTAATCTCTTATTTTAGCTTTAAAAAAACGATATTTTTGGGCTTAAAGCGAAAAAGATTCACCGCATCCACAGGTTCTAGATGCATTTGGATTATTAAATACAAAACCTTTCCCATTTAATCCTCCAGAAAATTCCAGAATAGTTCCTAGAAGATAAAGAAATGATTTTTTTTCGACTGCTATTTTAATATTATTTGCTTCAAAAACTTTATCGTCTTGGTTAAGTATTTTGTCGAATTTGAGTTCATAAGACAATCCTGAGCATCCACCAGATTTAACACCTACACGAACATAATCGGTTGTAGGATTATATCCGTCTTCTTCCATCATTGCTGTGATTTTTTTGCTAGCAGTATCAGAAACTTGTATCATGCTATTTATGTTTTTTAGAGAAAATTTAGGAATAACAATCTGTTTATTTAGTTTTCAAATCAATTATATTTTGTATTATTTTGATTTTGTCTAAATAAAGAGCAAAGATACTTTATTTTAAAAGAATATACAAACTAAAATTATACTAAGAGTTAGTTCTATTTATTGTAAATGTTTAATAGGATTGAATTTGTATAGGAACTTGGTGTATAACTCTAACTTTTTTACCGTCATTTTCGCCTGGAATCCATGTAGGAGAGCTTAATAAAACTCTTTTTGCTTCTTCCCCACAGCCAGAACATATATCTTTTTCTATTTTAACGTCCAATACTTTTCCGTTTGGTTCTATTACGAAACTCATTTTTATAATCCCTGAAATGCCTTCTATATCTGGTGTTTTAAAATTAGTGGATATAAACTTCATGAATGCTGTGTTTCCTCCTGGAAATTCTGGTCTAATTTCTACATCTTGGTATGTGATAGGAGTAGTTTTTATGGTATTTATTGGTGCTTGTGCCCAGAATACCTGTGTTGCAAAAAATGCAACTAGTATAAAGGTAATTTTTTTCATACTTCAAGAAAATAAGTTATTATATAATAACAAAATTAAATATTATTTTTAATAAAAAATAATATTTTAACATTTAAAGTCTTGGTAATTCAATTAATAAAATTATTTTTAGTGTTTGTGACAAAAAAACAAATGTTTTATTGTTAATAACAAATTGTTTAGCTATTTTTTCAATAAAAAAAGCCATTTGTAAAAGAATGGCTTTGATTTTGGCTTTTGGGGTCTTAATGACAGCTTGGGTCTAAATATTTTCGTATTCGTGTGGGACTAGATACATCAGCACTACAACTTGGAACTTGACTGTATAAGTAATATGTTGCAGGATCCGAACCGGGTATTTTTATCTCAGATTTTGTAGTATAGTAATCTCCATCATCATCTATGTCTCTATAATTAGGAATACCATCTCCATCTGTATCATCATCTGTTAAAATTCCATTTAGGTTTATATCTTCGTCTCTAGATAATATACCATCGTTATCATTATCTACATATTCCACATTTTGAAGTTTAAAATTAAATATTAACGGAGAATAAGGAGGAATTAATCCTTGTCCTTGGCTGTAATATGCTAATCCAGATGGTAAAAACATAACTCCTGCTCCAAAATCACTATAAATGGTAGTTCCATCAGTTCCTGCACTAGAGGTTCCTGTTTTGAATAGCGGAATTATTTCGTTCCAACCTTGAATTACACTCCCTAATATAAACCAATTTGGGTTTTGAGCCTGATCAAATGTTGTGTCGTCTAGCAATCGCCCTTTATAAGCAACACAAACAGAATCTGTTGGGTATGGTTTTTGCTGTGTTCCGTCACTTAAAGAAACATAATACACTTTATAATCTACCCCATTGCTATTTACTATTTTGTTTAGCAAACTCGCCTTTGGAGTAGTTGCATTATCTCCCCAAATAGAAGCAGAATCTCCATCTGGCACTACCGAAAAAGAAACATCTCTATCGTCCACATGCCCCGGATTAACAGTTTCGTTAATTTTGTGTGTTTTTAAAAATGTTTCAATTGCAGTTAAATCTTTCGGATATTGCTCTGCATAAGGAATAGAATAAACTTGTACGGGATCGTCTTTTTTACAAGAAAAAAAAGATGCAAAGAATGTTAATGTTAGTATTAATTTAAAAAAAATATTCATTATTATATAATTTAGGTGTGCAAGATACAATTTTCATTTATTTTTGCTAAAATATTTAACGTTGTTTTTAGTTTTTTTATGAGAGTAGATAAATTTTTATGGTGTGTAAGGTATTACAAAACTAGAAATATGGTTACCGAGGCGTGTAAAAAAAACCATATTACGGTTAATGGTCAAGTTGCAAAAGCTTCGAAAGAGGTATTTGCTTCGGATAAAATTACCTTTCGAAAAGATCAAATAATTCATGCTATTTCGGTTTTAGATATTCCGGAGAATAGAGTGGGAGCCAAGCTTGTAGATATCTATAGAAAAGACGATACGCCACCAGAGGTATTTGCACATTTAGAATTGCTCAAACTTTCTAAAGAACATTATAGAAAATCAGGAACAGGACGTCCAACCAAGAAAGATCGAAGAGATTTACAAGATTTTGGGTTGAATATTCCAGACGAAAATCAAGAATAGAAACATAAATATGTAGAAAAATGAATCCAAATAAAATTTTAAATAATCTTGAAATTGAATTTAAGATAAAACGAATTGCTTTTCAAATATACGAGACTTTTATAGAAGAGGATGTTATAATTATCGCAGGAATTCAAGGCAATGGTAGTATTTTAGCTCAAAAAATAAAAAAAGCTTTAGCGGTTATTTGCCCAATAAAAACAGTACTTTGTGAAGTGTATATTGATAAAAAAAAACCAGAATTGCCCATTACAACTTCTTTGGATAAAGAAATGTATCAGAACAAAGGTTTGGTCTTAGTTGATGATGTTTTGCATTCTGGTACCACATTAATTTATGGGGTTAAGCATTTTTTAGAGGTTCCTTTAAAAAAGTTTAAAACAGCAGTATTAGTTGATAGAAATCATAAAAAATATCCTATTAAGGTCGATTTTAAAGGCCTCTCTCTTTCTACTTCTTTGCAAGAACATGTTCAGGTGGTGTTTGAAGATGGCAACAGTTCTGTTTGTTTAGAATAATTTTTCAATTTCTGCTGTAATTTGATTTGGAGTTTTGGCATTTACCGAAATTGTAAAGGTAGATTGATGGTAAAAATAACTTCTATCAAATAAATGTTTTGCAATAAAATCTTTCATTTCTGTTGGGGATAAGTTTTTTAGCAAAGGACGCTTTTCTATACCATTTTGCAATCTATTTACAAGTGTTTCTATACTTGCGTTTAGATAAACAGAAATTACACCAGGAGCTTGTAATAGTTCGTGGTTGTTTGCATAGCAAGGAGTGCCACCTCCAAGACTCAAAATAAATGACTCTTGGGAATGCACTATGTTTTTGAAAATTTGGTGTTCTATTTTCCTGAAATAAATTTCTCCTTTTTCTTCAAAAATTTGATTTATAGATGTTTTTACTTCATCTTCAATAAGATTGTCTAAATCATAAAAAGGTAATTTGCAGTGTTGTGCTAATAATTTCCCAATTTTTGATTTTCCAGAACCCATATACCCAACTAAAATAACTTTTTTCATACTCTAAACCCTTATAAATAAACACAATGTATATGTTTGTTAAAAAAAGTCAAATTTAATATAAAAAACCTTGCAAAGTTCAACAATATCTTCTTATATTTGCACTCGCTTTTAAATAAGCGAAAAGACTTGGTAGCTCAGTTGGTAGAGCACATCACTTTTAATGATGGGGTCCTGGGTTCGAGCCCCAGCCAGGTCACAATTTTTAGTATATAAACAAACCAGACTTGGTAGCTCAGTTGGTAGAGCACATCACTTTTAATGATGGGGTCCTGGGTTCGAGCCCCAGCCAGGTCACAAAAAGTCGAGCATATTGTTCGGCTTTTTTGCTTTTAAGTCATCGGCCACGTGGAGAAACGGTAGACTTGCCAGCTTGAGGGGCTGGTGCCTGTAAGGGCGTGCGGGTTCAAATCCCGCCGTGGTCACAGAAATTGCCTATTTGTGTTACATTGCAAAGGTTTTATTTTGAGGGATTATTTTTTT
>DZCQ01000036.1 GCA_022730285.1 Flavobacterium psychrophilum
AAATTGTATTAAATCTAACTGTTTCAGATCCAATCATAAGTGTATTATTTGCATTTGGCATCAATGCTCCAGAAATTGTATCTCCAGTAACATTAAAATATCTTGATTCAGATTCTATTTGACTAAAATATTTTCTTAATACTTTATCAAAAACACCATCTGCAGATTTAATATATAATTCGCCTGTATTTTTTTCAAACTGTGTACCAATATCTGCACCAATAAAATCGTTCATAGATGTTAATTCTACACCATTTGATTTAAACGTAAATTCTTCATATAAAGCCATTTTTTTTCCTTTTATCTATATATGTTGTATATATTTTTGTATTATTTATAATGAAAGATTTAAACATTCAGTTATAATTAAGCTTCACCTGAATCTTTCTTAAACTTAAGTAAAGCTGCTGTACCTGCAAATAGTGCTGCCATCCCAACACCATAAGAATTAACATCAAATAAATCACCTCTAAAAACAACAGAATATATTGCTAAGAATATTGATGTTAAAACAGAAAACGCAGCAAGAATTTTAGACAAATCAAATGTTTCATTATCTATTTCAGTAAACATACTTTTTAAAAATTGCATAATTTTCTCCTTATTTAATTATATTTATATTATAATACTATATAAATAATTTTAAATAAAGGAATAATATGTTAGAGCCATTTTTGGTTATTGATAATTTATTACCAGCTGAAACAGCAGATCATATAGAAAATGTATTAATGTCTGAGATAAATTGGAAATTTATTTCTGATATAACATTCAATACATTATATCAAAATACACCACCACCACCGACACAAATTACTCTAATTTTAGTACAGCCTGCTGGTTTAGTCCAAGTTCCAGAACTAGTAAAATTTACTACATTAACAAATTTACCTTTATCTTCTGTTTCTGAAAATCTAGATATCTGTTCTGTTCCATCTGGATACACTATACCATTTTCACCAATTTTTGTTGCCATATTTAATCCTTTTTATTTATAGTTAAAATATCTGTAACGCAGAATCTATTTCATCTACACCAAATGCTAATTCACATTTATGACAGTTATAACATTGACTTTTACAATTCATTAATGTATTTTCTAATATTCTTGATTCTTCTTTAAGCCAAAAATCATTTTTCATATTTATTTCTAATAACCAATTATAACGCTTTATGTCATTTTCTATATATAAATTATCATCTAAAGGTTGAGATATTTTTAAATCCCAATTTTTATATCCTATATTAGTATTCTCGTATATTGATTGAAACGTTTTTGCAGCACATAAACCAGTAAATTCCTGTATATTATTATAATCATTCTGGTCATTTATCCAAATAAATTGATATTTTTTATCTATAATATCTTGTTCTGATATATATGAATGTGATAAAAATCTACCTGAACTTTTAATTACATCAATAATTGGATATATTTTATTAGCAACATCTTTACTATTAACAGTTAAATCTACTCCATTTCTTGGTAAATTATAAAAAGGAGTTTGTCTCCATATTGTACAACTTAATTGCCCTATATTATAAAAATATTGTGTATTTATTATTGAACTTATCGAATCATGTTCTTTTTTAAATGGACAGTTTGAAATACAACCTTCTCTAGCTAATAATACTGTTTTAAGTTGTTTAGTTCTATTTTTATTATATTTTTGTATTAAATTATGTGTTTTAATTAGTTCATTAATATTTCTACTATAATTTCTATCTAACATAATAGTATCATAACCTAAATGAATATATTCTACAACAGACTGTGTATCTGTGATTCTATGATTAACTGTATTTTTCCATCTCATATCTGGACATCTGTTTTGAAGTCTACCAGTTCTCATCAAATGGATCCATGATATAGTACAGCTTCTTAATCCTCTATCATAAAAACTTCCAATCCATTCTATAAATTCATTTTGAAGACTTAAATTATGTTGTAACTCAAATGGTATATCCAATGTATTCATAGTTAATGATATATCTATATTTAATTCCATCTGTATTTTAAAAAGATTTTCTAATTGTTCATCTGTTGCTTCGACACCCATTGTATTACCGAATATTTTTTCTTCATTATTAAATTTATATTTGAAAAATTTTCCAAAGTATATATCATATATTTCATCCAATACCTCTGGTTTTGTATTTTTTAAAATTAAGTAATAATGATTAGGGCATTCTGGCATAGATTCTGGATGAGCTAAAGAGAATTTCTTCTTGAAATTCATCTTATTCTCTTTCGTTATGTGATATTTTAACCAATATCTGTACTGATGGAAAATAAACATAGTTAATTCCAGAATTATATAGAGCTCTAAAAGCATCATCAATTGTTTCAACCAATGGCTCTCCACCTAAATTAAAAGAAGTATTGAATAATGCAGGTACACCAGTCTGATTCTTAAATTCTAATATTAAATTATACCAATGTGGATTTTGTTCATATGTTACAGTCTGAATTCTACATGTACCATCAACATGTATAACAGCAGGAATTTGTTCCTCAACACCAGGTTTACAGTTTACAGCATACATCATTGATGGTGAATCTTTCATTCCTCTTAAATCAAACCAATCGTGTACATCATCTTGTAAAACAGACGCAGCAAATGGTCTAAAATATTCTCTTTTTTTGATTAAATTAACAAAATCTTTTCCATTCGGATCTGTTGCATCATACATTAAAGATCTATTACCTAAAGCTCTTGGACCATTTTCACATCTTTCTTGAAATAATGCTACAATATTTTTTTCTCTAATTAAATTTATAATATCTTTATAATTTACATTTTCTGTATATTCGCCATTATATTTTTTTACTTTACCAATAATTTTTTCTTTTGTTATTTCTTGAACTGGTCCAAGATATAATGTTTCATTTTTTTCTCTAATTGTATTATCTCCCTTAATCTTATAATAATAATATAATGCTGCACCTATAGCAGTACCAGCATCATTAGATATCGGCTCAACGAATAGATTTACATCTTGTGGTAATTTATCCAAATAAAAGTAATTAGCAACACAATTTAAACCATACCCACCGCTTATAACAATGTTTTTTATACCTGTCATTTCAATTGATTTTTTAATCAATTTAAGTACTTCTTCCTGAGATTCTGTTTGTATATTATATGCCATATTTCTTCTAGAATTTAATAATGTTACATCTTCAGAATATGATAATTTTAATAATTCTTCCGCATTTTGTAAATCTTCCTGTGAAGAATCTTTAGTTAATTCTTCAGTAATTTTTTTCGGATCATATAATCTATCCTGTAATTCTGGGTAATTTACCTCATCAACAACTGATCCATTTGGATATGTTGGAATAATCACATCTCTATTTACACCAAATTTATTAAATATTCTAGGTGCTGTATTTGGTTCACCATAAGGAAATAACCCCATAGTTTTACCTGCTTCAATACTTGACCAACCACAGAATTGTGTTACTGCTTCATATGCTTTTACTATACCTGGTCTATCATTAATAAGTATCTCACAATTGTTTCTTGAATAATGCTCTGTGACCCATGGACCTCTTCCACCAAAATGTTTATATCTTTCTTCAAAGTTACATGGGTATGATGCTTCAAATATAGATTCAACTTCCCACATCGTTTCTGAATCATTTCTTGGTACAAAAGTACCAGCTCCATCTATAATAATAACATTAGCTTTATCAAAACCAGATCTATAGAATGCACATGCGGCATGGTTTCTATGATGTTGATCCCATAATTCTACAACTTGTTCTTCTGATTCTATTAATCCTAATTTTCTAGCAAGTGACTGATAAGTTTTTTCACCTGTAAAATCTACTTTATTATTTTCATCATGAGTGTGTGAAATTACTAAATAATCTATTTTATCTGTGTATTCTAATAATTTTACAATAGATGCATAAGGACCACCGTCATATTTTTTTCGCGACAGTCTCTCTTCTTCAATTGAAAATACTATTTCACCATCCTTTAATAGACAAATTCCAGAGTTATGTCCTCTAGCAATACCAGCAATGTAACCAGTTTTTTCCATATTTTTCCTTTAAGTTTTGATTATTATGTTATTTATTTAATATTATTATGACAATATAATGCTGCGCCTATGGCAGTACCAGCATCACTAGATATTGGATCAACATAAAGATTTATCCCTAATTCATTAAGTTTCTCTAGGTAAAAATAATTAGCAACACAGTTTAATGCATAACCACCTGTTAAACATACATTCTTTTTTCCTGTTATTTTAGATGCTTTAATATCCTGTTTTCATATTTATTTAACGCAGCAATTTGATGATATATTCTGTTTCATATAAGTATTTTCACCTAATGTTTTTTCAATATCATTTACTAGTTTATTAATTATATTAAAATCTAATTTCATTAAATTCTCATTATTTCGTTCTATATTAACATCAGATGAGATTCTTATAGGTGAATAAATTCTTTCATTTTTTCCATTATCTATTATATTAAATTGAATATTCTCAGGATATGATATATTTTCGGGGAAAGTACTTCCTATTACAACTGTACTTGGTTTATTTAAAGCATTAGCCATATGTTGACCTACTGAATCACAACCTAAAAAATAATCAGCAGCTCTAATTACACCAGACCATTGTAATAAATTCATACCTTCTGGTGTCATAATTCCCAAAGGCTCATCTAATGGAAGTTTAAACTCAGACATCAGTATAATACCATAATTCTTTTTTAATTGTTTTATAATATTTACAATATCATCAATTTCAAAAGATCTTCCACTTTCTTCTATCACATATTTACCACTAATTTTTGCACCAGAACCGAATGGTTGAAATATAATTACTTTATCTTTTTGTAAATGTGATTTACATTCTTCTACTATATTTTTACCCATAATATCATCAGATTTTCCAATTTCTATATTAAAAGATTTAGTTTCTGGAATTTCTGTTAATTCATTTATTAATATATCGAATGCTTGTATTAAGTTGCAGTTTTGATTAAAATATGCGTTAAGTCTATAAGGTTCAGGAGTTATTATTTCTCTATCTTTTACGATATCGAATAATTTTTGATGTGTAGGGCCATATACGTTATTTCTTAGAATCTTACTTAGTAAGAAGAGTTCTTGCCATCCTTCAGCAATAATTGGTGCAGTTGCATCAATATTTTTTATATGATATTCTAAAGCAGGAATAGAGCATAAAACTCTACCTGCTCCACCATTAATAAAGAAAGCTTTCTTCATATAAATCCTTTAATTTTATTTAAAATATTATATCAGAAATTTTATTAATTTATATCCATTCAGGTTGTTTTGGAAAAAGATTATAAGCAATCCAAGGATCTTTATCAAACATAATATTAGGCCAATCTCTTAATTTTTGTCTATATTCTCTTAATTCTAATAACATTTTTTCTGGCATATCACTAGATTCCTTACCATCTGTTGTTTTAAGAGATAGATCTCTTTTTTCTCTCAACATATCATATGTCAATTCTTTTACATTTAATATATCAGTATAATGTAAAGTTTTTAAAATCCATTTTTTATCTTTTGGATCATATTTTATTATATTGCTAAATAATTCAGATAAATGAAATTTTGACGAGATTTTATATTCACCATATTCTTGGTGTGAGTCTACTAAAATATCTGGTTCAGGTTTATTAATCTCAAACTCATTGTCTCTTTTATTAGGACCACATAATAAAGATGCAATTAATGGTTCTTCTTTTGCATCGATTTTAACAATATATGAATCTAATGGTATTGGTCTACCATCATTATACATTTCTTCACTAAGTGTTCCAGTAGACGCGATATTTGTAATTTTATCTACATATACATATATAAATTCATCACCTATATATTCCCAATTTTGTGAACGTGGTGTTAATATATTCTCGTGTAAAAAATCTTCAGGAATATCTATATTGAATGTTCTTTTAATCATTTTTTTCATCATTTTTTCCTTAACTATAAGTTACTTTAACTATTCCGGGACCACCCATATTACCTGCAGCACAACACCTTGAATCACTTCCACAATATGTAGAATCTCCAGACATTCCACCACTGCCGAAACCAGGAATAAAGCAACCACATGTACACCAATGTTCGATACTTCTTGATTCAGCATTTAGACCGATCCATGGTGCTTGGCCTGTTCGCATAATATGTGTCAAGCAATGACATTGTGATGCAGATGACCCCATTCCTGTTGTTCCGGCCATACCGAAATCAGCACCGAAATGCATACAAATATTGGTATTTGCACATGATTGTATATTTTTGTGACCCCAGGCATCACCATTACACCAGATCCCAGTACATCCACCTTTAACACAAAAGTTATTTAATCCAGGACCTAAAACGTATGATGAACAACCTTCACCTGAAGAGCAACCATGATGATTATTACACGGATAAACTCCACCAGCACATATTGTATAATAACTTCCCTCAGTAACAGGTATTGCTTTAACAGCCCATCCACCTCCAGCTCCACCAACACCATATGAACATGAATCACTTCCACAATTTGAACCTGCTCCACCGCCACCACCACTCCAAATATCAAAATTTGCATGTGTTATTCCATTTGGTACAATCCATTGACAGCATTTACCATTTGCTATTTCACAGCAACCTCCTGCATGAGCACATTGCTGACAGTTATGCATTCTTTCATTAAACACATAAAATTGTTTCGCTGCTGCTTTTTCTTCTTGTTTTGAACCATCTGGGAATGTAATTCCATCAAATGTTAATTTTACTGCCATTTTAGTTTACTCCCTTTGGTAATTGTCGAATTACTTCTGCATCTGATATGGATCTTTCGTGTAATCTGATAACTGTTACTTCAGGATCTTCAAAATTTGGGTCAAAAGATTCATCAGGTGAAAATGGCATTTTAATTAACCAGTTTGGTACATCTAACCAATCTTTAGGTAAATCTCTTAATTGTTGTCTGTATTTAAGCCATTTTACTTTCAATTCTTCTGGCATATCAGGTGGAATTCTACCATCAGATTCTGCTAAAGCGCTATTTCTTAAACTTCTTATAAAATCATCACTATAAATTCTTTTATTTTCTCTAAATTTTAATGGAGCAGTATAATCTTTAACAATCGAATCTTCATCATATACCATTCTTAAATCCGTTGTATCTGTTATAATTGCATTTCTTTGATCTTCTGGCCCAACAGCTACTTCATAAATCTTTGGTTTTTCTAAACCACCAAACAATAATGCTATTTTTATTATATTTTCATCAGAATCTGTATCTAAAACTTCTCTTTTACAGTTTAATGGAATAGGTCTATCTGGTTCAGATTCAGGACTAAACGTCTCTTCAATTTTATTACTCTCAATATCTATCCATAAAACCAAATAATCAGGACCATCATAAAGTTGAGAGCTTGTTTTCCCGAGTGTTGTGTAAGTACTAAATAATTCATCTGGAATTGTATAATTTATTATTTTTTTCATTTTTAATCCTTTAACTATAAGATATTTTAACTAATCCACCAGCACCGAATGAACCCCAACACGCATTAGCTGAGCCAGTACCATGGCCACCACCACCACCACCTGGAAATGCAGAATGCATGCTACAGCATGCCAAATTTCCTGTACACCAATGTTTTCCACCTACACCACTGCCAGCAGCAAATGGTCCAGTAGGGCCACCAGGAACAGAGAATGTATCAGCACAACAATCGTACTGTTTATTCATTGAACCTGATGTACCACGGAATTCTATATCTCCACCGTATGTTGGTGTATTACAAACATGATTAACCCATCCTCCATTAAAGTTACCTACAGAACACTGAACATTTCCAATATGACAATTATAACAGTTTGATTGCATATCCCAGTTAGTAGATCCACCCGTACCACCTATAGCACACAGATTACTCAATCCAGGCCCATTAACATATGATGCACAACCATGTCTGCAATTCATGTTACATGAGCAGCAACAACTACAATCTGAAGTTCCTGCTGCACATATTGTATATTTGCTACCATCAACAAAACCTGCAACAGATTTTACTAATGATTTAGAAGTATAATTGCCACCTTGTCCACCTATACCAAAATCATAGTCGCCGCCGGATGATCCACCAGGCCCACCACCTGATAAAACTTCAAATAATATAGAAGTGGTACCAGAAGGTACGGTCCATTCACAGCACTTTCCACCATTTACTGGGTCCCAATGGTTTGAATTATAAACATAAAATTCTTTGTGTTCAATATTCTTATATTGTCTTGATCCATCACTAAATAATATTGAATCATTATCAATTTTTATTGCCATTTTATATCCTTATTAATAATCAGGAAACCCTGATTATTTTTTAATTTTTTAATTTTTTAATTTTTCAATTTCAGATTTAAGTTCTTTTACACATTCAATTAATAATGGAATAATTTTATCATATTGAACTGCAAGATAACCATTGTTTCTTTCTGTAACTGCTTCAGGTATTATTTCTTGTAATTCTTGTGCAATAACTCCAACATCTCGCTCAGTTCTTGTTGGATACAATTCAAGTGCTGTAGCATTCCAATTATATGTATATCCATTTAATTTAGATATTTTATCTAAACTATTATCAATTTTTACAAGATTTTCTTTTAATCTTCTATCAGATGCTGCATGAGCTGTGATATCGTCACCACAATAAATTTCACCTGAAATTCCCATACCACCAGAAATAACTATAGCACCTGTTTCAATACTTGTTGAAGCTCGTGTATTTGTAATTCTAAATTGTTCACCTAATTTAGTTGCACCTACAACATTATTATATTGTGCTTCATTTAAATGGTAATATTTACTTTGTCCGGCATCACCACCATCTAGACCAGCAAGGTCATTATGTAATGAAACCCCTGAAGAAATAAATTTTTCAAGGAATGGTGATTCGGCATTTTCAAATGCAGATCCACCTTTAGTAAATGTCATTTTACCAACAAGAGTCGAGTAAGCAGCCAATAAACCTGGTAATGGAGTTGGTAATGAAGCATTTTTAGCACCTTCAGCAGTATAATAATCTTGACCATAAACAACGTGACAGCTATTATCATGTGACATATAAATCCAAGCAACACCGAAACTTCCAGATGGAATATCTTCTAAAGTATTTGTTTGAGTATTATTATATCTATTAGGATCTACAGCATCTTGAGAATAGAATCTTAACCATCCATTTCTTTCAACATAACCATGAACTCTTTCCCATGATTGAACACCTTCAACACCTGAATATTCATAATATTTATTATCTAATGTAGAAATAATTACGTTTACTTTATCAGTAAATCCATTTGGCCATATAGTATTCATCCCGGCCTGATCGCCAATAAAAGGAATAGAAGTAGTATCAGCACTTAATGCAGTAGATTTTGGTCCAAAGTAATCCCAAACTCTGGTATCTTGATTAAATTTGTAATATGAATCTGTTGATTGTAACTGAAGAACAACATAATCTTTTAACAAACCAGGATTAGAAGGATCTAATTCAGACATATTATAATATCCAGTTGGATTAGCGGCAGTTAATTCAGTAACTGATGGGTAAGTAGTACTATATATTAATTTATCTTCAATATAATCTAAAACCTCACTCCAAGCTGCAACATTTCCTCTACATGTATCATCAAAATATGTAAATGTTTCAGTTTCATTTAAGAGTCTAATTCTATTAACACTAGCATCTCCACCTTCACCTTCTAACCGTATCCAAGATTCATTATCCGGAGCAACGAAAGTTACAGTATTTTCACCATTTTCTAAAATTTGATTAATTAATTCTGAACCACCAATATCTGTACCTACTTTTAATCTTGTAGTACCATCTGTAACATTAACTTTTACTGTATATGTACTTCCAGATGATGTCACAACCAGAGTGCTTACATTTTTTCCTGATTTTATTACCATTTTAGGTGTAGCAGCATAGTCAATATAACTATCTGTACCATCTAATGTAAATTTTGATTTATAGAATTGTGAATTATCTCTATAATATTTACCATCAGCTGAACTGAAGAATATATCATAAGGTCTTGATCTTTCATATTCACCATCTGCAACAAATCCATGTGGGAATGAGCTATTTAATTGAGCTAATGTTTTAGTCGTTGTTTCAGAAGTATGTTGATACCAAGAATAGAATTTATCTCCAAGTTCCATATTAAATGCTCTAATAGTAAATCTGTTTGCCATCTCTGCCCACATCACACCTTCAGTAACATTAAATTGTAATGAATTAGCTACTGGCTCAATATCAAGACCACGTGCTCTAATTACTGGAAAAAACTCCTCTCCGAATAACTGAACTCTTTTATTAAAGTTCCAACCATTAGTACCACAAACCCTAATAATAATTTCATTATCCATTTTATAAACTCGTCCAACAGTATGTGCATGTAACATAGCACTTCTTCTTGGTAAATTTAATTCAGGATGAGCAGATTTAAAGGCATAATAATCAGGATCATTTTCCCAGTCAGCCATATAGAAGTTTGTTGATGCAACAATTTCAGTATTTCCATATGTTCCATCACCATTATCAATCATATGATTCCATGTAATAAAAATATAATTATATGCATTATTAGTTAAGAATACATTTTGTTCAGCAGTCCATGTTTTATAGAATATTTTTCCACCTTGTGCAGAATTAAGTTCCATTGGTTCACATTCACCTGCTGCCACACCTTCGATTGATGATGCTTCTATTTTATAAAGCCCTCCACCACCATCAACTCTAACTGTACCATCACCATTATTTTGTATAATACCACCATAAAGTCTTACACATGAAGAAATATTTGACCAATAATTATGAAAATCACCAACTTCTTGGAATGATTTTGAAACTGTGTTACTCCAATCAGTACCTTTATTATTATATGTTATAACATTTTTTATTACTCTACTCATTATTTACTTCCTTTTATTAAGCGATTTCTTCTACGCCAAATACCATTACATTTAATGAATCTGAAACATTACATTTTACATAAATTGAATCACCAGTACCCAAAACAATAGCACTTCTTTCTAATACACTACCAAATGGTATTACTGTGTTATATTCTATTGCATCGTATTTTCTGATAGAATCAGAAACCATTTGAGCAATTAAAACACCATTACCTATAGGCTCATGTGTAACAGGATGAGTTGTAGTAATTGTAGGAGTAATTATATAATCATCACCGTTATCTGTAACTGTTACTTCTTCAATACCATATCTTGTAGCATTAACATCAAGATTAGCACCTACACCTGTTCCACCCGCAAAAGATAAATCATCCCCTGATGGAATAGCATTTGTATATTTTCCATTTTCTGAAATAATAAAACTTACAATAGAACCATTTTCACTATCAACAGATGTTACAGTAACTTGTACATTTACATCACCACCAGATCTATTACTTGTATCATCTAGAGTAAGAATATTTCCAACATTATATCCTGTTTCAGAACCTGTAAATGCTAAATTTTTAATATTTAACACAGATACATTTGCAACAGCATTCCCACTTGAAAATTTAATTGCCGGCTTTACAATATAATTTGTTCCTTCAGTATCAATTAAAATACTTCCAACCTCATAATCTACCTTTTGTCTTATACTAATTGTTGCTTCTACATCATCAGTGTAAGTATTTGTAGCACTAATTAAAATAACTGATCTTCTATTAGATGGTACAGTATATAAATGTGTATGTGCAGTTGTTGCTACATTTTTACCTAAAATTGCCATTATAATCTCCTAAATTTTTAATTATTTATACTTGTAATGTACCATAAAAGTACAAGTTAAAGAATGATCCGTTTATTGCTTGTTGATTAGCAACAGTAGCTGCATCGGTTAAGTTTGCAGTTGCTTCATTAATATCTGTTTGAGCTTGTAAAACATCTGCTTGAACAGTTGAAACAATATCATTTAAATCAGCATTTGCAGCAGTAATTGCAGCATTAAATGATGATTCAGTTTCTTCAGCTAATGTATTAAAATTTACTGTTTGTAAATCCATAATAGCTTGAACATCTATTTCAAATTGATCTAATGAATTATTAACATCTAATGTCATTCCATCAATTAAACTTTGAGCAAGTACAGTAATTTCTGTTTTTTTATCTTCGCCCATGTCCATTACATCATAAACTGTAGCTCTTCCACCTAGTTTTTCCAATGATGTACTTAAATATGCTAATTCTTCTGGTGAAGCATCATTAACATTTATTTGTACTTTATTATATATTGCTTGTACTGCATCTTTTAACATTTTTAACTCCTATTTTAAATTAGACTCTTAAAGAACCTAATATTTCTAATCCAAAGAAATGATTCTTTTTTGCTTTTTCAATATCACTTTGCATATTAACAATATCTTCAACAGTAATACCACCAAATGCAGCATTAAGTAGTAATTGTTCTGTTTCATTTCTATTATAAACATCTAAATTAAGTCTAGCTGTAGCTTTATTTGATACATCGTTTAAATTATTATCAGCTTTTAACGTAGTACTATTAACGAATGTTTTTACTGCTAAGCTTGATGCTATATCAGTATTTGTTGCATTTTCTAATGTTGTACTAATATTTAGTTCGTCATTTTGAATAACTTTATCTAGATTAATTGCTGATGTTACTGTTAAATAACTGACTTTTGTCTCAGCAGCATCAGTAAATGCGTTAGTATCCGGATTACTTTCGTAAGTACCTTTTATTGCTTCTTTTGATATTGAGTTTAAATAAACATCTTTATCCATTATTCTTTCAAATACTGGATTACCATCTGTGATAGAGACAACTTTATCAATTGACCATTTACCATCACCATTATCAGTAACAAAGACGTTATCACCTATCGTTAAACCAGTTAAAGCATCTCTTGCTGTAATATTTTCTACACTGTAATTAGTACCTAAATTAATCTCAGATTGATAAATTAAATTCTGAACTTCAGTTTGACTAAATACTTCAAGATTTGTTCTAGCGGTTGTTTTATTTGATAAACTTGCAAGGTTATCTGCTTTTTTTAATGATTCAGAATCAATTGTATCAATGTGTGTTTTTACTTCATTAATTGATTGAATTATATTTTGAGCAGTTGTTTCTAATGAGAATGAACTTCCTAATAAAGAGTTGATAGTAGTAATATTACTTGAATTAGTATCTGTATTATTATCAATTTCATTAATAGAATGAACTAAATCTGTTTTATTATCAGTTGTAAGTAATGATAGACTACCTTGCTGAAGTTGAAGCGTTGCGTCAACCCCTCTAAGAGCCGTTAAATCTGAAATTAAGTTTTCAATTGAACTTTGTTTTCTAACTATCTGTGCCATTAATACCTTCTAATCAATAATTGGATTTAAACTATTTATATAATTTATTTTATTTTAATTGCTAAATATGTAAATTCAGCATATTTACCATTTAAATTATCTATAGGATCAAATGAAAATTTGTCATATGATAAACTTGGTGTACAAGTATACTCTATTAATATATTAGTATTTATATCATCATAAATGGATGCAATGTTATTTACAGAATTTCCATGAATTGCACTAGGAACTAATGCTTCATTATTAGCAATTAATATTCTTTGTGTTGTTATTAATTCATTATCACATTTAGTAAAAATTTCATCTAATGCAGTACCAACAGTTTGTGATATTAAACCACTTGATGAATTGTTATAAGAAATATCTTGTGCTTGTTCAAGTGGTGGTCCAAACATTACTATTAGATCGCCATCGGTTTCATGTGTATTTAATACAAAAGCAGATTTCTGTTGAAAGAATCCAACCTGTGGTTTTTCAGTAGTAAACTCACCATTGATACCAGTATAGAGTGTTGTACCAACAGTCCACGAAGATGTATCAATATTTTTGAAAATACCAATAGTAACCATTCCACCATATTGACCTACAGTTAGATCTTGATTCATTATACCAACAGCTGGAGATGAAGGTAAATTAGATTGAGAGTATTTTCTTACTATAGGAACACTTAATAATGCTTCTTCGTCTGATGTACATAATGTTACTATATCACCTCTACTTAAATTTTCAAATGCTTTAACTCTATGTTGTACTGCTGTAGCATGAATAGTATTTGTGAAACTATCTATTACTTTATTCTCTATTGTCCAATCTTCATTAATGAATTGTTCAATCATAAAGAGTTTCATTTCTCGTACATTTATTCTATGAGAACGTGTACCACTTGATATTAATAAGTAATCATCATTATTAATGGTATTTTTGTTTAATGAATCTAATTGTGAAATTGTTGTATATCCCATATATGCTCCTGTTTATATTAGTTCTGAAATTAATGCTGTTCCAACATTCTTTATTCTTAAATTTATATATTCTGCTATATAAATTGGTTTAATTGAAATATCAATAGTTATTATTTCTGGATTAGATGGATCAGGAAAAACATTCACAGTACCAGAACTAATTCCATTTTTTTCTCTAACACTTAAAAGTATTTGTTTCAATTCACTAGCAATTATCCTTCTTACATTTAATAAATTAGATTCAAAATTATACTTCTTTAATATATTAGATGTAGTTTTTTCAATATGATTAAATAAACTTCTAATGTTAATTTTATTAAATTGTGTATCTCTTATCATAAACGTTTTTTGTGTCATTAGAGTATTCTTTTCTATATAATTTAAACCTATTTTATAAAGACTATCTAATTGTTCTTTCTTAAAGTCAATGTAAATACTTGATACATTTAATATTTGACCTTTTTCTAATCCGGCACCAGGTGACCAAGGTCTAATTAAACTAGCTTGTGCTTTTAACCCAGCAATATCACCGGCAATATTAACTAATCTATTTTTATCACTAAACCCATCATATTGTTCTTTAACATTACATGTAAAATGACAAAATTGACTTCTTTCTAATGAATCCAAATAATCAAATAATACCTCATATTCTAAATTGGTATATGTTTTTTTATTTTTAATTTCTGATAATAATAATACTTGTCCATCTTCTGTATATAATACTTCTTCCTTATCTCCATCTATTTCAATTTTAAGTATTCTAGTAAATGATGTAGGAATACCAATAAATGCTATACAATCTCTTCTAGTTTCTGCTAATCTAATTGCTAAACTGTTATCTAATTCATTTCCTATAATAATATCAATATCATAACTATCTTTATCAAAAATTTCATATGACTCTGCTAAATTCTCGTCTGTAGGTAAAATCGTATTACCAAAAGTTAATGTTTTAGCACTGTCACCATAAAACGGAGAAAATGAATAAAACTCAAAATTTATCATAGATAATTTAATATATACATATGAACTCTTATCTAGCTCAGAAACCTCAGAAGAATTTATATAAAAATTCTCCATAAGTTTATTATTTCTAAAAACACAAATTCCTATATATCCATCTTCAAAATAACTAAATACATCTTTAGCTTTAGTTGTACCGAATAAAATTGGATTTTTACTCCAATCATATTTTCTAATTCTTGTAACCGTTATTAGATTTCCATGTACACCTGGTGTTTTGGCAATAATACTTATACCATCATTATCAAATTTTAACGAATCTTTAATATTATCATAATCAGATTTATCAAGTATAGTTATAGGTTCAAGTGTATTTGCATTATATTGTTGACCACCACTTGATCTACATACCCAAATCCCACTACTATATTGAAGATAATTATAAACTTGGTACCAATCATTATGGTATATGTCTACACCTCTTCCAAATGTAACTTTGAATTGATTTATATTAGTAATATAAACTGGTTTATTTATTGGGCCTTTTTCAAAAACACCAACGAATGCACCAATTTCATTTGTTAAGTTAGGAACATAATGTGGTAATGATGTATCTTTATATGAAACAGATGGTGATGAAGTTTCAATCATTATAAATCCTATTTTAGTATTATTTATATGTAGATTTTTATGTAAATTTTATGTCCACAATCAAATATTTTTCTAAAATTATTATTATA
>DZCQ01000037.1 GCA_022730285.1 Flavobacterium psychrophilum
AATTATTTTTAAATTAAGAAATGTCTGTTTCTTATTTCACTTCTCTTTTATAATATGTCAATCCAAAAGGATTTAATCCTGCTGTAATTGTTGTTCCAGTAGCTAATGTAGAACCATTTACAGTGTAAGTTGAAACAGCAGTTGCTGTTGAACCTGAATGAGTTACAAACATTTTATTTCCAGCCTCGTTTACTACTATGTTATGTGGAGTAGCGCTTAAAGATGCTGTTGGCATTCCAATTTGCATACTTGTTGCTGTATTTATAGAATATAGTTGGTTGCCAGAAATATTGGTAACAAACATTGTGTTTTGGTCTGATGAAGGGAATATTCCGTGTGCACCTGCAAAAGCATTATTTGAAATTAGGCTTAAATCATTTCCGTTTAAGGTGTAAACTTCACCTGATTGACAAGGAACAAATAATTTATTGCTAGTAGGTAGTTGGTATAAATGTGGATCTTTGCCTACGTTTGCTTCACCAGTTTTTGCATAAGTAGAGGTATTATACATATATATTTTATCAGGCATCATAGTATTAGAATTAAAAACAGAAACATATGCTTTTGTTCCATCTTTAGATAAAAACACATCGTGTGGTTGCATATCTACGCTTATTGTTTGAACGACAGTATTTGTATTCAAATCAATAACTGAGATAGTCTTATCCATATCATTGTTTACCCAAAGTTGTTTGCCTAATCCATCTGCCCACATGTGAAAAACTCCGTTTCCAACTGTAATAGAACTTTCTATTGCTTTTGTTTTTGGGTTAATAATGTGTACTTTTTTTCCAGATCTGTCTCCTACATATACTTTGTCTTTTGTTGGCACATAAACTACATACATTGGCATTGATCCCATAATAGGCAACGTTGTAGTAACTTGGTTGGTGTTTGCATCTATAAAACTAACACTAGCACCACTTCTGTTGGCAACAGCCACAACTTCCTCATAAATTTTAGCGGCTGGAACTTGATTGGTATTTTCATCGTCTTTGTTACAACTAACAACAAGAATACTCATTAAAATTACTTTTAAGCCTAAGGTTACTCTTTTTTTCATAATTATTTTATTTGAATAAATTATAATTGACAATAGCATCAATTAATATTTAGTACCAAAAACAAAAAAAAATCACCCAAGTTGGATGATTTTTTTTAATATTTTTTTTAAACCACTGATAATGAAAGCTATAATTTAATTATTTTTTCTTGTTCTTTTACTTTTTTAATTTGTTCTACACATTTGTGCTTTTGATTTTGAGCATTATGTTTGGTTGAATAGCCATATTCTTTTTGAATTTGCTCGATTGATTTTTCTTTAAAAAACATATCGTGAATTAATCCTTTGCAATGCTCGGTTACTTTATGCAATAAATTTTGAAGTTTATCAAAATAGGTTTTCTCTTGATCTATAGCAAGGTTTATTTCTTCATAAAACTTATTATTTAATCCATCTGAAAACTCTATTTCTAAATAATTTTTCCTTATTTTTTTTAACCAAATATTTTTAGCAATTGCCATGATATAGGTTTTCATAGAAGCAGTAAGCTGAAAACTATCCATTCTTAATTTTTCTAATAAAATCAACATGGTGTCTTGAAAAACATCTTCCGCATCGTCGACTCTACCGTTATTATTGGTTACAAAACGGTTTACCATTCCGAAATATTCTTTATAAAGTTGTCCGAAAGCGTTATTATTCTCGCCTTTTAAATCGTTTAATAACTCTGTTTTCATGATGCGTTTTTTATAAAAACAAATTTAGAATTAAAATTGTTAAGAGTTCCTTTTTTTAAAGAAATTATTAATGTTGTTTTTATAATTTTGTATAAAAACCTAATTCTTAATTGTTTTCGCTTTTATTTCCAACCCCATTTGTTAAAGACTATTTCAGATTCTTTTGATTTTAAAAACTCATAGAACAGTTTGGTTTTTTCTTCATTTTCTCCGTTTTTGCTTAATAAAATACCACAATCTCTATATATTGTGTATTTATCTTTCAGGTTTATAAAATCAGAATTTTCAGAATTTGAAATTTGCCAAATATTCCAAGTTACCCATACATCTATATTTTTATTTTCTTTCCAATTTTTTTCTGCAATAGCACTATTGTCAGCATAAGAAATAATATTTGATCGTATCTTTCTAAACGAATCCATGTTTTTTAATTTTCCAAAAATATCTTCCCAAACTCCAATAAGTCCAGCTTCATTGACAACCATAATATTCAAATTTGGCTTTTCTAAATCTTTTATGTCTTGTATTTTTTTTGGATTTCCTTTGCGAACAATTAGTCCGGATTTTCTATAAAACAGCGGATATACAGTATCGTCATTAACTTCATTTTGAAAATTGTTTACAATGCTTGTCATCATATTTTCGGAGCCACTAAAAAATAAATCGGCATTTAATTTTGCTTGTGTTTCCCATTTTTTCATTGGGCCTTTGGTAATGATTATTTTTATATCGTGTTTTTTTTCAAACAGATTAGCAACTTCACGCATTGCTGAAAATGGACCTCCTGGACCATATATATGAATAGTGTCTTTTTGGGCAAATGAGTTAGAGAATGATAAAAAACAAATGATGATGAATAAAAATAATTTTTTCATTTATGTTGGTATTTACAGTGCATTTTGGAACTCTGCTTTTCAAATTTACGTTTTGTCAAGTTCTATTTTAGCGTTTTTTTATATATACTAAAATCCGAGTAAATTGTACCCGAATTTTCTATAAAGATAGTCTATTTTCTATACATTGTTTATTACAATGACGTTTCATCTGCTTTTTTCAATTCTTCAACTTTCTTTTTTTCGCGGCTTACTACTTGGAAAGCTCTGGAAATATTGAAACCAAAATGAATATCTCCTTTAAAAAAGTTGTCTGTAGTTTCTGTAATAAAACCTTTTTCTATCATTGAAACAGCATTGGTTAGTACCATTTGAAAAACGTGCCCTCCTGTTTCTATATCGAGTCCTAAAGCTATCGAATTTTGTGTGTCTAATGATTTTAGTGGATTTACGGTATAGAAGTATTCTGTGTTTATGGATACTCTTTTGCTTAATTTAATTCTGTTTCCAAACCCAACGGCAAAGATGTCATGTGGATCTGCATCTGTTTTTACAGAGTTTCTATGAATGTAAGTTGGAGTGATTTGAAAGGAAAAAGCGGAATTAAATTTCCGAGCAATTAAAATCTGTGAGGTATAAAATAATCGTTGTTTATCGGTAGGAATGTTTCCTGGGTCGTAATTTTTAAGTGTTTTTAATGCAACACTGCCAAAAAGGGAGATTGCAAGAGGGAATGAATTTTCTCCTTCACTTTGTTTTACCAGCTTGTATTTTGCAAACCCATCATAGGTCTTTTCGAAACTACTTCTTCCAATTCCTAATGTAATGTTGTCAGATAATCCATATTCAAAAGCAAAACGAATATTTGATTCATCAAGTCCAAATAATTGTTCTGGACCTGAATTTATTCTTCCAAATCGGTGAGATATAATGAATTCTAGCGTTCCTTTCTTTCTATTTTCTATAGAATGGCCATTAATTATACGAGTTCCTTTGAATGTTGAAGAAATATAATTTTTTGCTTGAGGTTCATTATCTAAAATGCTCATAAGATCTTGGGAATATACACTTGTTTCTAGAGTGAATAAAGTGATGAGTAGTAAAAAATTTTTCATACGTTTTTATGCTTTTAAAATTATGTGTTCAATATATTTTTGATTAGTTACTTAATATGGGGCGTAATTAAAATTAAAATTAAAATTTATTTTTATTATTTTGGCAATATTATTTCGAACAGTTGAAAAAATTTTAATGTTAAAATATTCAATTGCTTCATCAAAATCTTCTGTTGAGGAGATTTACCTTCAAAATTGTTTGTTTTATCTTTAAAAACAGCTTTAGAAGATTTATCTGATTCTACATAATTTTCATTAAAATGTTCTTGCATTAATGATTTTTTAAAAGTAAAAGATTTCATTAATGCGGTAATAACTATATCTCCTGTTTTTTTGTCAATAATACTTAAAACCTGATTAATTTTGACTTCAATATCTTCGACTACAGAATTTGAGGAAGATGAAATATATCCTTGTTTGGTTATCATTATTTCTTGGCTATAAGTAAAATTTATAAATAAAATACGGAATAAAAAAGTGTGATTTTTTCATAAATTAGCATTAATTGTTGATTCTACTCATCGTTTATGGTTTAATTCAAAAGTTATTTTTACTGTCTTGCCAATATTATTTATCATAAGTGCAGGTATCTTGATACCATAATCTGAAACGGCAACATCGAAATGGCCTTTAAGCAATAATCCTTTTTTTGTAAGTAATAAATCAGCATCTGTTTTAATTTTTCTAGTAACACCGTGTATTGTTAAAGCTCCTTCAACAACAACTGTTTGATCAAGCCCGCTAACATCATCAAAATTTGAAATTTTGCCTTTAAAAGTAGCTTTGGGAAACTTGTCAGATTCGACATAATTCTCATTAAAATGCTCCTGCATTAATCCTACCTCAAAATAAAAAGACTTCATTAACATTAAAATAGCAATTTCTTGAGTATTCCCGTCTATTACACTTAATACTTGTTCGTTATAACCATGAATAACTTCTAAAGTAGAATCTGAAAAAAATGAAATAGAACCTTGCTTAGTTATATATTTTTCTTGACTAAAGGCTGTATTAATGAACAGGAAGCTGAACAATATTATTTGTAGTGATTTCATTATTTTTATATTGATTATATGATGGGTTCTGAAAATTAGTTTTTTTGTAAATTTATTTTTTTGCTGATGCTCTTTTTGTTTTATTTTGGCATCTTTTCCTTGTCTTTTTGCTAAGATATGTTCTATTTTGAGCAAAAAGAAAGAAAAAATCTGAACAAAATAATTCCCAAAACAGCTATCAGCTAATTTTTAGAACCCACTATATGTAATTTATTATAATCCATTTATTTTACTAATACACAATTTATCAATACAACATCTAATAAATAACCTGTACAAATTCCTTTAACGGATATAGTATCTCCTCGCTTTAAAGTTGCCCATTTTTTGTTTTCTTCAGCGGTGAGATAACACATAACGCTGCTTGTTGAATTTTTACTCTTTAAGACAATTATTCGTGTCTCTTTTGAAATATCTAACTCCGATATTTCACCTGATACTTTGATTATTTTTTCTAAATATTTGGCGTTTGCTTGGGTCTCATTATTTTCAAATTCATCTACCAAATTTTGAGACAATAACGAATTATCGGGCATTTTTCCCGCAACATTTATGTGTGGTTTGTCGTATATTCTTTTTCCTGCATATATACCAAAAATGGTTGTAATTATTATTGTGATGAATATTAAAATACTTTTTCTTTTCATGACATAATTATTTTAATTGTTCGGTTTTCCATTATCAATCCAACATCTTATTAGTTCTATTTCTGCATTAGTTAAGGTGCCTCCTAATGGCATTATTCTATTAACTACTGCGGTTTTTATTGAAGTTGCATTGTTACTAATAGAATTATAATTGGTTAAATCTGGAAATTGATTTCCGGGATAATGGCATTCAATACAATTATTATCAATAATTGGTTTTACATTATTACTAAAAGAAATAGCAGGATCGCAACTTGTTTTGTCAATTTTTGTAACTTCTTCGACATTGTTTTCACATGATGTTAGTAAGAAAATGACAATTATTGAACAGAAAAAAAGTTTTATGTTTATATTTTTATTCATTTTGTTTTGTTTTTAAATATCATTCTTGGGTTAGTACAATTAAACTTTATTCATTTTTAAAACTAAAACAACTTAACAATGTTTTATTTGTAATGTAAATAGGAGACTAACCCAATAAATGATACTTTATTTATGATTTTAATTCATAGGAGCTAACATTGTGCTAGCATTTGGTACTGGCCATTTACCAGCAGTAGGAAAGTTGATACCATAATTGTCTCCTCTATTGGTATCTTGTCCATAATAATATAATGGCCATCCTTTATAGGTAATTTGTTGTCTTCCGTAAACGGTAATTGTACCAAAGTCATTTTTGTTAAGTATGCTAGGAATTTTATCTAGATTAACATAAAATATTGGCCAAACTCCGTTGTTTGAAAAAGTTGAGTTGGTAAAATTATTTGTATCTTTTTTATCCGTACTAAAGGTGTACAAAGTTCTTCCTCTGTCATCTGTAATATAATAAGTAAGTCCATCGCCTAAAGTATAATCACTTTTGTAATTTACATTGTTCCCACCCATATCTTTACCTACAAGTTGTGCTTGAACATACATTAACGAATAATCCGGTTTTGCTACATACCAAATGTTTTCAAATTTATCGCAAGTAACCACTCCTTCTCTAATATCATTATGAAAATAATACAAAGGCCATCCTTTGTAAGTTGTTTGTTTCACACCATTTGGTCTAGTTATTGTTCCAAAATCAGAAGCAACTAAACCTTGATCTAAGGTTAAATTTTCTTTGTAAAATATTGGCCAAATGTTTGTACAACTACCATCAGGACAATTGGAAACATTTTTGGAGTCTTGTGAATAGAAATACAATGTTCTGCCATTAGAATCTGCTAAAATTTTACCATAAGTAGAAGTCTCTACTAATCTTACCGCATTTGGTGTTGGTGTAACAGTTGTTTCTTCCTCTTTATTGCAACTTTGTAATACAAAAATTGCCGCCATAAATAATAAAATTGTTTTTTTCATTTTTTTTTCATTTTAAGATTGTCATTAGCAACAATCTATGTATTAATACCAAAAACAAAAAAAAATCACCCAAGTTAGATGATTTTTTATTTTAATGCTTGATAATCAGCAACATGAAATTAATTGTTTTTGCTTTTTTGCCTTGTTCTTTCACTTTTTTTATCTGTTCTACATAATTTACGACTTTTGACTTTACGGCATTAAGACTTTCTACTTGCTTAAACTACCATACATATTTCAAAAAAATAAAATTAATACCTTCAAATCGATTTCATTAAAAGCTTTTTAGTAAATTGCGTTATCTAAACTTAATGATACTCTATGAAAAAAACCGCAAAATATATAGTAATTGTTTTTTTACTACTAGTCATTTTTATTGCATATACAACCTACCCAAAATTAGATTTAATTTCTGGATTTTCGGCAAAAAGTGTGGCATCTGGTTATTTTATTGGCAATAGATCTCTTCAAACCATAGAGCAAGGAGACAATGATATCGATTTGATAGATTTAGCAAAAAACAGCATAAATAAAGCAAATAAATATGCCACGGCATCGGTATATGGATTAAAAAAGCGAAAAGCAATTTACCGCGAAGGACTAGGAGCTACTCTTATTGACGATGCATTTGATGTCTCAAAAAAATATGAAATTCCAAGAAGAAACCAACCGGAACTTCCGTTAGAATTCCCTTATGGAAATGCAGAGCCCACAAAAAAAACCTTTGAAAATATTAACTATTCTAAATTAGAAAATGCAGTTAATTTTGCTTTTGATAAAAAAGGAGAAAAGAAAAAAAGAACTCGTTCAGTTTTAGTGGTTTATAAAGACGCAATTATTGCAGAAAAATACGACAAAGGATTTGATAAAAACTCTAAAATACTTGGTTGGTCTATGACTAAGAGCATTACCGCAACTTATTTTGGTATTCTGGAAAAACAAAACAAAATCGACATACACAAACCAGCACCAGTACAAGAATGGCAGCAAGACGAAAGAAAGGGAATAACCATTAATAATTTATTACAAATGAATTCTGGACTTGCTTGGGAAGAAGACTATACAAAAATATCAGATGTAACAAAAATGCTTTTTTTGGAAGAAGATATGACACTATCTCAAGCAGTGAAACCCAAAGAATTTAACCCAAATACTCATTGGAATTATTCCTCTGGAACCACTAATTTGTTGTCAGGCATTTTACGAAAACAATTTAAAACGCATCAAGAATATTTAGATTTTTGGTATAGTTCCTTAATTGACAAAATAGGTATGTATTCCATGCTTGTAGAGACAGACATGAAAGGAAACTATATAGGTTCCTCTTATGCGTGGGCAACTACCAGAGATTGGTCTAAATTCGGATTGTTATATCTGCACAAAGGAAACTGGAATGGCGAACAAATTTTTGAGGAAAGTTGGTCAAAATATGTAGCTACACCAACAGCAACTTCAAATGGAGAATATGGTGGACAGTTTTGGCTAAACGCAGGCGGAAAATATCCAGATGTGCCTAGAGATTTATATTCCTGTAATGGATTTCAGGGACAAAAGGTTTTTATAATTCCATCGATGGATTTAGTAATTGTACGAATGGGTCTAAAAGAAGATGAGGGCTTAGATGTAAATGCTTTTTTAAAAGGAATAGTAGAGAGTTTTAAAAAATAATCTAGCTAGTTTTACTCAAAAAAGATTCCTTTAAGCAATATACGACATGCTGAATAAACCCAAAATGGCTATAATAAAGTATATTGCAATAGTTCTAGCGCCATCATAATCATTCGCAATTCGTTGTCCAAAAAGCAACATCAAAAAGGTAATACAAGACAAAGACAATGCATATTTTGGAAAAATAATACTATCTGTAAAAATTATTTCTGCAATACTAGCTACACATAGCAAACCAGTAACAATTTCAAAAATTAGCAGAATTGTTACCGCAAATGGAATTTGATTTCGTAAAAAAGTATCTTTAAAATGCGAACGAAGCCAATCTGTGTTTTCGCTAAATTTAACGGTTTTGTCATAGCCAGATTGTAAAAAAGTGATTGCTAAAAAAGCAAAAATAAATAGTGAAACTAGTACTAACATAATTTTATTTTTTATGAATTAATCGAGTAAGTTTAATAGATAGGTCTGTAAGTATAATTTTAGCATTGCCATTTCTTTCTATATGATAAATAGCTTTAGATAATTCCTCAAAAATTTCGTGAATATTGCCTCCATTTACAAAAGGAGAAAATTTAGACAAATCAAAAAATGTAGTTTCTATATATACTAATTTTGGTGTTTCATAATTAAGGAGTAAGGCTTGCCGAAACATATCGATACAAAAATTTAGAAATTTTTTTTGAATTTCTCTCCCAAGATTTGCAATTTGCTCACTCCAAGTAATTAAATCCTGTATTGCAGAGGCGTTTCCTTTTGCTCTAAATGCCGCTCTTACCCAAGTAACAAACCATTCTTCAAAAGGAAAGTTATCTTCCATGTCTGTACATAGTTGTAAGGCTCTGTTGTAGTTCCCTTGTGCTCTATGGGCAATTTCAGTGGCTTTACTTGAATCTATTTCCTCATTGTTAACTAGTGCTTCTGCTATAGAATTTTCAGACAAAGAAGGAAAATGTAAAATTTGACATCTGGAGCGAATGGTTTGTAACAAATTTTCTTCGTTTTCAGAAATTAAAATAAAAAGAGTATTATCGGCTGGCTCTTCTAATAATTTTAACAGCTTATTAGCAGCGGCAATATTCATTTTGTCTGCCATCCAAATAATCATAATCTTATAACCACCTTCATAAGATTTTAAAGACAAAGACTTTAGTATTTCTTGGGCATCTTCTACCCTAATTTCTCCTTGTTTGTTTTTTACGTCTAATTGTGAATACCAATCCAATAAACTTCCATAAGGTTTTTCCTTTAAAAACAAAAGCCATTCATTCAAAAAATCACTACTTTTTGGTTTAGTTTTAACAACATCAGTAGTAAATGTAGGATAAATATAATGCAAATCAGGATGTGAAAAGGATTCAAATTTTAAATTACAAGCAACATTTCCTCCTTTGTTTTCTCCATTTATATTATTACATAAAATATATTGTGCATAAGCAATAGCCATTGGCAAAACACCAGAACCTTCTTCTCCAACAAAAAGCTGTGCATGTGCAATTCGCTTGTTAGAAGAAGTTTTAGTAAGATAGTTTTTTAAAGGTTCTTGCCCTATTATATTGGTAAATTGCATAAGCAAATATAAAACATTTAGCCCATTTGACAATTTTTTTATAAAAAGATAATTTATTTTTTACAATAACAATTTAAGTATAAAATAATTACGAAATTCTCAAAAATTAGAATTTAATATAAGAATAAATGTTTTTTTTACTTTAAACTATCTAAATATTAGGAGATTAGCTAAAAATAGCAGTACCTTTGCCGCATATATATAAATAGTTTTTTTAAAAATTTGTTTTTGTATGGTGTTTTTTAGTTATATTTAGCAAATAAAAAGTTTGGCACGCTTTTGGTATAGAGTTAAAAAACACAAATGCATTTGTTTTCCATACGCAATTTAAATTTAAAAAGCAATAAAAAATAATTTTTTTTATTAAAAAGTTATTGCAAACTTGCAAAGGAAATTTAGAAGCGTATTTAACAGCGAAGTACAATTTTTAAATTATTTAAATTATTAAAACAGTTATTATGAAGAAATTTATTTTTATCGGGCTATTTTTATTTTTATCAGCAAATTTTGCAATAGCTCAACAAAAAGGGGTAGCTCCAAAAAGTATCATTAGTTTGGGTGCTTCCTTAAAAAAATACCATGAAAAGGCAGAATTAGATAAAATGTTAAAAGGGCCACTGTTGGATCTTTATATAGAAAGAATTAAAGTTCTTATTAACACTTTGCCGTATATTGCATTAACAACTCGTGCGGGTGTTACAATGGCGGATTTGGGTATTCCAGACACAGTTGAAACTAATAAATTGTTAGATACTCAAAAAGAAAACACTAGAGCCTTTCTAGATGCTACCCTAGATTTTCAAAAAGGAATGACTCCTTATGCAGATAAGGGAAGTTTGGTTTCTTCCATACTATATTACGAAGCAATGCTTAAAGAGTTGAATACGCTTAATGAATAAATTAAATTACGCATACCCCAAACAAACAAATTATTAAAACCCTACCATTATGAAAAAAATTATAAACATTAAATGGATTTTGCTTTTTGTAGCTTTCGCTGCAACTGCACAGCAAGAAAAAGGAATTATTGGAACTTCCAATTGGTTAAATAATTGGACTGAATTTAAGCCAACAAAGTTTGAATACAAAGAAACAAATCAAATTTTGTACGGAAAAATTACAACAAATACTACTTTGTACAAAAAGAACACTTATCTATTACAGGGTCCTGTTTATGTAACTAATAATGCGGTACTTACTATCGAAGCTGGCACAGTAATAAAAGGTGATTTTGAAACGTCTGGCGCTTTAATTGTTACAAAAGGAGCAAAAATAATTGCAGATGGACAAGAAACAGATCCTATTGTGTTTACTTCTAATAGACCTGTTAAAAAGTCTGGAGATTGGGGAGGATTGGTTATATTAGGAGATGCACCCATTAATAAATTTGGAGGTTCAGGAGCGTTAAACTATGAGTTGGATCCTGCATTAACGATATATGGTGGTACTAATTTAGTAAGTGATTCTGGGATTTTAAGATTTTTAAGAATAGAATTTGCTGGAAAAAATATTAAAGGATATAAAGGTTATGATGCATTATCTTTAGCAGGTGTAGGAAGTAAAACGGTTATTGATAATGTAATGTGTAGTTATGCTGAAGGCAATTCTTTCGAAGTATTTGGTGGAAATGTAACTTTAAATAAATTAGTTTCGCTAAGAGCCAGTAAAGACGATTTTAGATTCACACAAGGGGTGCAATGTAAATTGGATAATTCAATCGCAATTAGAAATTCATTGTTTTCTGGATCTACAAGAGCAAGATGCATGAATGTAAACTCTTACGACAAAAAGGAAGAAACAGACTTTTCTAAACCATTAACAAATGTAGTAGCAACTAACTGTACTCTGGTAAATCCAAGTGAGTCTATAAGCAAGGATATAACAATGGGATTGGTTAAAGAAGGAGTTTTTGTAGGCGACAATGCGTCTTTTACTTTAAAAAGAAGTGTGATTTCTGGGTTTAATCCTGCTGTTGTTTTAGACCAGGATACTAAGTTGGAATCTACAACGTTTAAAAACATCAAATTTGAAGAAACTTATTTCAACAATTGTAAAGGGAATATATTTGTAGAAAATTCTACAAATAATGAGGATTTAGAAGATTATTATGGGAATCCATCGTTCTTTAATTATTATGCAAATACTGCAAATAACGAAATGTTTTTAGATATTAGTAACGACAAAAATAATCCTGATTTTAGAATAAAATTAAGTAAAATCACAGCGGCAGCAAAATAATAAATACATTATTATGTAAAAATCCATTAAAGAATTTTTTTTAATGGATTTTCCTTGCTTAAATAATTTTCAGGAGAGTATAAATACTAAAAAAGAACATTGTATGCAAAAAAGAACTACCATCAACTCATTTAATACAAATATATTTTTGTATTCTGCATTTTTTTTGTTTTTTATAAATTACCTAAAAGCACAAGTTTCTGCTCCTATTCTTGCAGCAACAAAAATTTGCTCTAATTCTACTTCGCTTTCTTATACAGCACAATTTACTTTTACAGGTGCTCAAGGGTCTGGTAATCAATTTATATTAGAACGTTCAGATGCAACAGGAAATTTTATGTCTGCAGTTGTAATGGGAACTTTAACTACTACTACCTTCCCTGCTACTATAAACTTTACTATTCCATCTTCAATTGTTGGGTCGGACAATTATAAATTTAGAATGCGTAGTACTTCTCCAGCAAGTACAGCTACAAATTCTACATTTATCCCTATGCATTATTTAATAATTAATGATTCTTTTAGTATTAATGGTGGTTCTAATAGTGGTAATACTATTAGTATCTGTTCTGGAGGGAGTATTACTCTAGCCATAGATCCGCCTTCGGTTAATCCTAATTCCCCTTTGGCTTATTCTTATTTAAAATATATATGGTATAATGGTACTAGAAATCCAAGTAATGTTATTCCTGGAGAAATCGGTTCTTTCATAACCATCAGTACACCAGGGACATATAGTGTAGCAGTTGATTATGGTGCTTGTACATACGGAGCGTTCGGATATTCTCCTTATATAACTGTTAATACTGCTGCTTCTGGTGGTAGTTTTGCTATAACTTCTAGTGCAGGATCCACACTTTGTTCCTCAGGGAGTACAATACTTAGCACTACATCAGGGTATAATTATAAATGGTTTAAAGACGGGGTGTTAATAGTAGGTGCTACCGCTAATACGTATTCTACAAGTGCTGCTGGTTCTTATCAAGTAGATGTAAATCAGGGTGGTTGTTCTTCCACTACGCCTCCATTTGTTTTAGGTATTGATAATTTTAACGCAACTGTAGATGTACTTGAAGAACCATTGGTTAATATTTTTACAGCAGGAAATTCCAACACAATTAACGTTTCTACCGATGCAGCAAGTCCAACTTTTGAATGGTATTTATCAGGATCTCTAATCTCTACAGCTATCACAAATAGTTACTCGACAACAGTACCAGGACATTATAAAGTTAAAGTAAATCAAACTACTGGCTGTATCTCTTCC
Organism: Flavobacterium psychrophilum; assembly: GCA_022730285.1. Taxonomy (GTDB): domain Bacteria; phylum Bacteroidota; class Bacteroidia; order Flavobacteriales; family Flavobacteriaceae; genus Flavobacterium; species Flavobacterium psychrophilum_C. Next base: position 13,481 of record DZCQ01000037.1, read on the forward strand.
AAAGAACTTCTTTTTGAATTAAAAGAAGGGGTAAATCCAACAAACATTCCTAATTTGATAAGTCCAAATGGAGATACTATTAATGATACTTGGCAAATTCCTTCTGAATACTCCAATGCGAATACCGAGATTATGATTGTTAGTCCAATAGGCGAAATAGCCTTGCAAACAACTAATTATCTTAATAATTGGCCGGAGAAAGAAATAACATTTACAAATGTAAATCCAGTTTATTATTATATAATCACTAAAGATGGTTCGATTGCTAAAAAAGGTTCTATAACGGTTGTAAAATAAGGACAATTAAAATTATATCTAGTTAAAATTAAAGAAACTAGCAACATACAAAAAACAAAAATGAGAAAAAAGTTTATTTTTTTTATAGTATTTTTAGGTATCACATTCGTAAATCATGCTCAAAATGGTGATGGAATAGTTTCTTTTGATGTACCTGCTAAAAACTCATTAAAATTTAATAAATTTTTAATCAATCCAACTTTTAGTTTTGTAAGAGAAGACGAATCTTTTGTTAGCTTTTATACCAAAAGACAATTTTCTGGCTTTGAAAATGCACCTCAAGCTTATTTTGCAAGTTATTCTGGAAAATTTAGAGACTATAATAGTATAGGGTTTGGATTATTCCAACGAAATTATGGCTTGCTAACAACTTTTGGCCTTGTAGGAAATTTTGCTAGAAATATTGAACTTTCTAACGACAGTAATTTTACATTTGGATTAAATCTAGCTTATGTAAATAGTGGTTTAAATGCAAGTAAGGCAATTACAACACAAACAGATCCTAGTATTCAAAATGTACCAAAAAATTCGCTAGCAACTATCAATCCGGGTATCAATTATAATACAGGGTTTATGGATTTTGGAATATCTGCCAACAATATCTTTTTCTATAACTTTTCGGGGTCAGGAATTGTTAATGACGATCCGACTAAAAGTTTTGAAGGACATATCATGTACACAGGCTATATGTATAGCACCGGGCTTTTTGAAAATGGTAAGTTTTCAATGATTTTGAAAGGAGAAGCTGCAAAAGGCAAAACTATTTTTTCTACTAATTTATTACTAAATGCACCAAAAGCAGGTTGGGTTCAAGCTGGTTATAATAGCCTCTATGGAGCTTCTGCAGGAGTAGGATTTACTATTGCTAAAAAACTATCTATTGGTTACACCGTGGAAAAAGGATTAGGAAATTTTTCTAATTTTGGTCTATCTCATGAAATAATTTTAGCATACAAAATCCTTGGATATGGGGATTTCGAAGACTATAAACCAATTGTAAAAGCAACAAAAATAACCAATCCAGGGACTAAAAAAGCACTTGTAAACAAAAAATCGCCTGCTGAATTACAAAAAGAAAGAAATGATTTGTTAGCTAAAAAAACAGCCGAAGCAAAAGCAAGAGCCGAAGTTGTACGTTTACGTAAAGAGAAAGAACTAGCAGATGCAAAAGCAAAAGCCGCTACTGATGCCGCACTACGTAAAGCAGAACAAGATAGATTAGCTGCACTTCAAGGAAAAAGCAAAGCAGAGCAAGAAGCTGCACGCTTACGCAAAGAGAAAGAATTAGCAGACGCAAGAACAAAAGCAGCAATTGATGCTAAATTAAAAGCAGAACAAGACAAAGCAAAAGCCATAGCCGATGCTGAGCGTTTACGCAAAGAG
>DZCQ01000038.1:0-2941 GCA_022730285.1 Flavobacterium psychrophilum
ACAGAGAATATAATTCCATGCTATTGCTGTAACATAGTGGTAAGTAAATTTAAAACTAAAAAAAATTGCTAAATACTATATTTATTGATATTGTGCAGTTAGGATAACTTGGGTAACAACTTTTGACTAAAACTTTTTATTTTTACTGTAAAAACGGATTCTATTATACTTTGGTCAATTTCAAACATCTGTTTTCGGGAAGATTTCCAGAGAAATAGAATTTAAAAATCCGTAAACCTTTGATTTCAAAGACTTTACGGATTTTTTTGTGGGCGATGAGGGGTTCGAACCCCCGACCCCCTCGGTGTAAACGAGGTGCTCTGAACCAGCTGAGCTAATCGCCCTTAATTGGAGTGCAAAGATACAGCTATTTTTTAATTATCCAAAATAAAATTCATAAAACTTCTGCAACAACAAAGGTACTTCCTCCAATATAAACAAAATCAATAGAGTTAGAATCTCGCAACGCAATTTTATAAGCTTCTGAAACAGAAATATATGATAGACCAATCAAGCCATATTCTTTTGCTTTTTTTTGTAAAACTAAAACATCTAATCCTCTAGAAATATTTGGACTACAAAAATAATATTTTGCGTTTTTTGGGAATAATGGCAAAATACTATCCAAATCTTTATCGTTTACCACTCCTAAAACAATATGAAGGGCATCAAACTTTTCATTTAAAACCTGATTTAATACTGTTTTTAGTCCATGAGCATTGTGTGCTGTATCGCAAATAACCTTTGGAGCAGAATTAATTTGCTGCCAACGACCTAACAAACCTGTGTTTTTTATCACATTAAGCAATCCTTTTTTTACAGAATTACTAGAAATAACAAAAGTAGATTTTAAAACACCAATGGTTTGCAATACTGTTTTTACATTATGAACTTGATAGTTTCCCATCAAATCTGTTGTGTAGCTTTTTGAAATTGTATCCGATGCAAAGTAAATTATAGCGTTACACTCTTTTGCTTTTTCTAAAAACACAGGTTTAGATTCGGCACAATATTCTCCAATAACTACTGGAATATTTGGCTTTATAATTCCTGCTTTTTCGGAAGCAATTTCCTGAATTGTATTTCCTAAAAATTGCATATGGTCTAAGCCTATATTTGTAATTACAGATACTAACGGTGTGATAACATTTGTAGAATCTAACCTTCCTCCCATGCCTACTTCCATAATAACAATATCTATATTTTTATCTTTAAAATAACCCAAAGACATGCCAACGGTCATTTCAAAAAAGCTTAGATTATTGTCTTCTAAAAACTGTTTGTTTTCTTTTACAAAACGCGTTACAAAATCTTCTTCAATAGGAATGCCATTAATTTTAATTCTTTCTGTAAAATTTTTTAAATGTGGAGAAGTATATAACCCAACTTTATAGCCAGCTTCTTGCAAAATAGAAGCAAGCATAGAAGAGGTAGAACCCTTTCCGTTTGTGCCAGCTACATGTACAAATTCTAAACTCTTCTCTGGATTTTTAAGATGATCAAGTAACTGAATTGTATTGGTTAGATCTTTTTTATAAGCAACAGCTCCTTGCATTTGGTACATTGGTAGTTTTTCAAAAAGCCATTTTGTTGTTTCTTGATAAGTCATAAACTTATATTTTTTTGTTCTAAATAAAATAAATAACGTATTTTCTAGTTTAATTGTATATAGAAAATTATCTTTGAATGCAAAAGTGAGATTTTTTATTAAACAAATAATTATTTTAACACATGATTGGATTTTTTTTACAAACTCAAACAGATAGTATTCAAGCAGCGTCATCTGCCGTTATTGAAAATATTGGAAAAGACAATGAGATATCTGTATTAGAATTTATACTAAAAGGGGGTTTTTTTTTAATCCCAATTGCTTTGCTTTTGTTTTATACCATCTATGTAATAATAGAAAGATATATGTACTTAAAAAAACAAACCAAATATGATATGCATTTAATGAAAGATATTAGAATTCATTTAAATTCAGGGAATATTGAACTTGCTATTGCTACTGCCGAAAGAGATAAAACTGCATCTGGAAACGTTATAAGAGAAGGGATTTACACAATCGGAAGGCCTATTTCTGAAATTGAATCGAACATGGAAAAGGTAGCAAATATAGAAATTGGGCAAATGGAAAGACGCTTAGGACATTTGGGACTTATTGCAGGAATAGCCCCAACACTAGGTTTTATTGGAACTATTAGTGGAGTTATAAAAATATTTTATAGCATTTCTATCACCGAAAATATAAGTATAGGAAACATTTCTGGAGGTTTGTATGAAAAGATGATTAGTAGCGGTGCAGGACTTTTAGTAGGAATTATTGCCTATTCTGCTTATCATTTATTTAATGGAGTTATTGATAGTTTTTCTTTAAATATACAACGCCATGTATTAGAATTTGTTAACATTATTCAAAGACCAAATCATGCCACAAATAAAACGAAATAAACGATTTCATGCAGAAATAGCAACATCGTCATTAAGTGACATTATGTTCTTTCTATTGCTGTTTTTTTTAATAATCTCTACTTTGGCAAATCCAAATGTAATTAAAATGACATTGCCAAAAGCTAAAACTAGCGAGAAAACAAATAAACAATTAATTACCCTTTCAGTAACAGAACAAAAATTATATTACATTGACAAACAAGAAGTTTCGTTTGCAGATATAGAGAAACAACTACTTGCTAAAATTGGAAATAATAAGGAGCAAGCAATTGTTGTTCGAATTCCTTATAATTTACAAGTGCAAGATCTTGTAGATTTATTACAAATTGGCGTTCGAAATAATTTAAAATTTGTAATAGCAACTAGTGCGGGTAAATAGAATAAGAGACTTAACAAATTTTATTGAAAAACTAAATTATTATTCTGCAATTTCTGCTCGATGTGGCTTTAAAATATCTCTAAATAATTTTAAATTCTCTTTATTTATTAT
>DZCQ01000038.1:3041-14700 GCA_022730285.1 Flavobacterium psychrophilum
CTCGATGTGGCTTTAAAATATCTCTAAATAATTTTAAATTCTCTTTATTTATTATTATATAAGCGATAGAATGCATATTGCTCAAAGCTTCAAAACCTGTTTGCACCAGTAAATGATTTTCTTTTTCTAAAAATTCTTGTAAATGTATTTTATGATGTTCCGCAGTTTTTTTTGCAACTTCTCCACGAAAATCCCAAATTAATTTTATTTTTTGCATATTACAAAGATACTAAGAGAAATTAAAAATAGCACTAAAAATAATGAAATGAAGAATATTTGTTATTTTTGTAAAAAATAACAAATGCCCCAAGAACTCCTACTTCAAGTTTCACCTATTATTGCTGCAAAAGAACATTTATTAAAAGAACATTTATCTAAACAAATAAAAGTTTCTGTTCAAGATATTCAGCAAATTGTAATCTTAAAACGCTCTATCGATGCCCGTCAAAAGGCATTAAAAATTAACCTAAAAGTAAACATCTACTTGCAAGGTGAGGCTTATGAAAAAACAAAAGAGGAGCTTCCTAATTACAAAAATGTAACAAATTCGCAAGAAATCATTGTAATTGGAGCTGGACCCGCAGGACTTTTTGCAGCCTTACAATTAATAGAATTAGGTTTAAAACCAATCGTTTTAGAACGTGGAAAAGACATTCGTGGTCGCCGTAGAGATTTAAAATCTATAAACATTGATGGGATTGTTAATCCTGATTCTAACTATTGCTTTGGAGAAGGCGGAGCCGGAACATACTCAGACGGGAAGCTATATACTCGATCAAAAAAGAGAGGTGACATAGATAGAATCCTGCAATTATTAGTTGCCTTTGGTGCTACACCAGATATTTTAATAGAAGCCCACCCACACATTGGAACTAATAAATTGCCACAAATAATTCAAGATATTAGAGAAAAAATTATAGAAATGGGAGGAGAAGTTCATTTTGAAACAAAAGTAACAGATATTCTTATAAAAAATAATGCCATTGATGGAGTGGTATTAGAAAATGGAGCGACTATAAATGCTTCTAAAATTATAGTGGCAACAGGGCATTCCGCAAGAGATATTTATGAATTATTAGACCAAAAAAAAATACTAATTGAAGCAAAACCATTTGCATTAGGAGTTCGTGCAGAACATTCGCAATCGTTAATAGATCAAATACAATATTCTTGTGATTACAGAGGAGAATATCTCCCTCCAGCTCCATATTCTATTGTAAAGCAAGTAAATGGCAGAGGTATGTATTCTTTTTGCATGTGTCCAGGAGGCGTTATTGCTCCCTGTGCAACTGCTCCAGGAGAAGTAGTTACAAATGGTTGGTCGCCTTCTAAAAGAGATCAAGGAACTGCAAATTCTGGGATTGTGGTTGAATTAAAACTAGAAGATTTTAAGCCTTTTGCTAAATTTGGTGCTTTGGCAGGAATGGAATTTCAAAAGAGTATTGAACAAAAAGCATGGCTATTAGCAAAAAATTCTAATTCTAATAATAAAGAAGAGCAATCGCAAAAAGTACCTGCCCAACGTATGATAGATTTTACGCAGTCTAAAATATCAAACTCTATTCCCAAGACATCTTATGTTCCTGGGACAACTTCGGTGGAAATGGGACAAGTTTTCCCTTCTTTTTTAACACAAATATTACGGGAAGGGTTTACTGAATTTGGAAAATCCATGAAAGGTTACTTGACCAATGAGGCAATTTTGCACGCACCAGAAAGTAGAACCTCATCGCCTGTTAGAATCCCAAGAGACAAAATTACATTAGAACATTTACAAATTAAAGGACTTTATCCTTGTGGAGAAGGAGCTGGATATGCTGGAGGAATAATATCTGCTGCAATTGATGGCGAAAAATGTGCTGTTAAAATATGGGAATCGTTACAGGTGGGTTCTAAAAATTAGCTTTTTCTGTAAATTTATTTTTAGAACCCGCCAACAATAAATTATACTAAGTAAGTCGAAAGTTTTAAAAGGTGTAAAGTCAAAAGGGTTAAAATGAATTTTGAATGATTAAAAATCAATATTTTATGTAATTTCGTGTAATTCAAAATACGACATTATATCGTTTGTACTACTTATACTAGATACTATTTTAGGGTAAAATAAGAATCTCTTCAATATTTTTTTTAATATTTTCTACAATTTTTTGTGTAGGTAAATCATTTTCATCTGTCCCAAAAGGATCCTCTATCTCATCTGCAATTAATTCTAAACTTGCTAATATGTAAAATATAAAAACAACTATCGGAACGGAATAATACCCTAAATAAAATATATACCCAAAAGGTAGTGTCATAGTATAGAAAAAAATAAACTTTTTTATAAAAGTATCATAAGAGAATGGGATTGGCGTGTTTTTTATTCGTTCACAAGCTCCACAAACATTAGTAAATGAGCTAACTTCATGGTTAATATAGAGCAATTGCTCTGGAGTTATTTTACTATTTTGTTGTAAATCGGAAATTTTTTTGAATAATAATTTTGCAACCTGATTTGGTCTGTGCTTTTTTTGTTCTAATTCTAAGTCAAATTCCTCAAACAATTCTTCTGTTACAGAGTGGTTTTTTAAATGCAAATCTAAAATATGAGCATAATACGGTATTATTTTTCTAAAAAAAAGTATATCTTCTTTATCTTTGAGAATGGAAGATATTTTTAATCCTAAATTTCGACTATTATTTACTAATTCTCCCCACTGTTTTCTCCCTTCCCACCATCTGTCGTAAGCCGTATTTGTTCTGAAAACTAGTAGCAAGGAAATAACAAAACCTAGCATGGTGTGCATGATAGTGATATTCTTTAGAAAGTGATTTTCGGGCAAATTATAATAATCTTTAATAAAATAGGTAATTATTGCTGAATATATTGCTATTCCAAGCATAACCAACGCTAATTTTTTAAAAGTATCAGAATTATGAAATTTAAAAATAAATGTAAACCAGTCCTTTGGGTTGTATGAAATCATTAGATACTATTCTAATCTTTTTAAATGTATTTTTTCTGGTGCATGCAAAACTAATGGAAATTTTTCTACTTTAACAGAGCTACTATCCAAACCAAAAGCTTGTTCTTCAGATAAACTTAATTTTTTGATAAAGAAATAAGTATCCATAATTAATTTTTCATGCCAAAGCATAAAACTGTCGTTTGACAAAAACTTCTCGGAAAGTACAAATTTAAAATCTCCTATAATATTATTTTTACTTAATGATTCGTATCTACTCGTAATGTCCACCTCACCTCGTTTAACCATGTCATGTAATACGGTTTTGAACATTAAATTTATTTTGGTAGGCTCTCTAAAACCAAGATTAAAATCGATTCTGAATAAGTCATCTTTAATAATTTCGGTTACTTTATATTCTCTTTTGTAAGGTTCGTTGGTTACATTAACGTGCACAAACCAATATAAATCGGCTCTTTTGGGTCTTTTTTGCATAATTGAGTACATTACCTTTTCTTCAATTTCATCTACTCTATTGGCATTAGTCATATATACTAAATGGGTAGCATATTTTGGAATAGAAAGGTCTATGCTTAACTCCGCTAATACTTTTTTGTAAGAATCAATTTTTACAACTTTAGTATAGTTTTTGCTAATTTTTTTAGCCATGAACCATATTGTCATTATAAAAATTAAAACTATGGCAATTAGTATTGTGACATATCCTCCATGAGGGAATTTATCTAGACAAGCAATTAAAAAACTAGATTCTATAACTAAATAAAGCAAAATTAGTGGTAAAATGAGATATAATTTTGTTCTTTTTATAATCATAAAATAGGTAAGTAATAATGTTGTCATAATCATACACAACACAATGGCAAGTCCATAAGCAGCCTCCATATTACTAGATTTTTCAAAATGCAATACAATTCCTATACAACCTGCAAGTAATAACCAATTTACAGATGGAATGTATAATTGCCCTTTTTGATCTGTTGGATATTTTATACGCACCTTAGGCCAAAAGTTTAATCTCATGGCTTCGTTTATTAATGTAAAAGACCCACTTATTAAGGCTTGTGAAGCAATAACAGCTGCCATGGTCGCAATTATAATTCCAAATGGCTGAAACCAATCTGGCATAATTAAATAAAAGGGATTGGTGTTATTAGGATTAATGGACTTTAATGTTTCACCTTGATGATTTATTAGATAAGCTCCTTGTCCAAAATAATTTAATAATAAAGCAGTTTTTACAAAAGCCCAACTTACTCGTATATTTTTTCTCCCGCAATGTCCCATGTCAGAATATAATGCTTCTGCTCCTGTGGTACATAGAAACACAAATCCTAAAACGTAAAATCCTTCTGGGTGAATACTTAATAGTTTGTATGCGTAATATGGGTTTACTGCTTTAATAACTTCCATATTTCCAGAAATTTGAACTGCTCCAAGTATTGCTAGCATTCCAAACCACAAAATCATCATTGGAGCAAAAAATTTGCCAACAATTTTAGTTCCAAATTGCTGTATTCCAAACAAAACTATTAAAATGGTAATAACAATTGGAATGGTATTTATTTTTGGGAAATAAATTTTTATCCCTTCTACCGCAGAAGAAACAGAAATAGGAGGTGTAATAATTCCATCTGCCAGTAAAGCACTTCCTCCTACAATGGCAGGCACTATAAGCCATTTAACTTTTGTCCTTTTAACTAATGCATATAATGCAAAAATCCCACCTTCCCCATGGTTATCCGCAGATAGTGTGATAAATACATATTTTAAAGTTGTTTGTAGTGTTAGTGTCCAAAAAATTGCTGAAATACCACCTAGTACAACTTCTGGCACTATATTATACTTTCCAATTATTGCACTCATTACATAAAGAGGCGAAGTTCCAATATCTCCAAATATAATTCCTAAAGTTACTAAAATTCCACCAACAGAAAGTTTGCTATGTAAATTGTGATTTGTAGAAGCACTCATATAATTTATTATAAAAAATATGCCAAAAGTAAATATTTAATTTTATTAATATATAAACAATGGGACAAAATTTTATATTAGAAAAATAAAAAATACCACACAAACAATAACTAAATCAATATCAACAAGTTAAGTATTCTACATACAAAGGTTCATACTACATAAAAACTCATAAATTACATCTAAAAAACTTAGATTTAACAAATAAAAAATCCTCATATTCAAAAAAAAGAAAAATGAGGACTTTACAAACAAACGTGAATTATCTCTACAGCTTATTTATTTTTTTGACTGTAGTTTGATTATTTTCTAAATCAATTATTTTAACTAAATATATTCCTGACCTAAAATCAGAAAGATCAATGGTTTTTTGGTTTTTATAGATGCTGATTTGTTTGCCTACTACATCGTAAATTTTTATACTAAAATTATTAGTTTTATTTATTTGAATATTAATAACATTTGATGTAGGGTTTGGATAGATGGAAATTTTATTGTCTTTCTCGATAGGTTCTGTTGATAAACTTCCACTTGAAATTTTCCATAATTCAGTGCCCTCATTATTTGTTGATGCTCTAAAAAACAACTCGTTATTATATGCTATTGGTCTGTTTTTGACACTCCAAGAAACATCTTGAGGTTGGCTATTTAAACCATAATAATCTGTTAATCGCGTTACTGAACCATTAGCAGTATTTGTAACCCACAATTGATTTGTGGGCATTCCTACACCTTTGATTGTGAAAAAGAGTTTATTATCAAAAGATTTCAATAAATATAAAGGGTCGTTTGCAGCACCCATTTGCGTTTCATCAATGGTAAAAGCAATTTGAGTTGTTGTTCCATTGGTTTTATAAATTTGATAATTGTTCCCATTATTTGGAGCATTTTGTTCTCTGGCTGCAAAATAAAGTTCGTTATTATGCTCTAAAAAAACAGGTGGTACTCCAGTAAGTAAATAATCTACAAAAGGTTGCAAATTATTATTTCCGCCAAAATTAAAATCATGCACCAACTCTAGTACATAATCTTCATAATTACCATCTTGATCAATATCTAAAATATCCTTTTTACATTTATATAAATCGATTCCCAAACCACTAACTGTTGCAATAAAGTATAATTCATTATTAAAAACATGTAATTGACCAGGATTTGTATAATTAATTGGAATTTCATTATTTACGAAATAAGTTCCCGCTTCTGTTCCATCGGTTACATATAATTTTGCCTCAGCTCCGTTGTAAGCTCTAAAAAATAATTTATTGTCAAATTTTGTTATAAAACGAGTATGAATTTCTGATGTATTTGAATTTGATGGATGAATATCTTTAACCAAACTCACAGTATTAGTTGCTACAGAATATTTATAAAGTTCATTACCTATTATTGCATCATTATCATCATCCATTAGAAATATTAAATCGCCATTTAGTTCAAAAAAATAGTCTTTTAAACCCAAGTTAAAACTATTTAATTCCAACAGTTTTTGAGTACCAGAAACTGTACCATCGGTTTTCCATAAATCGTAACCATAATCATCTTCGCGAGCAAAAAAGTACATAATATTATTAATAACAACAAATTGATGGGAGTTTGGTCCAAAATCAAATCCGCTTTCAGCACCTAATCTAAAATCTTTAAATAGTTCTGTTGTTGTGCCATTTGTTCTATACAATTCTCTACCTGTAACTCCAAAAACTTCTGCGGTAAAATATAAATAACTATTATATTCCATAAAATCTCGTGGGTTTGAGCCTGGATATCCCAAATTAATATCGGCAAATTGATATGTACCGTTTTGATTTCCATTTGATTTCCATAATTCAAAATTGGAAGAACTTGGATTACTAGCACTTGAATAATAAAGCATATTATTAAAAATTGTAAAATAATTTGGTGTGCCACCTGTTGAACCCGAATATGAAATTAATTGCTCAAAATTATATTGAGAAAATGTACTATTGATAGACAGCAAAAATGTAAGCAAAAATGTAATCTTCTTCATAATAGCAGTTTTTAATTTGTTATAGTTTATAAATTTTTAAATATTTCGGCATATTTTTCGCCTAAAATGGGTACAACTTCTTGTTTTCCGTTGATGGCGTTCATAAGTCCAATAATCCACATATAGAGTAAAACAAAAATGCCAACTATCCAAACTAACCAACCTAAAACAGGAATAATCCCAATAAAACTGAGTGCTATTGCCGAAAGAAAAACACCTAAACTTTGACGAATATGAAATTTGGCAAACTCGTATTTTTTGTCGTTATTCATTACAAATGCAATTAATAAACCTATAAGCGTTAAATAACTTATTAGTGCAATGTCTTTTCCTTGAATGTCTTTACTTTCCATTTTTATATTGATTTATAAGTGTAGGTTATTTCATAAGTTTGATTTCCATTATTAATTGTAAAAACAGATTTAGTAACAAATCCATCGGCATCATAAGTATTAACAAATGGATTGTTTTGAGCTAAATTATCGTCAAAAATAGCTGTTACTGGGTAATTAGTTATCTCGTTAGTTTTTAAACTTGATAGTCCATACCATAATATAGGAATAAATTTTTTGTTTTTCACATTGTAAAGAGGTCCTTTCTTTGAAGTATCAAAACTATATGCAAATTCATTCCCAAACGTATTTAATCTTTTAGAAACAATATCATCATTCTGATTTAAAATGTAACTGTTATTTGAATCTGTATTTGTATATTGATTAAATTGATTGTTGTATGAAAAAGTAGTTGTTGTATTATAGTAGGCATCATAATAACTTGCATATTTGTTATTTGTATAACCATACGTAACTTCATAGATTGGGTCACCTCCACCAGGAAACTCATACATAGAAGAAACAGGAATATTATTTTGATAAGTATAGGTATAGCTGTATTCTAAATTTCCGTTACTAATATATTCTATTTTAGAAATTTCTTTAGATTCATTATATGAAAATCGAGTAGTATTTGTATTGGGCAGAAAATTACCTGATGCTATTTTAACATCAATTTTATCAATTACTTTAACTAATGCTTGTGACTGAGATATTGGTTCATCGTCTTTGCTACAAGAAAACAAAACGATTGACAAGGCAAGAATTGTGATTATTTTTTTCATTTTTTTTATTGATTTAGTTTTTTAAATTAATCGATATTTTTTGATTCCATAACAAATGTTCCGCCACCTGAAACAGCTATTCCGCTTCCATAAGTGCCTTCCAATTTTTTTGTGGTTGGATTATAAGTAGCTTGAATAGAAAAAGTATTGGAACCAATATATTGATAAATGCTTGAAATGGTTTTGTCATTGATTAAAGGTGCGTTTAAAGATAAACCTGTATTAATTTGATTTTGGCAGGTAAGTGTATTACTATAAGTTTTTACCACCGTTAAAGTTCCGTTTTCTATGATAAATGAGAAAGGCGAAGAAGGCGTATTGGTACCACTACCATAAAATCCTTTCCAATGTCCTACAAAAAGATCGTTTCCAGAAGCACCAGGAATATATTTGATGCCACTAAATGATTTTACCGTTTGTCCTAATTGCGTTTTTACAACACCATTTACAATTTTTCCTGTGGTTGGCTCGTAAGTAGCTTCCCAAGTATCGCCAAAATAATCAAATTTGATGGTATTTGTGCTTGCATTAAAAATATATGGAGCCGAATTATTATATAAATTACTTCCTGTTTCAATAGTAGTATGAATATTTCCACCTTCGTTTCCCCAAAAAACTCGTCCTTCTTCAAATAGAAAATTTTCTGGTGCAGAAACATTAGAAATGCTTACTTTGAATAAGCCTTTTAAGACATAAGTTTTTTGAACGATTGGAGTTGGAGTTGGTTCATCGTCTTTGCTACAAGAAAATAAAACGATGGATAAAATTAAAATAGAGATTACTTTTTTCATAATTGTTAGTTTAAAATTTTCTTGTTAGTGTCACTTTTTAAAAAAGGTAAACATTAAACATAAAAAAACCGTCAACTTTTTACAGTGTAACGGTTTAAAAAAAACTAACCTAATATTACTTGTAAGATTTTGTATTAAATTCATACGGATTTGGACCATAATTAAGAAGTTGTAAATAAAAATCTTCACGATCAATGTGTGTAATTAATTGATTTTTTTGGAATACATTTATAAAATCTAAATTAATAGGAATCTTGCAATCGCCATCTAGACGTGAAAATCCATATACTTGAAAACTATTAATTGGAAGTTGAGTAGTAGCAAAAAGAATTTCGCTACCTTCCATTTTTAGATATTTCATAATATATCCATTACAAATAAGGTCTTTTTGTTGAATGTTTTTTTGCGAAATAGTTTTTGTTTCCACCATTTTTTCTAAAACCTTATCTTCTAATGCTTCTCCAAAAATAGCCGGAATTTTTTGCGTTAAGATTACTTTTTCTCCTTTTTCATTGGTTCCAAATATCTTGTATGTTCCATCAGGATAAGATATTACAGCTTGAATCATATCATCATTTGGCACAAAAAGTATTTCTTTTTTTTGCTCGTTTACATACAACCAAAGCTCTTCTTTTACCTCATTTTGCTCATATTGATAAATTAGTGCATTTTCAAAAAAAGCTATAGAATCTTTTGGCTTTATAACTTCTATTGATTCTGTATTTGCAACAAATTCGTTTTCTAAAACTGGTTTAGAATCCTTTTTACAAGAAAAAAACAAGACAGAAATGAGCATGAAAAACAGTTTATTCATTTTATTGAATTTTTAAATAAAATCGTGCTGGAGCAATATCACCTTTGATGTTTAATGCTTTTGCTTCTAAAATAATTTCATAAGAACCTGATGGAATTTCGGAAATTTTATCATTGGTATTGGTTTGAATATTAGATAAAATAGAAATGAAATCGAAGGTTTCAACAGGCATGAGCATATCGCCAGGAAAAAACGGAATTGGACTTCTTTTACTATTTCCTAAAATTTTTCCATCTCTTTTTACGATGGTATTAAAAACAAATTGAACCACTTCTTGTTTTTCTTCATTCATCGGAAGGTCGGTTCCAGTAAATACAAAATTGATTTTGTGTTTTTGCTCTCTAAAAGCAGCATATAAATTCACAATTTTGTTAGATTTTAGACTAATTTCGGTTTTAGATTGTTCGTTTATTTTTATTTCGCCTTGCACTAATTGAGCTTGTGTTTGAATTGCAAAAAATACAATTATTACTACTATTATTTTTTTCATGATTTTGTTTTTTTTAGTTAAGGATTAACTACAGTTTCAAAATTTTCTTCAAATACTTTGGTTGGACGACGCTGGTCTTTATAGCTATAAGTAGCTTTTATATAGCCCAAATAACTGTTGGTTTGGCGATAAAAAGTATAACTAATTTCAAATTTCCTTTTTGCTATATTATCAGTTGTTTCAACAGTCATTTGATATTTTGTTCTACCATCACCATTATATACTTGAGGTGCGGTTTTATTGAAAACATATAACGGTTTTACATCGTAACCTACTTTCATAAAAATGGTGGTTTTTGTTTGGTATTCTACTTCAAATTTAGGCATGTTGGAACCAGCATCTGTGTTCCAAAATTTAATTTGTGCATTAATTTGAGAACTAAAAACAAAAAATACAATTAAAATTATCCTCTTCATACTATTTGAGTTTTTGATCAATTATTTTTTTAGCTAATTCAATTGCTTTTTTGTCATTAAACTTAACATCATCAGATAAATCTACTCCAAGAGTAAACGAAAGTCCTTTATAAAAAACTTTTAAATCTCTTGTGGTTACACCCATAATACCACTATTTACAAAAATCGAATAGGTTCCAAGATTAGGAACTTCTTCTACTTTAAATTTGGAGATAGAACTTTTAGCGATACTATTTGCAACATCAGTTTGTTCTTTTGAAGCCTTACCTTCTGCATTTAATTCATTTGCTTTATTGTTCATTGCTACTTCTGCATTTTTTATCTCCTCAGCTGTTGGATTGTGATAATCGTGTTTGAATTGTTCTAAAGTGGTGTTTTTTACCCAACTTAATTCTACTCTATCTGGTTTTGGGGCTTCAATTTTTCTACCCATCACTTCAATTGTTTGCATGCGATTTGATTTATCCCAAGTATAAGCAATTGATATTTTGTTGTATTTTTTTTCGATTTCAGAATCGGGTTTTTTCTTTGCTTCGGCAGCTGGGTATCCACTGGTTTCGGCGGCTAACTCGAGTGTAAGTAATTCGTCTAGTTTCCCTTCAAATTCGTTAGCTAAAATTACTTTCTCATCAATTACTTGATTGAGTTCGTCTTCCATTGTTGACTTGTTTTCTTTTTTATCGCCTTCGCACGAAAAGGCGAAAAGAAAAATACTGGCTAAAGCTATTATTGATGTTTTCATATTACTAATTATTTATTTTTTAAAGTTTGTATTTCTGATTTTAATTCTTCAATCATTACTTGCTGTTCTTGAATGGCTTTTATCATTGGAGCTAATAAATCATTGTACCGAACACTGTACATTCCTTCATCGTCTTTGGTAATAATGCCGTTGGTATCAGCTCCAAATTTATTTAAAGATGCTTCCAATTCTTGTGCGATGATGCCATATTCTACTTTTTTAGATTCATCGTTTTTACGTGTATAGAAAACAGGTTTTAAATCGTTAATGAAATTTAACCCCAAATTAGAAGGCTCAATATTTTCTTTCCAGCGTCTATCTGAAGTTACTGACCAAGCAACTTG
>DZCQ01000020.1:0-22607 GCA_022730285.1 Flavobacterium psychrophilum
CCAGAATCTATCTTGGCAGAGTCAAGAGGAGAGGTTTTAAAACCAGAAACTATCAACTACAGAACTCACAAACCAGAACGTGATGGTCTTTTCTGTGAAAGAATTTTCGGGCCAGTTAAAGATTTTGAATGTGCTTGTGGAAAATACAAAAGAATCCGATATAAAGGAATTATTTGTGACCGATGCGGAGTAGAAGTTACTGAGAAAAAAGTACGCCGTGATAGAGTTGGGCACATCAACCTTGTGGTTCCAATTGCTCATATTTGGTATTTCCGTTCGTTACCAAACAAAATTGGATACATATTAGGATTACCATCTAAGAAATTAGATATGATTATTTACTACGAACGTTTTGTAGTGATTCAAGCAGGTATCGCAAAAAACTCTGAAGGAGAATCAATCCAAAGATTAGATTTCTTAACAGAAGAAGAATATTTAAATATCTTAGAAAGCTTACCAGCTGACAATCAATATTTAGACGATTTTGATCCAAATAAATTTGTTGCCAAAATGGGAGCAGAATGTATTATGGATTTGTTAGCTCGTATTGATTTAGATACTTTATCTTACGATTTGCGTCACTCTGCAAATAACGAGACCTCTAAACAAAGAAAAACGGAAGCTCTAAAAAGATTGCAAGTAGTAGAATCGTTTAGAGAATCTAACTTAAACAGAGAAAATTTGCCAGAATGGATGATTATGAAAGTAATCCCAGTAATTCCACCAGAATTAAGACCATTAGTGCCTCTTGATGGTGGTCGTTTTGCAACTTCAGACTTAAATGATTTATACCGAAGAGTAATTATTAGAAATAATAGATTAAAAAGACTCGTAGAAATTAAAGCTCCAGAAGTAATTCTGCGAAATGAAAAACGTATGTTACAAGAGTCTGTTGATTCCCTTTTTGACAACACTCGTAAAGCATCAGCAGTAAAAACAGAATCGAACAGACCTTTAAAATCTTTGTCTGATTCTCTAAAAGGAAAACAAGGACGTTTCCGTCAAAATTTACTTGGAAAACGTGTAGATTATTCTGCTCGTTCCGTAATTGTTGTTGGACCAGAATTAAAATTATTCGAATGTGGTATCCCAAAAGATATGGCTTCCGAATTATACAAACCATTTGTTATCCGTAAACTGATAGAAAGAGGTATTGTAAAAACGGTAAAATCTGCTAAGAAAATTATAGATAAAAAAGAACCAGTAGTTTGGGATATTTTAGAAAATGTAATTAAAGGACACCCTATTTTGCTAAACCGTGCTCCTACACTACACAGGTTAGGAATACAAGCCTTTCAACCAAAATTAATTGAAGGAAAAGCTATACAGTTGCACCCATTAGTATGTACGGCTTTTAATGCGGATTTCGATGGAGATCAAATGGCAGTTCACTTACCTCTTGGACCAGAAGCAATACTAGAAGCACAACTATTACTGTTGGCCTCACATAATATCTTGAATCCAGCAAATGGAGCTCCAGTTACCGTACCTTCTCAGGATATGGTCTTAGGTCTATATTATATGACCAAAGAACGAATTTCTACTCCAGAACATCCTATTTTAGGGCAAGATTTGATTTTTTATTCTGCAGAAGAAGTAAATATTGCTCTTAATGAAGGAAGATTAGAGTTAAATGCTAGAGTAAAAATTAGAGCAAAAGACTTTAATGAAAATGATGAATTAGTTTACAAAATTATTCAGACAACTGCTGGACGTGTATTATTTAACGAAGTGGTTCCAGAAGCTGCAGGTTACATTAATGATGTCTTAACTAAAAAGAATTTAAGAGATATTATTGGAAAAATACTTGCGGTAACAAATGTGCCAACTACAGCAGCATTTCTGGATAATATTAAAGATATGGGATATAAATTTGCCTTTAAAGGTGGATTGTCATTCTCATTAGGAGATATTAAAATTCCAGAACAGAAAACCAAGTTAATTGCAGATGCAAGAGAACAAGTGGAAGGCATTTCTGGAAACTATAATATGGGATTAATCACCAATAACGAACGTTATAACCAAGTTATTGATATTTGGACATCTGCAAATGCACAATTAACAGAATTAGCAATGAAAAATATCCGTGAAGATCAACAAGGTTTCAACTCGGTTTATATGATGCTTGATTCTGGTGCAAGGGGGTCTAAAGAACAAATTCGACAACTTACAGGAATGCGTGGTTTGATGGCTAAGCCAAAAAAATCGACAGCTGGTGGTGGAGAAATTATTGAAAACCCTATCCTTTCTAACTTTAAAGAAGGACTTTCAATCTTAGAATACTTTATCTCAACACACGGAGCTCGTAAGGGGCTTGCAGATACCGCTCTTAAAACTGCCGATGCAGGATACTTGACTCGAAGATTACACGATGTTTCACAAGATGTGATTGTAAACATTGAAGATTGTGGAACTTTAAGAGGAATTGAAGTTACAGCTTTAAAGAAAAATGAAGAGATTGTAGAAACGTTAGGAGAAAGAATACTTGGTCGTGTAGTACTACATGATGTGGTAAATCCATTAACAAACGAAATTCTTATAGAAGCAGGTCAAGAAATAACTGAAGCAATCATGAAACTTATCGAGGCTTCTCCAGTTGAGAAAGTAGAAGTACGTTCCCCATTAGTATGTGAAGCACCAAAAGGAATTTGTGCTAAATGCTATGGAAGAAATCTTGCAACTGGTAGAATGGCACAAAGAGGAGAAGCTGTTGGGGTAATTGCAGCACAATCTATTGGAGAACCAGGAACACAATTAACATTACGTACCTTCCACGTTGGTGGAGTTGCGGGAGGAATATCGGAAGAATCTAGCATAGTAGCAAAATTTGGTGGTCGTCTAGAAATAGAAGACTTAAAAACTGTAAAAAGTGAAGATTCGGAAGGAAATGCTATTAATGTAGTAATTTCTCGTTCAACAGAGATGAAACTGATTGACCAAAAAACAGGAATTTTACTAGCTACTAATAATATTCCATACGGATCTACAATATATGTAACCGATGGTCAAGTAATAGAAAAAAGCACCCTAATTTGTAAATGGGATCCATATAACGGAGTAATTATATCAGAATTTACTGGTAAAATTGCTTACGAAGATTTAGAGCAAGGACAATCTTTTATGGTGGAAATAGATGAACAAACAGGTTTCCAAGAAAAAGTAATTTCAGAAGGAAGAAACAAAAAATTAATTCCAACTTTACTAATTTATGGAAAAGATGGCGAACTTATTCGTTCGTACAATTTGCCTGTTGGTGCACACTTAATGGTAAATGATGGTGAAAAAATTAAAGCTGGAACAATTTTAGTGAAAATTCCACGTCGTTCTTCTAAAACTGGAGATATTACAGGGGGTTTACCTCGTATTACAGAACTTTTAGAAGCTCGTAATCCATCAAATCCTGCAGTAGTTTCTGAAATAGACGGAGTAGTTTCCTTCGGAAAGATTAAAAGAGGTAATCGAGAGATTGTTATCGAATCTAAATTTGGTGAAATCAAGAAATATCTAGTTAAATTGTCAAGTCAAATTCTTGTTCAAGAGAATGACTTTGTAAAAGCAGGTGTACCTTTATCCGATGGTGCAATTACACCAGATGATATTCTTAGAATACAAGGTCCATCAGCAGTACAACAATATCTTGTTAATGAAATTCAAGAAGTGTACAGACTACAAGGTGTGAAAATTAATGATAAACATTTTGAAGTTGTAATTAGACAAATGATGCGTAAAGTACGTGTAGAAGATCCAGGAGACACCCTATTCTTAGAAGACCAATTGATTCATACAAAAGATTTCATTGTTGAAAATGATAAATTATATGGATTAAAAGTGGTAGAAGATGCTGGTGATTCTAGCAACTTAAAACCTGGTCAAATTATATCTCCACGTGAATTAAGAGATGAAAATTCATTGCTGAAAAGAACTGACAAGAATCTTGTTGTTGCTAGAGATATTATAACCGCAACTGCAACTCCTGTTCTACAAGGTATTACAAGAGCATCGTTACAAACAAAATCATTTATATCTGCCGCATCCTTTCAAGAAACTACAAAAGTACTGAACGAAGCAGCTGTTGCTGGTAAAATTGATTATCTAGAAGGATTAAAAGAAAATGTAATTGTAGGACATCGTATTCCAGCAGGAACAGGTATGAGAGAATATGACAATACAATTGTTGCATCAAAATCCTCTTATGATGAATTATCAATTACTAAGGAAGAATATAATTATTAATTATTGTTTCAAAAAAGATTCAAAGGCTTCAAAATCTTTGAATCTTTTTTTTTAAATTAAAAAAGATGGAAAATCAACAAGGACAAATAAATATAGAATTAGAGGAACATATTGCAGATGGAATCTATTCAAATTTAGCTATTATTAACCATTCTAATACAGAATTTGTTTTAGATTTTGTAAATGTAATGCCAGGTGTACCAAAAGCTAAAGTTAAATCTAGAATAATACTTACACCACAACATGCCAAAAGGTTATTAAAAGCAATGGCAGACAATATACAACGTTTTGAAAGCGTTAATGGAAAAATTATAGAAGTGGAACATCCTCCTATTCCATTAAATTTTGGCCCAACTGGTCAAGCATAAACATGTTTATATTATAGCTTTTCAATAAACCCAAATACTAGAGTACAAAAAAATCTTTTTTATACTGTGGTAAATAGTTTAAAATGTCGCATAGACCAATTTTATTTTTTAGATAAAGACTCACATGCAAATCCTGTCTTTTATACAAAAGAAAATAAAAAGTAATCTTAAATTCGAAAATGAAGAACAAATCTTCGCAATATACCTTTCCTAATTAAGAATTTGATAAAAAAAGCCTAAAATACTTTTCGTATTACAACTTTTACAAAGTATTGTTTAAAACTATATTTAGATAATTCATTAATAATTATTTATAAATATTATTTTTGCAAAAAAATCACAATAAGAAATGAGTTTTCTAAAAGAAATAGAACGCAGAAGAACCTTTGGAATTATATCGCATCCTGATGCTGGAAAAACTACTTTAACCGAAAAATTATTACTTTTTGGAGGAGCAATTCAGGAAGCTGGAGCCGTAAAAAATAATAAAATTAAAAAAGGTGCTACCTCCGATTTTATGGAAATAGAACGCCAAAGAGGTATTTCGGTTTCTACCTCCGTTTTAGCCTTTATATATAAGGACAAAAAAATTAATATTCTGGATACACCAGGACACAAGGATTTTGCCGAAGATACCTTTAGAACTCTTACTGCTGTGGATAGCGTTATTGTAGTAATAGACGTAGCGAAAGGTGTGGAGGAACAAACAGAAAAGCTTGTCTCCGTATGTAGAATGCGAAAAATTCCAATTCTGGTTTTTATAAACAAACTAGACAGAGAAGGGAAAGATGCATTTGACTTAATGGACGAAGTGGAGCAAAAATTAGGATTAGTGGTAACGCCCATGAGTTTTCCAATAGGAATGGGTTATGATTTTAAAGGAATATACAACATTTGGGAAAAAAATATTAATCTCTTTAGTGGCGATAATAGAAAAAATATTGAAGATGTAATTGAGATTAAAGATGTACAAAGTCCAGTTTTAGAAAAAATAATAGGAGATATTCCCGCTACAACACTGCGAGAGAATTTAGAATTACTTTCAGAGGTATATCCTCCCTTTAATCGACAGGATTATTTGGACGGAAAGTTACAGCCTGTATTTTTTGGATCGGCTTTAAATAATTTTGGAGTAAGAGAACTCTTAGATTGTTTTATAGAGATTGCCCCTACTCCAAGACCTAAAGAATGTGAAACAAGATTGGTGAAGCCAGAGGAAGAAAAAATGTCTGGGTTTGTATTTAAAATTCATGCGAATATGGATCCAAAACACAGAGATAGACTCGCTTTTGTTAAAATTGTTTCAGGAACATTTGAAAGAAACAAATCTTATTTGCACGTTCGTCAAGGAAAAAACTTAAAATTTTCAAGTCCAAATGCTTTTTTTGCCGAAAAGAAAGAAATTATAGATATTTCGTATCCTGGAGATATTGTGGGTTTGCACGATACTGGCAATTTTAAAATTGGAGATACTTTGACCGAAGGCGAAAAAATAAGCTTCAAAGGAATTCCTAGTTTTTCACCAGAGCATTTTAGGTATATTAATAACGCCGACCCTCTAAAAGCAAAACAGTTAGAAAAAGGAATTGACCAATTAATGGACGAAGGTGTTGCACAGCTATTTACTCTCGAATTCAATAACCGAAAAGTAATTGGTACTGTTGGGGCTTTACAATATGAGGTAATTCAGTATAGACTAGAGCATGAATATGGAGCAAAATGTACTTACGAAAATTTGCCCGTACATAAAGCTTGTTGGGTAAAACCAGACGACGCTAAAAGTGAAGAATTTAAAGAATTTAAGCGTATAAAACAAAAATATTTAGCATACGACAAATACAAACAGCTCGTTTTTCTTGCCGATAGCGATTTTACCATACAAATGACGCAAAGTAAGTTTCCAACTGTGAAATTATTTTTTACTTCTGAATTTTAAAATATATTTACACTAAAAAATACATTCGTGTTTCAGTTTAAAAAATTTACCGTTATACAAGAAAAAGCAGCAATGAAAGTAGGTACAGATGCTGTTCTTTTAGGCGCTTGGACTCCTATAAAAAATTATGCAAATAGTATTTTAGATGTAGGAACAGGAACAGGCATTATTGCATTAATGCTTGCACAACGATGTGAAGCTACTCAAATAGATGCTTTAGAAATAGAACAAGAGGCTTATGAAGAGGCGGTGCAAAATTTTGAAAATTCGCATTGGAATGACCGACTATTTTGCTACCATGCATCGGTTAGAGATATGATAGAATATCCAGATTGCGAGTATGATTTAATAGTTTGTAATCCTCCTTTTTATTCAGAAAATTATCCCTCACCAAACGAACAGCGAAACTTAGCAAGATTCCAAGAAGCCATGCCGTTTGAAGATTTGATAGAGTTAAGTGATTTGTTACTCTCAGAAAATGGAAATTTATGCGTTATTATTCCATATACCGAAGTCGAAAAGTTTTGTACAATTGCCTTACAATACAAATTGTATCCTGAAAAAATTACAAATATAAAAGGCACTCCAGCTTCTGATTTTAAAAGAAGTTTATTATGCTTTGGCAGAAAAAAAACAGAAGGGTTTACTCCCGACACAATAGTTATAGAACTAGAAAGACACGATTATACTCCAGAATATATTGCTTTAACCAAAGATTTTTATCTTAAAATGTAATTTAATGAAAACTTTAGGCAAACTTTATTTAATACCAACCTCTTTGGGAGAGGTAAATCCGAACGATATTTTTCCTGATATAATCAAAAAAGTTATCGATACGGTAGATTATTATATTGTGGAGAATGAAAAAACCGCTAGAAAATCTATCAAATTAGTAAGTCCAGAGAAAAAACAACTGGAACTAAAATTGTTTGCATTAAACAAACACCTCAAAGAATCTGATGAGTACAAGGAATTTATAACCCCGTTGCTTGAAGGCAATAATATAGGATTAATGAGCGAAGCAGGCTGTCCTGGTGTTGCTGATCCTGGTGCCGTAATAGTAAAAATGGCTCATGAAAAAGGGATTCAAGTTGTACCCTTAGTTGGACCGTCTTCTATTCTTTTAGCACTAATGGCATCTGGAATGAATGGACAAAGTTTTGCCTTTAATGGTTATTTACCCATTGATAAAGACGCAAAAAAAACTAGTCTAAAAGCATTAGAAAAATTATCTTTCGACAAAAATCAATCACAATTATTTATCGAAACACCATATAGGAACAACAAATTACTAGAAGATATTTTAGCCATTCTTAACTCAAACACCTTATTGTGTGTAGCTTGCGATATTACTCTTGATACCGAATATATTAAAACATATCCGGTGCATATCTGGAAAAAACAAGCGATAGATTTACATAATAGACCATGCATTTTTATAATTCATAAATCCATTTAAAAACAAAATACATGATAGTACTTATTGCTGCTGTAGGAAATAATAACGAGTTAGGAAAAAACAATGATTTACTATGGCATTTGCCTAATGATTTTAAAAGGTTTAAAGATTTGACATCTGGACATTATATAATTATGGGAAGAAAAACCTTTGAAAGTCTTCCTAAAATGTTACCCAACAGAACACATATTATTATTACACACAACCCTAAATATACAGCCCCAGAAGGCTGCTTGGTTGTTACTTCTATTAAAAATGCTATCGAGTTATGTCCGAAAAATCAAGACATATACGTAATTGGGGGTGGAAAAATATACACACAACTAGTAGAATACGCCTCTAAAATTGAATTAACTAGAGTACATCACGATTTTGTAGCCGATACGTTTTTCCCTGAAATCAATTCCGATAGTTGGAAACTTGCACAATCAGAATTTCACCCAATAGATGAAAGACATGCATTTGCATTCACATTTGAAACTTATATAAAAGTGGGATAAAACAAATTTTAGTTTTATCTTTGTCAAAAATTACGACATGTCAATAAGTACAAAACCCTACAAAAATTCGGATATTAGCAAAAAAGAGCAGGTAGAAACTATGTTTAATGCTATTGCCTCTGAATATGATAATTTAAACCGAGTAATTTCGTTTGGAATTGACGTGAAATGGCGAAAAAAAATAGTACAAATAATTGCAGAAAAACAGCCCCAATTTATTTTAGACATTGCAACAGGAACTGGAGATTTAGCAATATTACTAAGTCAAACAAATGCTGAAAAAATTATTGGGTTGGATATTTCAGCAGGAATGCTAGAAGTTGGAAAACAAAAAATTGCAGCAAAAAACTTGTCACAAACTATAGAAATGGTGATTGGCGATTCTGAAAAAATGCCTTTTCAAGACAATACTTTTGACGCAATAACCGTTGCTTTTGGAATAAGAAATTTTGAAAATCTTGAAAAAGGCCTAACAGAAATATTGCGTGTGTTAAAACCTAATGGAACTTTTGTAATATTAGAAACGTCTATTCCAACTAAATTTCCTTTTAAGCAAGGATATACCTTTTATAGCAAAAAAATCTTGCCATTAATAGGAAAATTATTCTCTAAAGATAAAGTAGCCTACCAATATTTATCGGATTCTGCTTCTATTTTTCCTTATGGAGAAGCTCTAAACAATATTTTGAGAAAAATTGGGTTTATAAATGTAGAACATTTGCCACAAACTTTTGGCGTAGCTACAATTTATTTGGCATCAAAAAAATAACAATGAACAAAAAATCAATTATTTGTCTATTAATTTTTACTACTGGAATTGCAAATTCACAAACATTTAGTAAAAGTATGTTTGCAAAAAGACCTATTATAAATTTAGAAAATTTCGACAAACAGAAAATTCATTTTGGTTTTTATTTAGGATTTAACAACTATGATTTTAAGATTGACAAAAAAAAAGACGATCAAGATATAATTGTAGATAGTAAAACTGGATTTAATGTAGGATTAATTACTAACTTACGACTTACTGACCACTTTGATTTACGCTTTGAACCAGGATTATATTATGGTGAGAGAATCCTAAAATTCCCACATTTTACAGATAATACAGACGCTATACGAGAGGTAAAATCCACTTATATCCATTTTCCACTATTGCTTAAATTTTCGGCAAGAAGAATTGGTAATATTAAGCCTTATGTAATAGGTGGTATTTCTACCGATATGAACTTGTCAAGCAATGCAAAATCTCTAGATGACAACTCTTCTAATAGATTTAGAATGGTAAAAAGTAGTACTAATTATGAATTAGGATTAGGAATAGATTTTTATATGGAATATTTCAAGTTTTCACCATCTATTCGTGGTGTTTTTGGAATGAAAAACGAACTTATTCCAGATAATGACCCAAACAGTCCTTGGACAGGAAACATTGATAAAATTGCAACACGAGGCATTTTTATCAATTTTGCTTTTCATTAATAGAAAAAAATAGAATGCAAACTTACTACTAAAGTTGCATTCTATTTTGTATATCAGGCATTAAAAAAATTAGCCCATAAAATCAGCATCTCCATTTTCTTTGTTTTGTCTAGAGTCTTTTTCGGTTTTCTTTTTGTTAAATCTATAAGTAAAAGACAAGGTAAACTGTCTTTGTCTCCATTGCATTTCACTATTAGAATTTACATTTGGTAACTGTAACTCTTGTATTCTTTTTCTAGAATTAAACACATCGCTAATATTAAATGAGATTGTTCCCATATCTTTTAAAACATCTTTGCTAAAAGCAACATTCATTCCTGCAAAACCTTTCAGTGTTCCTTGTCCATAATTTTGTGGAGCATTATAAGTAGCTACTGTTTGCCAATCTATTTTGTAAGGCAAATTTATTTTAGAAGATAGTCTAGTAAACCAAGAAGTGGCATTTGTATCAAAATTTTGCACAACTAAAACGTTGCTAGTATTTGTATAACTGTAATCCCCAACAGATTTAGAATTAAAAAAGTTAAAATTACTGTTTAATTTCCACCATTTGTTCAAATTATAATTTAATGTAAATTCAAATCCGACTCTATTATCAACTGCAAGGTTAAAGGGAGTATTAATAATAACCGGAATTCCATTTATAAAATCGCCACGTTCTTTTCTGACTATCTGAAATGCACCCGTAGTGTGGTTGTAATAAACGGAAGTATTCAGGGTTAATTTTTGCCATTTTTTTAAGTAACCCATATCATAAGCATCGCTAAAAGAAGGATTGATATCTGGATTTCCTTGAAAAAGATTAATATTACTGGTGTAAGAGGCAAAAGGATTGATAAATCTGTCTCTTGGTCTAGTTATTCTCTTACTGTAATTAATAGAAATACTACTGTTTTCAGATATTTCATAGGTTAAAAAGGCACTTGGGAAAAAATTATCGTATTTTTTGGTTTTATAAATATTAGATGTAATTTGATTTACTTCTATTTTAGAATTTTCGTATCTGACACCAAAAAGATAGGAAAATTTATTTATTTTAGATCCGAATTGCGAATACAAAGCCATTACATTTTCAGAGTATTCTAATTTATTTGTAAATCCTGCAATATTAGTAAATGGACTTGTTGGTGTTAATTGTTCTTCTACTTTATAATCAGTAACTAAATTTACAAAATTACCTCTAAATCCAGCTTCAAATTGACTAATTTTACCTAATGGCAAAACGTAATCTCCTTGTAGTAAGTTACGCCCTTGTTTGTTATTTTTACTAGTTCTTTCAGAGGATACAAAAGTATTTGTTTCTAAAGCTTTTCCTTGTATGGTAGAAAATTCGGTATCTTTTTCTTCCGAAAAAACACCATCAAAACTAATTTTATGTCCCTCTTTTTTGAATTTTTTGGTATAATTAGTACTGTATTCCACTTCTTCATTAGTTTCTGTTAAATCATTATACCGCTGATTTGTATTGATAAAAGTTCTATTTCCGTCAAAGTTATAATACAAAACATTTTCTCTATTTCCACCATTGGAATTATCGTAATTTAAAGTGTTAGTCCACGATGAACTTTTGTCTAAATACAATTCTATCCCAAAAATAATATTCGCATCTTTTTCATATCGATTATTTTCTCTTCTTTCTTGCAAAAAAGATTGTAATACATGATTATTATCAAAATTTTCTTGATCTATTTTAACATTTCCTGGTCTCTGACGTTTATTATATCCAATGGTTGAGAACAAATTAAATTGTGAGGTTTTTAGATTCAAATTAGCCGAAATGCCAGTGTTTTCAGGCTCTCCAACGGAACCTATTAAAGTAGCATTAAATCCTTGGTTTTTTCCTTTCTTAAGAATTATATTTATAATTCCACCACCACCTTCGGCATCATATCTTGCAGATGGGTTGGTTACTACCTCCACTTTTTCTATTGCTTCGGCAGGTATTAATTTAAGAGCATCACTTATATTTATGGCATTAGAAGGTTTTCCGTCAATTAGCACTTTTACATTCTCGTTACCACGAAGACTCACAGTACCCTCTGCATCTACCGTTATTGATGGAATATTGTCTAAAACATCGCTAACCGTACCTCCACGAACCATAATATCATTTCCTACACTATACACTTTTTTATCTAGCTTAATATCTACATTTGTTTTTTCAACTCTAATTTCTACAGCATCTAAAACTTGTGCGTCGTCTTCTAGCTTAATAATTCCTAAATTAGTATTAGAAGTAATACTCTTAGAAAGTATATTTACTGTTTTAAAAGAAATATATTCCAACTTAATATCGTAAATCCCTGGGTTTACTTCAATAGAAAATTCTCCTTTCTGGTTAGTAATTCCACCTGATATTGTAGTGGATTCGTTTGGTTTTTTAAAAGTAATAGTTGCATACTCTAAGGGTAAAGAGGTAGATTTTTCGATAATTTTACCAGAAACTATATTTTTTTTCTCTTCTTGTTTTGGTTGAGCAATTACCAAAGTAGTAATTAAAAACAAGCATAAAGAATATAACTTGGAAGTATATTTCATAATTTTAAATATTTTTATGCAAAAATATTGTGAACTTACTCTACATTTGCCAAAATATTGTTAAATGAAACGAGCTACCTGTTAATTAATATTTTTTTAATCTTTTACAATCATGCCTGACAAACAGAAAATTTTGGATTATTACTTACAATTAATTCAAGACAAGATAGATATTTTTCAGGATATGATTTTTAAATTAACCGTAGATGCTCAAAATGATGCAAAAGGTTCTGCTGGCGACAAACATGAAACCGCCTTGTCTATGATGCACTTGGAACAGGAAAAAATAAACACAAAGTTAAAGGAAGCTTTGCTACAACAAGAAATATTGAAAAGTTTAGATATTTCTAATCGAAAAAAGCATGTTAGTTTAGGAAGTTTAGTACAAGCAAATAATCTAGTGCTTTTTGTCAGTACTGCAATGCCAAAAATTATTATTAACCAGCAAGTTATTTTCGCCATATCACCACAATCTCCATTAGGAAGTGCCATTATGGGAAATCTTGTGGGACATAGTTTTAAAATTAACCAAACAGATTATACAATTAATAGTATTGAATAATTTTTAACAAGAAGCCATTTTTACAATTGACTTCTTGTTACTTATTTTAAAAATTAATTTTTAACTATTTTTTTAACAGAACTACCAGCACTGGAATTAATAGTCATCAAATAAACCCCATTAGTTAAGTCCCCAATATTAATAGTTGCATTCCCTACTGATTCAACTGTCTTTTCTTTTACAATTCTTCCTTTTAAATCAGTGACGTAGATATTATTTATTGTATAAGTTCCATCGCTAGAAATACGAACTTCATTTGTAGCTGGATTAGGAAATATTGCAAAAGCATTAGTTGCAAACTCATCCGTACTTAACACAGAAGTCATTGCTATTGTATCAATAAATAAATATGTTTGGTTACCCGCAGCTGCTTTGTTATGAATTCCAAAGTAATAAATTCCTGCTGTTGGAGCAGTCCAAGTCGCAGTCCTAGTCGTGTATGCAGCATCAGAGGATTCTGTAAAATTCTGAATAACCGTAGCTGTTGTTGCTGGATTTTGGTCGGTTCCAACTGTTAAATCAAAAGTCATTGGGCTAATTGTTCCTTGTGCCCAAAGTCTAGTTTTAAAATTGACAGTTACTAATTCATTTGCTTGTAAGCTAATAGCTCTAGTAAACGCTTTTAAATTAGAGGTTACTGTAGTACTATTGTAAGTGTACATAGCCGTTCCTGCACCACCATCAGCATAATTGGCAGGTGTGCTTGTGCCAGAGGAAGTAAATCTTGAAAATCCAATAAAGCCATTGGTATAATTATCAGCAGCAACATCAAAAGTATGAGTAAAAGGTAATATTTTAGCAAGGTAAGCAAAGTTTGGCCCTACCCAAGCACTTTGAGAACCACCACAATTAGAACGGATATAATATCTAATATTTGAAGACGCCGTGATTCCTGATGGAGAAGAGTATGCATATGCAGGACTTCCAGCAACAAGAGTCGATGCTGATAAAATAGTTCCAGATCCAGCAGCAGTTGCAAAACTAGTACTCCAATCTGTATCGTAATTAGAAGGGCTACCTATTGCTTGATTCCAAAATAAATTAACGGAGGTTGTAGTATAATTACCTGGAAGATAAAAATCTGCTAATCCTGGTCTGATACAAGAAACTGCAGCAAAAGTAAAAGTAAATTGCAATCCTAAATTAGGACTTGCAGTATCTAATCCCCAATAATTATCCCACTGAAAATAGTACGTTTGCCCAGAAGCAACTGGAATAGTAACGGTAGATAAATAATTGGAACCACTAATATCATCATTAGAACCTATACAAGTTAATGCAGAACAAGTTCCTTTAAAAGCAGAAATTCTAGTGTCATCTGTGTAACTTGTTCCATCATTAGCAGTTAAATTAGATGACAAAGTAACCTCTCCATTAGAAGTAGCGGTATATTTGTACCAAATTGCTTTAATATTAGCCTTTGTAGCTAAACAACCTCCAGAAAAAGTACTTGTTGTGTAAGTTGGAGTTGTAATAGTCCCATTTCCAGTGATATCTATCGCAGTTGAACAAGAAGTTTGTGCAACTAAACTGGTTGTAAAAATAATTAGTAAAGAGAGTAGTGTTTTTTTCATGATTTCCTTTTTTTAAGAGATAATTAATTTCAAATATATCAAACTTTTATTTATAAAAAAAACATATTTTCTTAAAAAAAATACAATATGTAAAATTATTTATAAAAAAAATCCCAAAAAGATAAACATATCCACAATGTAGATCAACAAAGTGTTTTTGGTGACAACAATTGGAATTATTAAAAAAACATCAAAAATTAGATCGAAATTTCTGGTTCCCAAAAGTATTTTTCAAAATTAACAATTTGATTGTTTTCTATTTTTACCCCTTCATTTTCCAATAATTGTTGCATAAGATTTGTACCCTCAAAGTGGTGTTTTCCTGTTAAAATACCTTTTTTATTTACAACACGATGTGCAGGAACAACATCTAAATTGTGTGCTGCATTCATAGCCCAACCTACCATTCTTGCAGATTTTACAGCACCTAATTTTTTTGCAATTGCCCCGTAAGTTGTAACTCTTCCGTGTGGTATTAATTTTGCAATTTGATACACTCGCGTAAAGAATGACTCTTCTGGATCTATTTTTATTTTCAATTTAAAGGATTATTAAAAAGTATAGTATTTTAAAATATGATAAAGCGTTATTATCGCTAGAGATGCCGTTACAAAACCTATTATTTGATTTGTATTTTTACTAAAAAAATCGGTTTTTGATTCTATCTTTTTAAAGAAAATTATATACGAATAAAGTATTAAAAATGTACCAAAAACCACTCCGACAACAAACGCATAAATAGAAACTAAATGAAAATGAAAATAACCAAAAGTTGCTAAAGTAATACTAGAAAACGCATAATAAGGAATGGGTAAAAAATTAATACTAGACAATAAAATTCCTAAAAAAAAGCGACTCCTTTTGGTCTTAATTTTAATTTTTTCTTTTTTCTTTTTAACCTTTGCTATCCAAAAAAAATAAACCGTAAGGCCTGTAAATGCTACAAGACCTATTTCTCTGAGTAAAACAATAATTTCATTATGCTTTGCTATATATCTTGCAAATACTAATGCTAGCAATGTTTGCAGAAAAACAATAATTAAGGTGCCAAATGTAAATAACAAAGCACTAGTTCTACCATCTTTAGAGCTTATTTTTGCTGCAGTCATGTTAAGCAATCCTGGTGGAAAAACACCAATTAATGCAACTATAAAACCTAAAAAAAACGGTAGTATCAGAGTCATACTTATTTTAGTTTAAATCTAACGAAAGTGATTGCTTTGCTAATCTCTAGATATTGGTTTTCATAAAAAGTTTGTATGTTAGTAACCTCTGGCGGTGCTCCTTCATTTTTATAAACATCATGATTTGCGTACAAAACCTCATGTCCCTCCCCATGTAATAGTCCAAGAGTGTATCCGTGCATAAATTCGGAATCTGTTTTTAAATTGATAATACCATCTGGCTTCAAAATTTTTCGGTATAATTCTAAAAAAGAAGTATTTGTCATTCGATGTTTGGTTCTTTTATACTTGATTTGAGGATCTGGAAAGGTAATCCAAATTTCGTCCACTTCGTTTGTGGTAAATAAATAATCTATTAATTCTATTTGTGTTCTAACAAAGGCAACATTTGGCATATTTTCTTCGATGGCAGTTTTAGCTCCACGCCAAAATCGTGCTCCTTTAATATCTATTCCTATAAAGTTTTTGTTTGGAAATAGTTTTGCAAGCCCAACAGAATATTCTCCTTTACCACAACCTAATTCTAAAACAATTGGATTATTATTTTTAAAAAAATCTTGATTCCACTTTCCCTTTAATGCAAAAAGGTTAGAAACTACTTCCTCACGAGTTGGTTGAAATACATTTAAAAATGTTTCATTTTCGCCAAATCTTTTTAACTTATTTTTACTTCCCACAACTTAATTTAATATTTTGGTAAAATTAAGAAAATATATAAGACTAATCTTTTTTTTATCTTTACTTTACATAAAAATAACTCAAAAAAAACATTTTTGGAATAATAATATTTTATTATCAACCTAAATATCAGTTTTTTAAAAAATAATTTACACATTTTGGACAATTTAAATATTTTAGTAGCTCCACTAAATTGGGGCTTGGGTCATGCTACACGCTGTATTCCAATTATAAAAGCTCTTGAAAAACAAGGATTTAACCCAATTATTGCTTCAGATGGAGTGGCAATGGATTTATTATGCAAAGAATTTCCACATTTAGTAGCTTTAAAACTACCATCTTATCATATAGAATATCCAAAAAACGGTATATTTTTTAAGTTAAAAATGCTAGCAAATAGCCCAAAGATGATTGATGCTATACTTACCGAGCGAAAAATCGTGAAAAAATGGGTTAAAGAATACAACTTATCTGGCATTATTTCGGATAATAGATTGGGAGTAAGAAGCAAAAAAGTCCCCTCCGTTTTCATTACACATCAACTCAATGTAATGACAGGAAACACCACTTGGCTTACTAGTAAAATGCATCAATATATTATTAAAAAATTTAATCAATGTTGGGTTCCAGACGTTAATTCCGTACGAAACTTAACTGGAGATTTAGGTCATTTAGAAAAAGAATACGATTCTATAAAATACATAGGTCCTTTAAGCAGACTGCACAAGAAAAGTTTAGATAAAAAATATGATTTAATGGTAATCCTTTCTGGTCCAGAGCCACAAAGAACTTTTTTAGAAGAATTATTAATGATTGAATTAGAAAAATATAACGGAAAAATTATTTTTATAAAAGGACGTATAGAAGCAAAACAAACCATTGAGACTAAAAATCATATCACATATTATAACTATATGAATTCGGCTGAGTTAGAAATTGCATTTAACGAAAGTGACATTGTGCTTTGTCGTTCTGGCTATACAACTATAATGGATCTGGCACAATTAAATAAAAAGGCATTTTTTATTCCAACACCTGGGCAATACGAACAAGAATATTTAGCAAAAAAATTAAAAAAGGAAGGGTTGGTTCCGTATTGCAAACAAGAAGCTTTTACCGTAGATAAGTTACTAGAAGTAGTTGCTTACAAAGGCTTGAAAGACTTTAATACCACAATTACTTGGAGAGAATTGTTTCAGCTTTTTCGAGTGTAAACGAAAACTCCGAACCCTTATTAAAGGTGCTTTCTACATATATTTTTTCGTCATGAGCTTCTATGATGTGTTTTACAATGCAAAGGCCTAAACCAGAGCCACCTTCTTCCCTAGCTCCAGTTTTATCTACTCTGTAAAAGCGTTCAAAAAGACGTGGAATATTTTTTGCTTCTATTCCCTCTCCATTATCTTTTATTCTAACAATTACCTTATTGTTAATTAAATCTTCAACACCTATTTCTGTTGAACCACCAAATTTTCCATACTTTATGGAGTTAACTATCAGATTCATAACAACTTGCTGTATTTTTTCATAATCCCCGTGAACCACAATCGGGTGATAGTATTTAGAGTCTAACGTTAGGGTAATATCTTTTTTGTTTGCCTTCATTTCGAGCAAATCTAAAACATTTTGTACTAACTCAACAATATCAAAATTAGAATAGTCTAATATTTTATCTTCCATTTCTAGCTTTGCAATCATGTCTAAGTCTTCTACAATATAGACCAAACGCTCTACTCCTTTTTCTGCACGTTCTAAATATTTTTGTCGTATTTTCTTGTCGTGCATACCACCTTCTAATAGTGTACAAATGTAGCCTTGAACGGTAAATAATGGTGTTTTTAATTCATGAGAAACATTGCCCAAAAATTCTCTGCGGTATTCCTCACGATCTTTTAACATTTCTATTTCTAACTTTTTTTCGGTAGCAAATTTTTTCACTTGCCGAGTTAAAACAGTCATATCGGTAGTAATGGGCCTATTTTTTAAAGTGCTAGAATCTAGAAAAGACACATCGTCATATATTTTTTTTACCCTACGATAAATAAAACGTTCAACCCTATATTGAATAATAAAGAATGAAAAAACGAAGATAAAGAATGAAAAAAAACCAAGAAAAAACCAAGAAAATTCAAAAAACACGCTTATCAAAATCCCAACAATTATGGAGGATATTAACGTAATGTATAGTGCTGATAATAATCCAAACTTATGTGTTTTTCGGAGTATGGAACTCATGCTATAATTCAAATTTGTAACCTATTCCTTTAATGGTTTTAAAAAAATCTTCTCCTATTTTTTCACGTAATTTTCTAATGTGTACATCTATGGTTCTGCCACCTACAACCACTTCGCTACCCCAAACCTTATCTAAAATTTCTTCTCGTTTAAAAACTTTTCCAGGTTTTGAGGCTAGTAGATAAAAAAGTTCAAATTCTTTACGTGGAAGGATAATTTCGACACCTTCTTTGATAATTTTATATTCCTCTCTATTAATTACAATATCCCCAACATTTAGATTTTCTGCTGCGGCATCACTTTCTTTAAACCTTCGTAATAATGCTTTTACTTTACTAACCAAAACTTTTGGTTTAATTGGCTTAGCGATATAATCATCTGCACCAGCATCAAATCCTGCTACAAGAGAATAATCTTCGCTCCGTGCTGTTAAGAAAGTAATAATTGTTTGACTTAATTCGGGAGTTTTACGAATAATTTCGCAAGCTTCCATTCCGTCCATTTCTGGCATCATTACATCCATAATAATAAGATGTGGTAGGTGTTTTTTAGCTTTTTGCACTGCTACTTTTCCGTTTTCGGCAGTAAAAATCTGGTAACCTTCGTTAGTTAAGTTATAGCCTACAATTTCTAATATATCGGCTTCGTCATCTACCAATAAAATCTTAATATCTTTCTTTTTCATAAAATAAATTACGTTTTTATAATGTAAAGATATATATTAATTAAAAGTAATTGCATAGTAATAAGTAATTTTTTATTTAATAACAATATCTTAATGTTTTACAAACCAAAGAATAATCTTTACTGTCTATTTCCGTTATAAAATAAAATACCATCTCAAAATAAGGATATTTAGAGATGGTATTCTTTTTAGAGTTACAAGTATGTTCTAAAACTTATAAGTATAGCTTAAGGAATATGCTTGATAAGGTGTTTTTTTAGAGAAAATTTCTTTTCTAGAATTGTATGATTTATAATAACTTACCTTAGATTCATTTAACAAATTAGAAGCTCCTAAACGGATAGAACTATTTTTTGTTTTTCCAAGTGTTTTATTTACGTTAATACCAAGACTGTTAAAAGGCAAAGTATAAACATCTGGAATTGCAGCAATACCTACTACCTCTAGAGTTTCGCCTTGTACATTATAATTTACATTTACGTCTGTTCCTATTTTTTTGCTACTGTATGACAATGTTGCATTTACAAGATATGGCGATTGTCCTTGTAGTTTTCTGGTATCCTTCATTGTTTCACCAGTTCTTAAATTTGCAAGTTTGGTATCATATTCTCCATTTGCAGTTTTGTCCATTTGCTGAACAGATTCGATAATAGAGGCATTAACATTAATATTAAAGTTTCGTATGCCAATAAAATCTAAATCTTTTCTGAATTCAAATTCCGCACCATATACTATTGCTGTTCCAACATTACGATGTTGTGTGTTTGATGGAGCAGACCCACTATAAAAAGTCAGCTCAATAGGGTCTTTAAAGGTTTTATAGAATCCACTAATAGCAAACATTTGGTTTCCTTTTCCGTAATTTTCAAAACGCAAGTCAAAATTATTAATATACGAAGGTTTTAGGTTAATATTCCCATTATAGGTTAAACCAGTTAAAGGGTCGTAAATTTGAGAGATAGAACTTTCTTTAAAAGAAGGTCTTGCAGTGGTTATTGCATAAGAGGCTCTTAAATTTATTTTTTCGGTTAAAGCATAGATAAAATTTGTAGATGGGAAAAAGTCTAACTTGTCTATTGTTTTAGTATCTTTATAAATAATACTTGCTTGTGCATTTTCTCCAGTGTAAAACAAGTCAAATTTTTCTGCACGAACTCCAACTACTGTTTTTAATTTCTTAGCTAAATTAAATTCTTCCGAAATATAGGCTGCATAATTTGTAGAATACGATTTATAGGTGTTACTAGGTTCGTAATTTCCGTTAATATAGCTACCAGTGTTAGTAGTAGTATTCCAAATGTTGTCTGGAAGCAATATGGCATCAGCATTACCATTGTAAGAAATACCGTTACCATTGTTATACATTAATATCGAGAATTGATCTATTCTAAAATCTCTCTTTTTTAAAGCTCCTTTTGCCCCAAATTGCAATTTTGCTTCATTTTTAAATAACTCGTGCTTTTTAGTAAGGTCAATTTTAGCAACTGAATTTTGCTCGTTTAATTCTCTCCAAATTCTTTTTGGAGAACCTCCACCACTTGCAGTTATTTGATAAGTATTAGTAATATCGTCGTATTGAAATGGTGTAATACGAACATCTTTATCTTTAATCCCAGAAAATGTTTGTGCTAAATTCCATTCTATTTTCCAAGAACTTTCTGCTTTAGAATGTAATCCAGACAAATGAAAGTTTGTTACCGAACGTTGTGTATAATCTAAATAATCGCTAAAAACTCGTATATCGTTAGAAAATTTAACAATTTTATCAAAATAACCCGCAGATGATTCTCCATTTTGAATATGCAAAACATTAAATTTATATTTGCTATTATCTGTTTTATATGCAAGCCCTCCAAGAGCACTGATTATCACATTTTTACTTCCTAAGTTTCCAACTTGTTTTTCTGAAATATCTAATTCTGAAACGTTCTTATCTGAATTTTTTAGATAGTTTCCTCTTTCGTAATTTTCATAGAAAGAAGTTTCGTTTTTATAAGATATAGAAGCAATATACCCTAATTTATTTTTGCCTACATTATATTGGTTTCCAGCCGAAAAACTAAAGCTATAATCTGCATCCGAAGATTTTTCTTTTGCTTTTAATTCCTTGTTAAAAGCATTTGTAAGAGTAGTTAATTGTGGGTTATTCTCGTAAGGAAATGGGATTACAGATTGACTATTAATTGGAATATCTCTTTGTCCATTATCAAAACCTAAAAAATCTGTTTTAGAAGTATTGTAAGTCAAATAGTTACTATTAAAATGCATTTTTGGATTATAGCTCTCCCCTATCGAAAAACTATATTGTGCTTTTGTAGGGAAATCCTTGGTAACAATATTTACCATTCCACCCGTAAAATCTGCATCTAAATTAGCAGTTACCGTTTTTAGCACTAGAATATTGCCTACAATATCTTTTGGAAAAATATCCATTTGTAAGGTATTTCTTTCTGGATCTAAACCAGGAATATCCATTCCGTTCAATATTGATTTTGTATATCTATCACTTAAACCTCTAACTACCAAATATTTATCCCCAACAACAGAAACTCCAGGAATTGTTTTAATAGCAGCAGCCACATTTGATGCCCCTGTTTTAGTAAGTGATTCTATCGAAATTCCATCTACCACATTGATAGATTTTTTTTGAATATTTAAAACAGATGCTTCTGTATTTCTTTTCTGAGTAGTTTCTACTACTACTTCTTGCAATGTATTTTCGGCAGGAGATAGTGTTACATCTACATGCTCTATAGCATTCGCTTTTACTTCTACATCAGAAATGGTTAAGGAAGTATATCCTAAAAAAGAGAAAACAAGTGTATATTTTCCAGGTGCTAACTTAATTTGATATACACCATCTATATCGGTTGTGGCAAAAGCTTTAGTCTCTTTGACTGATACATTTGCAAAAGGCAATACATCGTTAAATTTACCATCTTTAACTACACCTGTTACAAAACTTTCTTGTGCGAAGATAGAGGTTGATAAGAATAGAAGGAAATAAGTAATTTTTTTAAAGAAAATCATGTAGTTTAAAATTTGTTTATTAACAAAATTTGCATAGCAGAAATTCCGCTATGCAAATTATATGTAAAATATTTTATTATTAGAATATCCCTTTCGCTTTAGCTAGAGTCCAACCAAATACAGTACAATCTGCACCTACGCCA
>DZCQ01000020.1:22707-26053 GCA_022730285.1 Flavobacterium psychrophilum
AGCATTATAACTACCTTCTGGCCCGTCAATTTCTAATCCACTATCTGCTGTAACAGCTTTCACAACTACAGAGTTTGATATTGTTCCGCCAAAAGATTGATCTATATCAAAACCATCATCTCCTGCAGCATATACAAACATATTAGTAGTAGTAACAGTTCCTCCAAAATACTCTACACCATCATCAAATGTAGCGAATACTTCAATATTATTGATAGTAGTAGCACTACCTACACAACCAAGGGTTAATCCATTAATCTCGTTACCAGCTCCAATTTCCGCACCACCATGACGGATAGAAACATAAGTCAAAGTTCCAGAATTATCCGCATCATCACTTCCTCCATACAATCCAAAAGTATCTGATGCAGGAATTCCCTCTATTTGAAATTCTGTAACATCTCCAGTAAAAGATCCTTTTGCTTTTCCTAGAATTAACAAACCACCCCACAAACTGTTATCAGTAGCAGATAAATTAGTTCCAGCTTTTTGCCCTACTTGAATATTATCAGCAGCAGCAGTAAATATAATTGGATTTGTAGCAGTACCAGTAGCATTAATTTTTCCACCACGAGCTATAATTAAAGCAGAACTGTTAGCTCCAGTTCCAGGAGTACCTTTTACAATAGTTCCAGCTTGTATTGTTAATGTTACACCTGATTTTACTACTACTTTTTTATCTATTATCCAAATTCTGTCATTTGTCCAAGTAGTACTTGCAGTTATTTCACCAGTTATCGTTTGGTTAGCTGGCGCTGGTGTTGGAGCAGGCTCATCGGTTTTAGTACATGATTGTACAGTAAATGCAAAAATAGTTAATGCAGTTAAAATTAATTTTTTCATAATTGTGTGTTTTTAATATTACAATTGCAAAACTAAATCCTTTTAAATGGATATTTGTTATCAAATTGTTATCAAAAAGCTAATAAAAAACATTTTTCAGATTTATTTATTCTTCCACTGCATCTTTGTAGTCTGGATATAAAAAGTTGTTATACGGAAAACGAGTTATGTGTATTTGCCTTACAAATTCATATACTTTTTCTCTAAACTCTTC
This sequence comes from Flavobacterium psychrophilum, assembly GCA_022730285.1. Classification (GTDB taxonomy): domain Bacteria; phylum Bacteroidota; class Bacteroidia; order Flavobacteriales; family Flavobacteriaceae; genus Flavobacterium; species Flavobacterium psychrophilum_C. The sequence continues at coordinate 23,765 of DZCQ01000020.1, forward strand.
AAAATTTTCTTTGTTAGTTGCAGAAATAAACAAAGTGTTTTTCTCCCCTATTGTATGCATCCACGTTGCTTTCCATTCTTGTAGAGTGAAATGCTTAGAAGTTTTTTCGGTAATTAAATCGTCTTGATCTATGGTTAAATGCTTGTAAGCATCTATTTTATTAAAAACCATTAAAGTTGGTTTTCCGGTACACTTTATATCTTGCAAAATTTGATTTACTGCTGAAATATGCTCTTCAAAATCGGCATGAGATATATCTACTACATGCAACAACAAATCTGCTTCCCGAACCTCATCAAGTGTGCTTTTAAAAGAATCTATTAGTTGAGTAGGTAATTTTCTGATAAATCCAACAGTATCGGACATTAAAAAGGGCAAATTTTTAATAACCACTTTACGCACTGTTGTATCTAAAGTTGCAAACAATTTATTTTCTACAAAAACATCACTTTTCCCAACCGCATTCATCAGAGTAGATTTTCCTACATTAGTATATCCTACCAATGCAACACGAACCATACTAGCTCTATTACTACGTTGCATTCCCATTTGCCTATCAATGGTTTTTATTTTGTCTTTTAGCAAAGAGATTCTATCTCTAACAATACGTCTATCGGTTTCTATTTCGGTTTCTCCTGGCCCACGCATACCAATACCCCCTTTTTGACGTTCAAGATGCGTCCACATTCCTGATAATCTTGGCAGTAGATAAATACATTGTGCCAGTTCTACTTGTGTTCTTGCATAAGATGTTTCTGCTCGTTGTGCAAAAATATCTAAAATAAGATGCGTTCTGTCTAGAATTTTGCAGTCAATTATGCGAGAAATATTTTTTTGTTGTGATGGCGATAATTCATCATCAAAAATCAAAGTACTTATATTATTTTCTTGGATAAAGGAATTAATTTCGTCAATTTTTCCAGTTCCTAAAAATGTTTTAGGATTTGGCTTGTCCATTCTTTGAAAAAAGCGTTTCACGACTTGTCCACCAGCCGTAAAGGTTAAAAATTCTAGTTCGTCTAGATATTCTCTGAGTTTTTCTTCCGATTGATTTTGGGTAACAATACCTACTAGAACAGTTTTTTCAAAATGTATAACTTCTTTTTCTAACATAATTTTTGTAAAGCACAAAGATAGAATATAAAACTACAATCTACCTAATACTAATTATTGGTATTTTTCCATAAATTTTTCGGCAGTAACAACCATATTATAACTACCACAAAAAACAGGCACTCGCTGATGTAATTCAGTTGGTTTAATTTCTAATATTCTATTGTGTCCATCGGAGGCTTTTCCACCAGCTTGTTCTGCAATAAATGCCATGGGGTTGCATTCGTAAAGTAAGCGTAATTTTCCATTAGGTGCTTTGGAGCTTGTAGGATATAAATAGATGCCTCCCTTAATCATATTTCGGTGAAAATCAGAGACTAAGCTTCCGATGTAACGAGAAGTATATGGTCTATCTTCTTCTTCCAACTGACAATATTTTATATAATCTTTTACTCCTTGTGGAAAATGCACGTAATTTCCTTCGTTTACAGAATAAATAGTACCGTTTTTAGGATATTGCATATTTGGGTGCGACAGGTAAAAAGTTCCTATTGCAGGATTTAAGGTAAAACCATTTACACCATGACCAGTGGTATAAACTAACATAGTAGAAGTGCCATATATTACATATCCTGCTGCAACTTGGTTAATTCCTGGTTGCAAAAAATCTTCGATAGTAACAGGAGTCCCTACGGGAGTTATGCGTCTGTAAACAGAAAAAATAGTACCAACAGAAACATTTACATCAATATTAGAAGAACCATCTAGCGGATCCATCAAAACGACATATTTGTTGTTATGTCCATTATCGGAACCTGGAACAGTTATAAAATTATCGTTTTCTTCCGATGCGATACCACAAACTATTTCTCTATTTATAAGTGTTTGGATAAAAATTTCATTGGCATACACATCTAGTTTTTGTTGATCTTCGCCTTGAATGTTTTGATCTCCAGCTGCACCAACAATATCAACTAATCCAGCTTTATTCACTTTATAGTTTACAACCTTTGCTGCCAGCCTTATAGAGTTAATAATGCGAGACAATTCGCCCGACGAATATTGAAAAGCCTTTTGATTTTCGATAATAAATTCGCCTAAGGTTTTGTTACGTTCTTCCATTTTGTGTTGTGTTTGTAGTTATAATGCAAATATCGTTTTATTTTTTGATATTTGTTTGTTATATTCGTATTTTGTATATCGTATTTTTTCTTATTTTTGATAAAAATATAATTA
>DZCQ01000020.1:26153-31894 GCA_022730285.1 Flavobacterium psychrophilum
TTCCAACACATTGATAAAATAACATGTTCAATTTTATAGATACACACACACACATTGACGCACTAGAATATGATGATAATAGAGCAGAAATAATACAAAATGCAATACAAAATGGAGTTACAAGGCTTTATATCCCTTCTTTAGACTCCACCCAAACTCAAAAAATGTATGCAGTTAAGGAGCAATTTCCAGATACTGTTTTTTTAATGATAGGGTTGCACCCTTGCTATGTAAAAGATAATTATGAAATGGAATTGCAACATGTAGAAAATGAATTAAGTAAACACAAATTTATAGCAATTGGAGAAATAGGCATTGATTTATATTGGGACAAATCTACCTTGGAAATTCAAAAAAAAGCATTTAGACACCAAATACAATTGGCAAAAAAACACCAACTTCCAATTAATATACATTGTAGAGATGCCTTTGACGAAGTTTTTGAAATATTAGAATTAGAGAAGGGAGAAAATTTATTTGGCGTATTTCACTGTTTTTCTGGAACTTACGAGCAAGCACTAAAAGCAATTTCGTACAACTTAAAGTTAGGAATTGGGGGTGTTGTTACTTTTAAAAACGGAAAAATAGATCACTTTTTAAATCAAATTCCTCTTGATAATATTGTATTAGAAACAGATTCTCCATATCTAGCACCTGTACCATACAGAGGAAAGCAAAATCAGAGTAGCTATCTTCCATTAATTGCCGAAAAACTTTCGGAGATATACAAAATTCCAATAACCAAAATTGCCGAAATAACTACAAAAAATGCTCTAGATATTTACGAATAAAATTAAAATAGCTATTTTAATTTTTAATATTCATTTTATTTTAGTTAAAAATAGAACAAAACGAAAAACTTATAAACACTATAACGATTTCGTAAAAATTAATTTCATACATGTTTTTGAGATTAACTTCTAAGTTCTTAGGTTTATGGTATAAATATTTTTTTATTATGAAAACACTATACATCATTTTGTGGAGTTTATGTAGCTCTACAGCATTATTAGCTCAAGTAGGAATTGGCACTACAAATCCAAAAAGCACCTTAGACATTAATGGAAACTTATCTGTTAAGATAATGACCTTAAACGGAGGTCCTTCTGGAAGTGCAACATTAATAGATAACGGCGTTTATATTTCTGTAAATCCTACCTCTGGCAATCAACAATTTTATGTAAATGATCCAACCACACTACCTGGCAGAATTTACATTATAAGAAATATAAATAACACAATAGATGCCGAATTGTACACAGCAGGTGGAAAACAGTTTTTTCCAAAAAACTCTACTACTGCTTTTGCCCCAGTAAATAGCCCTCTTATATTAAAATCTAGCGGTAATGGAGGTGCTAGACTAACTATTATATTGGTTAGTGATGGAGTGAATTGGACTTATATAGAATAACACTACTAACCGACAAAACTAAAATTTAGACAATAAATTCCCTTTAACCCCAGCAAAAACAAGGATTATTTTGAGAAACAAAAAACCAACCCCCCTATGTTTCAGAAAAATTGCATTTTGAATATTTGGTGGTTTGGTTATTTTTAGTCGTTTTGTATAAGTTCTTCGGCTATTTTCGATTGCCAAAAACACATCAAGATTACTGATTAAATGTATTCTTGTCAATACAGCTACTCTAGAAAAATCTTTTTTGTTTTAGATTTTGTTTTTAAAACCATCGCCAACAGTGCTCTTAGCAGGAGATTTATCAAGCCCTAAATGATTTAGTTTACCTTGCATAGCCAACATTCCATCGCAAATTTCTCCCATAGAATCACAACGGCTAAAAACCACAAAAATCATTGTTACAAGTTGAGTCCAAGCAGGAAATACCTTGTAATATCGGTCTGTTTGGTGTTTTTTTGGCAAATAAATCAAATTTACTTTTTGGAATAAAATCTATTAATTGTTTGAAAATTGGTTGACCGACAAACTTTTTTTCAATATCATTGGCACTCATTACTTTTGGTTTTTACACACAAAAAGTATGAAAAAAAGGGCTAACTTCAAGAATTAGGACTTTATCTTAAAAATAATTAGTCGGTTAGTAGTGAAAGAAAATTTAAAACTGGAATATTCACAAAAATTTTGGCAAACTATAAATTTTTGGCAATTTCTTTACTTAACGACAAAAATTGTTCTGGCAGTAAATTAACTTTATCTACAAAACGCATTTCGTCCATTTGATTTAAAGGAATTAGGTGAATGTGAGTGTGTGGAACTTCTAGTCCAATAATTGCCATTCCAATTCGCTTGCAAGGAATCGTTTTTTCTAATGCAATTGCCACTTTTTTAGCAAAAGCCATGAGTCCTAAATACAAATCATCGTTTAAATCAAAAATTTTATCTACTTCTTGCTTAGGAACGCATAAAGTATGTCCAATTGCATTTGGATTTACGTCTAAAAAAGCTATAAAATTATCGTCTTCAGCAATTTTATAACATGGAATTTCTCCGTTAATTATTTTGGTAAAAATACTTTCCATTTTTAGTGATTTGATTAGTTTAAAAAAAACTTCTAAATTAATCTCTTGTTATTTCTAAAATTTCAAATTTCAATGTTCCGTTTGGCACTGTTATTTCGGCAACTTCACCTACTGATTTTCCAAGTAAACCTTTTCCAATTGGCGATGTTACAGATATTTTACCTGCTTTTAAATCCGCCTCACTTTCGGCAACTAAATGGTAAGACATTTCTAACCCATTTGCCTGATTTTTTATTTTCACATGTGATAAAACCAATGCTTTTGATATGTCTAATTGCGATTCATCAATTAATCGTGCGTTAGAATATAGCTCTTCCATTTTTTTTATCTTCAATTCTAAAAGACCTTGAGCTTCTTTCGCAGCATCATATTCGGCATTTTCAGATAAATCACCTTTATCTCTAGCTTCTGCAATATCGGCAGAGGCTTTAGGGCGTTCAATAGCCTTAAGATATTCTAATTCGTCTTTTAATTTTTTTAGTCCTTCGGCTGTATAATAGGATACTGTGCTCATAATAATTCGTTTATATAAATAGAAAAAATCCCATAGCAACGGGATTTCCTTCAGCAAAGATACTATTTTTTTAGGTTAATTTAAAATTTTATTAAAAAATTTGCACAAGGGTCAAACTAATTAAATTATATTTGTAATACTAATTTTGTATTACAAAAACAAATTATCCTTTTTTTATCATGAAATCTTTTTTCTATTTAATAGTTGTAGTAAGTTTATTATCTTGTAGCAAAAACAAGGTAATAAATGAAAATCCGTATATTCAAAACTACTCTTTTTCGACAGTTATAAACACCAATTTACCGTCTTATAATAGCTTACAATTTCCTAGCAATCCTATTTTAATTACTACCTCAGGCGTTGGAGTAAAAGGCATTATTGTAATGAAAGTTGGAGAAAATGACTATAGAGCTTATGAAGCCAGTTGTCCTAATCAATATCCTAGTGCCTGCACACAGTTAATTATAAATGGTATAAATGCAAAATGCCCTTGCGATAATTCCGAATACAGCCTCTACACAGGATTAGGTCCTGGGCAATATCCACTGAAAGCTTATAGTGTAGAAGTTAATGGTGCTAACTTAAGAGTTTATAATTAAAAAAGCTAGATAGAATTAACTACCTAGCTTTTAGATTATTATATTAAATTATTGCTTTATTATTCTTTTGCTATATTCTTTTCCGTCAATCACTACTTTAAGCATATAAATGCCTGATTGAAAATGATTTATATCTATATTTTGATTTTCAAAATTCTTAGAGACCGGAATAGATTTGTTATATAAATTTTGTCCTGAAAGGTTGTAAATAGTAATATCCATATCTCCTTTTAGAGAAGTATCAATATCTATATAAAAATTACCTGTTGTAGGATTTGGATAAATATTTATATCGTTTTCTAAGTATCCATTTGCTGTAAGTTGCATAGTATTTGCATCTGAACTGCTTTTAGTAGTTGCACTTGGCAGAGCAGATCTCCACACTCCACGACCATAAGTTGATGCAGTAATTATGTTTCCTGTAACGTCCAAATCGGTAATTCTTACATTTGGAAGGTTAGCAGAATACATAGCCCATGTTTCAGTAGAAGATCTTCTATATATTCCAGATGAGCAACCAATGTAATATGGGTTTCCTGGTTGCCCTGCTTGAAAAGCAACACAATTAATAGTAAAATAGTTTGCGCTTAAAGGTAATCCTGATTTTACAGAAGTAAAATTAGTTCCACCATCTGTAGAACTCAATATATCATTTGGTAAAGTTACTAAAACTGCATCTGGATTTCCTGGATGTACTGCAATATCTGTAATGCTATTATTAAAATATTTCATGATAGTAACTGTAGCACCACCATCTAAACTTTTAAGTAATCTAGTATCAACGGCAAAATACATAATCTTGTTATTAGAATCTGCAATTCTAATTTTTGTTGGAGCACCACCTAATTGTGCTAAATATTCCCAACCATTTTCACGAGAATTAAGTCGCGTTAAAACAGGATATCCCATATAAACTCTTCCTGCATTGTTTATTGCCATTGGCATTACAAATTGCCCTACATACGAACTATTATTTGGTTTCTGAATCTGGGAGTAAGAACCTCCAGAATTAGTAGTTATTAAAGCTCCCATTCCTCCCTCTTGCGTTGTACAATAGGATTTTGCAGTATTAGTGGGGTGCATCAATGCATCAGAACCATCTGCTCCAGTAAAGTTTTTCCAAACCCTGTCCGACAGAAATTTGTTTCCATTATCCTGCATAGCAGAACTTATTACATTTACACTAGATTTAGAAACAGAGAGATTATTATGTTGTCCTGCAATAATTCCTTTTGTCTTATCTAAAAAATTTGTACCATTATCTATCGAGGAATATATACCACCATCGGTACAAGCAAAAAGAGTAGTCCCAAAAACTTGTAATTTATGTATATCCGCATGGGTATAAGCCTTTTTTTCTGCAGTTGTGCTACCGCTAATATTCCAATTATTTAATCTTGATAAGCTAGCTCCTCCATTAGTAGATCTCCAGATATTTAAAACACCCGTCCAAATAGTCTCTGCATTTGTTGTAGATACTGCAATTGCTAAATCGTACCATGCTTGGGTTGATTCAAACACATCTGTAGTATTATTTCTAAGTTCAAAATTAACCCCACTATTCACAGATCTATAAATACCATTATAAGTATATCTTGCACCATAATTTGCAACCAGTAAATACACGTAATTGATATTGGCAGGAGTAACACCAATTACCATTCTACCTACTTTGTTACTTGATGGTAAACCAGAAGTTATTACAGTAAAACTTGTTCCTCCGTTTGTAGATCTCACAAAACTATCATTAGCAATAAAATACAATGTGTCAGGTGTTTTAGGTTTTAGTTTAAAATCTCTAATATCTCCATTGTAAATTCTGGTAAATACAGCACCACTGTTTACGGTTTTGTATAATCCATGACTAGTTGCTAGCCATAAAATTTTAGAGTTTGTAGGGTGGAAACAAATTTCGGTCATATGCCCATAGGTTGTACCACCTAATGTAGAAATTAATGTCCAAGTTGCACCAGAATTTAAAGAACGCCACACACCAACTCCGTATACATTTTGAGAATCTCTATCTCCTGTTGCAATGTAAATTGTTTTAGAATTTTGTGGATCTATAGCTACAGAACCTATTCCTAGTTGAGGCAATTTATCTGTTAATGGAATCCAGTTTGCTCCAGAAT
>DZCQ01000020.1:31994-37643 GCA_022730285.1 Flavobacterium psychrophilum
CCTATTCCTAGTTGAGGCAATTTATCTGTTAATGGAATCCAGTTTGCTCCAGAATTACTACTTTTCCATAACCCCCCACCAGGAGTTCCTACATACCATATTTTTGCGTCTTTTGGATCTACAGCAATACAACTTGTTCTTGCTTGTCCAGGAGCCCAAGAACTTGTATATTTCATAGCTTCACCCATAGAGAACCAATTGTTTGAGCTAACACTAGCACGGTTTGCTTCCTCTCCTAAAGATGGCTCTATATACTGAGTTTCTTTCTTTTGTAAATTCCACAATTCTAATGGATCTAACTTTTCAGGAAAATTTCCATTTTCATCTAGATTATTACCCCATACTTGTTCAAACCTTTTAAAAGGTTTGTACCCACTACCTTTTTCATCCTTATCATGAGTTTTCCAATATTCTTCAAAAGACAGTTGCACTTCTTTGAATGTTGGTTTTTTTAGTAAACTCTGATCTCCTTTGGAATTTGCTAATTGAATAGAATCTGGCTTCATTTTAGCCATCCATGGCCCATCATAATTGACCTGTGCCGATGCATTAATTACGAATAATAATAACAATGCGTAGTAGTACTGTTTCATTTTTAAAATGTGTTTAAATTATTAAAATGTTGTATAACAGCCGCAAAAATAATATCTAAATCACTAATTAAAATTTGACCTTAATCAAAAAAGGATTTGTCATCATAATTTTTTCAAAAAACAATATAAAATGGAGTACAACTTTTATAATTTCAAAGTAATTCCAAGCAACAAATTTATACCAGCTTGTGGGTAATAAAAATTCTCTGTAATTGCACTATCCGTAGAGTTTTGTGGACGATAAAAATAACTATATGTATAGCCATTGGAGACGTATTTTTTGTCAAAAATATTATTTATCATTGCATTAAAAATTATTTCGGAAATCCATTTTGGTTGCAGTTTAAAAGAAGCGTTCAAACTATTAACAAAATAACTAGGCATGCTTTTACTTTTGCTTGAAGTATTATCTAAAAACTGTTTTCCAACATATTTAGAAACAAAGGAAAGTGTTAAATTTGTAGTTGGGCTAAATTGCAAGCTACTACCTAAGACTGTATTTGGGGAAAAAGCAATATCTGTGTTGTAGTATTTGGTAGTAATTGCCGAATAAGAAACCACATCGTAGGTTGTTGCGTCATATTGTGTGTCGTAAATCAAATAATTAAACTCTTTAATTTTGTTTTTACTAAAAGTCATTGTTGTATTTATCCTAAATTGTTTCCAAAATTGGTAACCAAATTCTATCTCTACACCAGCTCGATAACTTTTAGAAACATTCTGACGAACTCCATTGCCTACATCATCTAGTTCTCCTGTTAAAACCAGTTGATTGTTATAATTCATAAAATAAACATTTGCATTTACAAAGTAATTTTTATTTCTATGTTTATAACCAAATTCATAATCTATAAGTTGTTCTGCTAATGGTTCGGTTGGATTTTTAGTAATATCATCGCCATTTGGTTCTCTATTCCCAACAGCTATAGAACTATAAAAATTTGTATTAGAATTTGCAACATACGTTATTCCTGCTTTTGGATTAAAAAAAGAATAATTTTTATTTACATCAATAGCTGTAACGCTAGATAGCAAACCTTCCGACTGAAAAGAAACACCTCTAAACTGTACATCGGCAAAAGCAATTATATTTTTAGTAATTTGATACTCTGCTTTCATATAAAGATTAAAATCTTGTTTTAGCGAAGTACTTTCGTAATATTTTGTTTGGTATGGCAGTTGCACAGCAAAATTACTCCAAATAATTTCACCAAAATGCGAACCATCATATTTATTATAACCCCCACCAACACTAAAAAGCAAGTTGTCTTTCTGATAATTAAAAGAATAAACAAGTGCGTAAAAATCACTTGTAGCCCATTTTCGCCTTATCACATCACCTTTATCCAATCCGTTCAAACTATTTGGAAAATACTTTTTAAATTGGTCTTGAACTTTATATTCTTCATAATATCCTTTTCCTGGTGTAAAATTCCCAGAAATACTAGCAGAAATAGCATTATTAAAACGATGAGAAAAATGTAATTGATAATGGTTTTGTTCGTAATTATCTACCTGATTTTCATAAGTGTAAAAATTATATGTTCTTCCAGACTGTAATAAATTTGAAGCCTCTGCATCTGAAGAATAATTTCTTGCAACAAATGCATTGATCCCAGCAACATCATTATTTACAACAGCTTCTGGAGTACCATACCAAGATTGGTAGGTTATTTCTTTTCCTCCAAAAACAATTGCTTTAATAGTTGTTTTAGTATTTACAAAACCCATTTCAGCATAAAAAGATTTCAAATCAGAAAAAGCTCTATCTATATAACCATTGCTTTCTACTTTAGATAACCTTCCTTCCGCATACAAGCCCTTTTTAATGCCAGAACCTAAACTTAAAGAATGTTTTATTGTTCCAAAAGACCCAAAACTATTAGATAATGTTGCATAACTAACAACAGATGGTTCTAATGTTCTTAAATTTAAACTAGCACCAAACGCACCCGAACCATTTGTAGAGGTACCTACCCCTCTTTGCAACTGAATGTCTTCGACAGAGGTAATAAAATCTGGAATATCCACAAAATAAGTGCCTTGACTTTCAGCATCGTTATAAGGTATTCCATTAATGGTAACATTAATGCGTGTAGCATCGCTTCCACGAACACGCATACTTGTATAACCTACACCAGCTCCAGCATCGGAAGTGGTAACAACAGAAGGCATTTGGTCTAGCAAAAAAGGTAAATCTTGCCCTAAATTAATTGAGGCTAATTCCTGTTTAGTAGAATTACTAAATGTAAAAGGAGATTTGGCTTTAAGTCTCGTAGAACTGAGTAGAACTTCGGCTAATGAATTAGTTTTAGTACTATCTTGCACAATTTCTTGGGCGTAAGTACAAAAAGAAAATAAAGAAAAAACAAGTGCTTTTTCCATATTAAAACGCATAAAATTTTTCATTCGTAAATATTTTTTTACAAATAAAAGGGGTAATTATTTTTTAAATTAGTGAAATAAATTAACAACAATAGAAATAACGTGCACATTATTAATTTGTCATTTTTTCCCTTGGCAACATTACTTGCCCAGGTTCTTTGGGTATAATCTCAGCTCGTTATTTAGAGCACCCCTTTGAGACAGGACAAAGATAGCACAAAAATTAATATTTAAAAAATTAATTTTATAAATACCAAAAAACAGTACCTTTGCACACATTTAAGAACTACATAATGCTAAAAAAAGAAATTCAAATTGCGGTAGAAAAAGGAAATATGTTACCTCTTATGGAAGAATTTTACACCATACAAGGGGAAGGTTATCATACAGGTACTGCGGCATATTTTATTAGAATTGGAGGTTGTGATGTTGGCTGCCATTGGTGTGATGTAAAAGAAAGTTGGAATGCCACACTACACCCACCCACAGCAATAGAAATTATTGTAAGTAATGCAAAAAAATTAGCAAAAACAATTGTAATTACTGGTGGAGAACCACTTATGTGGAATATGGAACCCGTAACCAAAGAATTGCAGGCTCAAAATTTAAAAGTACATATTGAAACCTCAGGTGCATATCCTCTATCTGGAATATGGGATTGGATTTGTTTATCACCTAAAAAAAACAAACTCCCTTTGGATTTAATTTACAAAGAAGCAAATGAGTTAAAAATGATAATTCACAATAAGCATGATTTTGTTTTTGCCGAAGAACAAGCTAATAAAACCAATAAAGATGCCATTCTATTCTTGCAACCAGAGTGGAGTAAAAAAGAAGAAATAACACCTTTAATTGTTGATTATGTGATGAATAACCCAAAATGGAGAATTTCATTGCAAACACATAAATACCTCAATATACCTTGATTTTAAAATAACAGTTTAGTAACACTACACTAACTTAATATATATAATTTTGAATTTTCTAATGAACTAGAAAATTCAAAAATTAAATTATTTTCCATGAAAAAGATTCTTTTATTCCTATTTTCCTTTTTTTTAATGCAAATAATAATTGCCCAAAACACCTCAAAACAAATAATAGAACCACCTATTAAGTATGAAGAGGTAGATTTTAAACCAGTATATCCTGGCGGATTTAAGGAGTTTATGCAGTTTATTGCTAACAATTTTCAAAATCCTGAGATAGAAGATTTATCTGGGGTTGTTAAAGTAAGTTTTGTAATAGAAAAAAATGGAGAAGTTGATGATGTAATAATTTTAAATGACCTTGGATATGGGACTGGGAAAGAAGCAAAACGAGTATTACTAAAATGTCCAAAATGGAGTCCTGGGGAACAAAATGGATTACCCGTTCGAGTGCTTTTTGAACTTCCTATTTCTATTAAAAATTAACTTTTTGATATTCATTAATTCTTTATTTTGAGTTACTTTGTTAAGGATAAACATTTTTAAGCAATTGCAAAAACATTTCAGAAACCATTGCTTGCATATCAAATTTATTTTTCCAATGCCAATCTTTTCTAGCACAACTATCATCTATACTTGCAGGCCATGAATCTGCAATTTTTTGACGAAAATCAGGATTATATTCTATTTTAAAATCAGGATAATACTTTTTAATTTCTTCGGAAATTTCGGCTGGAGTAAAACTCATTGCGGCCAAATTATAAGAGGAACGAATTTTAATTTTTTCTGATGGAGCCTGCATAATTTGGATAGTCGCTTCAATTGCATCGTTCATATACATCATTGGCAGTTCGGTATTAGAGTCTAAAAATGAGGTATATTCTCCTTTTTTTATTGCTTGATGAAAAATATCTACTGCATAGTCTGTGGTGCCTCCACCTGGCGGTGTACTCCAGCTTATAAGTCCTGGGTATCTAATACTCCGCACATCTACTCCATATTGTACATGGTAGTATTCACACCATCTTTCTCCAGCTTGTTTGCTAATGCCATATACAGTAGAGGGTTCCATTATGGTATATTGCGGGGTGTTAAATCGTGGTGTTGTTGGGCCAAATACTGCAATACTAGATGGCCAAAAAACTTTTTTTATCTTTCCTATTTTGGCTAAATTCAATACATGAAAAAGTGAGTTCATGTTTAAATCCCAAGCAAATGCTGGGTTTTTTTCAGCAGTTGCAGATAATAAAGCTGCCATCAAATAAACATCGGTGATTTGGTATTTTTCTACCAAACTCTCTATTTGATTATAATCTAATGCATTTACAACTTCAAAAATACCATTATTAACCACATCTATATGAAGTTTTCTTATATCTGAGGCTATTACATTTTCTACTCCATAAATTTTTCGTAATTTATCTGTAAGTTCTGTTCCTATTTGCCCACAAGCTCCTATTATTAAAATTTTGGTTTCCATAGTTAGTTGTATATAATGCAAAGATAACAATTTGAAAAAACAAATGCTAGATACTCGCTATATTAAACTTATTTCCCCAACAATTTTATTTTCCTGTTGGTTTGCAAATGCTAAACTAGGTTTTTATGAATAATTTGATAGCTTTGCAAAAAGTGCGTTTTTAAAATTTAACAAAAAAATCGTTCTACTGGGTTATGAAATTATTTAAAATTATTTTTTGGGTTGTTTGGCGATGCTGGCTTTATGTATTGGTATTAGCAAT
>DZCQ01000020.1:37743-45865 GCA_022730285.1 Flavobacterium psychrophilum
AAATTATTTTTTGGGTTGTTTGGCGATGCTGGCTTTATGTATTGGTATTAGCAATCATTCTAGTAATGTCTCCCATATTAATTATTTCGACATTAAAGCAAACTTGGTATCCTTATTTTTTTAAATTAGCTAGAATTTGGGCAAAAATAGTGTTTTATGGCATGGGCTTTAGGCCAAAAGTTAGTATGGAGGAGAAAATAAATCCAAAAGGAAATTATATGATAATTGCAAATCACACTTCTATGATGGATATAATGCTTTTATTAATAGCTATAAAAAATCCATTTGTTTTTGTTGGAAAAAAAGAATTGGCATCTATTCCTGTTTTTGGCTTTTTTTACAAAAGAACTTGTATTGTGGTTGATAGAAGTAGTCCTAAAAGCAGGCAAGCGGTTTATGAAGCTGCCAAAAAAAGAATTAAACAAGGCATGAGTATCTGTATTTTTCCAGAAGGGAAAGTTCCTGATGACGAATCTGTTGTTTTAGATGTGTTTAAAGATGGGGCTTTTAATTTGTCGTTACAACACAATTTACCTATCATTCCTATAATTTTTCCAGATAACAAAAAGCATTTTTCATACACTTTCATGAGTGGAATGCCAGGCAAATTACGAATTAAAATTCTTGCATTTATTCCAATTAATACTTCTATCTTTATTACTAAAGATATTGTTCGAGATCATTCATGGAAGCTAATTTATGATGAATTAGTAAAGCTAGAAAAACAATAAGCTTGAGTTAATACAATCACGAAAAAATTGTATTACCCCAAGCTTACTTGCAATTTTTAAAAAAAGTATGGATTAAGCAGATATTACTTCCACCTCTCTATTTATCTTGTTTACCAAGCCTACTAAAACTTTTCCTGGACCCACTTCAACAAAACTAGTAGCACCATCTAGTACCATTTGCTGCACGGATTGTGTCCATTTAACTGGAGCGGTTAATTGTGTTATTAAATTTTGCTTAATTTCTTGAGGATTTAATACCGCATTTGCCGTTACATTCTGATATACTGGACAGCTCGGTTTAGAGAAAATAGTATTTTCTATCGCCACAGCTAATTCTTCTCTGGCGGGTTCCATCATTGGGGAATGAAATCCCCCTCCAACAGGTAGTATCAAAGCTCTTTTGGCACCAGCTTCTTTCATTTTTTCGCAAGCTAGTACCACCGCTTTATATTCTCCAGATATTACTAACTGTCCTGGACAATTATAATTTGCTGCAACTACTATTCCATTAATTGAAGCACAAATATCTTCTACAATTTTATCTTCAAGATTTAGTACCGCAGCCATAGTTGATGGTTTTATTTCGCAAGCTTTTTGCATTGCTAAAGCTCTTTTAGAGACTAATTGTAAAGCATCTTCAAATTGTAAAACTCTATTTGCTACTAGTGCGGAAAATTCTCCCAAAGAATGCCCTGCAACCATATCTGGTTTAAAATCAGGAAGCGTTTTTGCGAGAATCACAGAGTGCAAAAAAATAGCTGGCTGGGTCACCTTTGTTTGTTTTAACTCTTCAGCAGTTCCATAAAACATGCTTTCGGTAATTTTAAACCCAAGTATATGATTTGCTTGTTCAAAAAGTTCTTTTGCAAGATTATTTGTTTCGTATAATTCTTTGCCCATTCCTGTAAATTGGGCTCCTTGACCTGGAAAAATATATGCTTTCATGAATTGAATGTTAAATTGCGTGCAAAGATACTTTTTTGAAATTATTTTCAATAAAATTATTTTGCATATTATAATAATTAGTTTACATTTACCAATATTAATTCTAATTTTAAATCTATATGAAAAAAGTATTGGCTATTTTGTTCTTATTTTCATCTGTTTTTGTTTCTTCACAAAACATGGATATTGTAAAGGGGGATTTTAGTTTTTTGAACGGTCAAAAGGAAATTAACACAGAATTTGATTACTCAAAATTAACTTTAATGAAAGATAAAATTTCTGAGGAGCAGTATATTTCAACTCGTGTTGCTGATTTGAATGAAAAAGTAAAAGGAAATGGCGAAATTTGGAAGAAAAAATGGCATTCTGCAAAAGATGGAATATGGTCTGCGAAGTTTTTAGAGTTAGTAAATGTTGTTCTTTCTAAAGACAAAAAAGACTTAATGTTTCAAGAAGGTCTAACATCTGCAAAATACACTTTAATTGTAGAGGCAGTGTGGATTTTTCCTGGATGGGACGTTATGATGATGAAGCAACCAGCTAAGGTTACTACTAATTTAAAATTTGTAGAAACAGCTAATAAATCTAATGTTGTTTTAGAAATAACAAGCGAAAATGCTCCTGGAGACCAATGGGGAAATCAGTTTAGTAATGAAACTCGTATTGGAGAGGGATTTGCAAAAACAGGAAAATCTTTAGGGAAATTTTTAATTAAAAAAGCATTTAAATAATTTAGTATAAAATTTCTAGTTACGTTTTATAGCACACAACTGTTATAAAACGTAACTTTATAATTCATTTAGTATGAAAAAAATAATTTTAGTAATCAGTTTGTTAGCATTTTTAACCTCTTGTGGTCCAAGACGAATGAAGTGTGGACCAGGAAAACGTTGTGTGGAAAATAACTCTAATACTAGTTTAAAAACTCCTTCAAATTCCACCTTAGACTCTTAGTGATTTTTATTAAAAATCAAATTTCAACTGAATAACTACGCTTTTTTTAACATCGGTATTTAAGTTTGAAATTGAAATTCCAAGTAATCTTACGGAATTTTTTAGCAATTCTTGATACAATAAATCTTTAACTGTCTCAAAAATTATATCTTTATCAGAAATAAAATAAGGCAATGTTTTGCTTCTTGTTTGTTGCGAAAAATCGCTATATTTTATTTTAAGGGTTATTGTTTTTCCAGAAAGTTTGTTTTTTAAAAGCCTAGCATTCAATTCTCTAGAAATTATAATTAATTTTTCTTCCATAAACACCTCCGAAGTAAGGTTAGCCTCAAAAGTATGTTCTGCTGCTACAGATTTTACAATTCGGTTAGGTTGTACTTCACTTGAATGAATACCTCTTACAATTGCATAATATTGCGATCCACTTTTTCCAAAATGTGTTTCTAAATATTCAAAACTTTTAGATTTTAAATCCTTTCCTGTAAATATGCCGTGTTGGTACATTTTTTCTGCTGTAATTTTACCTATTCCATAAAATTTATTTATATCCAGTTTTTCTAAAAACGAAACAACTTCTTCTGGATTTATTGTTTTCTGTCCATTTGGTTTGTTATAATCGGAGGCAATTTTAGCAACAAATTTATTTACAGAAATTCCTGCAGAAGCAGTAAGTCCAACTTCTTTGTAAATTCGCTCTCTAATTTCTTTTGCCAACAAAGTAGCACTTGGATTTCCTTTTTTGTTTTCAGTAACATCAAGATATGCTTCGTCTAGTGACAATGGTTCTACCAAATTAGTGTAATCTAAAAATATCGTCTGAATTTTTTTTGAAATTTCTTTGTAGCGGTCAAATCTTGGAGTTACAAATAGCAAATCTGGACAATTTTTTTTTGCTTGGACACCACTCATAGCACTACGAACACCAAACTTACGAGCCTCATAACTAGCTGCAGAAATTACTCCTCTTATTGCACTTCCACCTACAGCAACTGGCTTACCTCTTAACTCAGCGTTGTCCATTTGCTCTACCGATGCATAAAAGGCATCCATATCAATATGAATAATTTTTCGCTCTTTAGAGTATTCCATTACACAAAATTACAAAAATTATAATCTTTTATAAGTAAATAATATTTCGCCACAAGCTCTACGCTACAAAATCGTATTTTTTTGTACCTTTGCCATACAAATAAAAGATATGATAGAAGATAAAACCCCTATACGAACTAGTATTGCCCAACTAGGAGAATTTGGTTTGATAGAACATTTAACTAAAAATTTTATTCCAAAAAATAAATCTACTCTTAAAGGAATTGGCGATGACGGAGCAGTTTTAGATTTTAAAGACAAAAAAATTGTTGTTTCAACAGACTTACTTATAGAAGGAGTTCATTTTGATTTAGCCTATATGCCACTAAAACATTTGGGATACAAAGCAGTAGTTGTAAATATCTCTGATATATGTGCAATGAATGCCACAGCAACACAAATTACCATTTCAGTTGCAGTTTCTAATAGATTTTCGCTGGAAGCTTTGGACGAATTATTTGCTGGGATAACTTTGGCATCTAAAGAGTATAAATTAGATGTAATTGGTGGAGACACAACCTCATCACAAACAGGTTTAATCATCTCTATCACCGCAATTGGAGAAGCTAACGAAAACGAAATTGTATATAGAAACGGCGCAAAAAAAACGGACTTATTAGTAGTAACTGGAGATCTTGGAGCTGCATATATGGGGCTTCAAGTATTAGAGAGAGAAAAACAAGTTTTTAATGTTAATCCAAACAACCAACCAGACTTAGATACATATTCTTATCTGATAGAAAGACAATTAAAACCAGAGGCCAGAAAAGATATTCGAACTTTATTGTTTGCATTAGACATTAAACCAACCGCAATGATAGATGTTTCTGATGGACTTTCTTCGGAAATTATGCATCTTTGCAAACAGAGTAGAGTGGGTTGCAATTTATATGAAGATAAATTACCCCTAGACCCACAATTTATAAATGTTTGTGAAGAATTTTCTATAGATGCCACAACAGTAGCAATAAATGGAGGCGAAGATTACGAATTGCTATTTACAATACCGATGGAGGATTTTGATAAAATAAAAGGAAATCCAAATTTTACAATTATAGGACACATGACACAAGAGTCTGAAGGAATACATCTTGTAACCCGTGCAAATACTAAAATCCCTCTAAAAGCTAGAGGATGGAACCCTTTAGAAGAAAAATAATATCACTACACACTATTTAACAAGTAAAATACGTAATTTTGCATAACACAAAAATTAATTATATCATGAAAAATTCTGTAAAAATCCTGATGCTCGTAACACTTTCTGTACTATTTTTTGAAAGTTGTAAAAAAGAAACTAAAACACCAGAAAAGGTAGAAGAAATTACTGTAACCACAACTGAAAAAGCTCCTGCAAAAATAGAAAAAACAAGTTTTAAAATTAATGGAATGACTTGTGCTATGGGCTGTGCTAAAGTAATAGAAACCAAACTTTCGGGATTAGAAGGAGTACAAAAAGCAGCAGTAGATTTTGATGGAAAAACTGCAACCATAGAGTTTGATTCGAATATTCAATCGCCAGAAAAACTGATGGAAGTGGTAGAAGCTGTTGCTGACGGAAAAACATATACAGTAGAAAAAATTAAATAAAAAAACTTGCTTTTGTGGTTACCATAGGAAATGTAATTTTGCCAAAATTCCCTTTATTGCTAGCACCAATGGAAGATGTGAGCGATCCTCCGTTTCGCAGATTGTGCAAAATGCATGGGGCAGATATGATGTATTCTGAGTTTATATCTTCAGAAGGGCTTATTCGAGATGCTATAAAAAGCAAAATGAAACTAGACATTTTTGACTATGAAAAGCCAGTGGGAATTCAAATTTTTGGTGGAGACGAAGAGGCAATGGCTTTGTCTTCTAAAATTGTATCGGCAGTACAACCCGATTTAATAGACATTAATTTTGGGTGTCCAGTAAAAAAAGTGGTATGCAAAGGGGCTGGTGCTGGGGTTTTAAAAAACATCGATTTAATGGTTGCTTTAACCAAATCTGTAATAGATAGCACCCATTTGCCAGTAACTGTTAAAACACGATTAGGCTGGGATGAAAATAGTATTAATATTGACGAAGTTGCAGAAAGATTGCAAGATATAGGAGTAAAAGCACTTACAATTCATGCAAGAACAAGGGCACAAATGTATAAAGGAAATGCCGATTGGTCTCATATAGCTCGTGTAAAGAACAATCCAAGAATTACTATCCCTATTTTTGGAAATGGAGATATTGACTCTCCAGAAAAAGCTCTCGAATATAAAAACCGATATGGCATAGATGGTATTATGATAGGTAGGGCTGCTATTGGCTATCCTTGGATTTTTAATGAAATAAAACAGTACTTTGCTACAGGAAACTTACTGCAACCACCCACTATTCATGATAGAGTTTTAGCAGCAAAAAATCATCTTACTTGGTCTATGGAATGGAAGGGAATTAGACTTGGTGTTGTTGAAATGAGAAGACATTACACGAACTATTTTAAAGGAATTCCTTCATTTAAAGATTTTAAACAAAAACTTGTTACTTTAGACAATCCAGAAGATTTATTTAATGTTTTATCTGAAATAGAACTAATATTTCAAGAAAAATAAATTAACGATGGTGTTTCTTATAAAAAGGAATATCCAAAATTTTAATCAAAAAAAACGACATAGGTTTTAAATATGTCGTTTTTTAGTTTTATATCAAGTGTTATTTTTTTACAGCATTTTCAACATCTTTTGCACCTTCCTCAACACTTTTAACAGCATCTTTTCCAACACTGTCAAGTGCAGTTGCTGTTTCTTTCGCAACAGAATCTACAGCAACACCAGCATCAACTGTTTCAGTTTTAACCTCTTCAGCTCCAGCTTCTGCTGCCTCTTCTACTTTGTTGTCTTTGCAAGATGCCACTAACGCTCCTACAAGTACCAAACTTAAAAATACCTTTTTCATATTATTTTTTTTTAGAATTAGACGCTAAGTTACGTAAAAAATATTACAAATACAATTTAAAATTATCAAAAATATTTTTAAATATAATCTCCGTTGCTCCTCTGTTTTGTTGCACATAAGTAGTGCATATTAATCCTTTTTTGTAACGAACTTCTTTATTTTGAATTAAATTATCAAAGATAACATTTAACTCCTCTTGATTAGAGATAGACATACAACCTCCCGCCCCTACTAATGCTATTACCTCAGGGAAATGGGTGTAATTAGGACCAATAACAATTGGAATTCCAAATACCGCTGGCTCAAGAATATTGTGAACCCCAGGATTTCCGAAACCACCTCCAACGTATGCGAAATCAGCATAAGAATATATTTTGGTTAAAATACCTATAGTATCTATAATAAAAACATTGAAATTTGATAAATTGACATTGTTTTTTTCTGAAAATAAAACACAAGGCTTTATAATTCGATATTTTAAATCTTCTATTTCCTCTGCTTTTATATTGTGTGGAGCAATGATAAATTTAACATTATCAGGAGAGTTATTAATGTAATTTATCAATAAGTTTTCGTCTTTTGTCCATGAACTTCCTATTACAATTGTTGTTATTTTCTTACCCGAAGTAAAAGAATGGATAAAATCTAAGGAATTATCTCTTTCTAAAACAGAAACTACTCTGTCAAAACGGGTGTCTCCAGAAACAACTACATTACTAAAACCAATGCTTTTTAATAAATTTTTAGAATTTTCATTCTGTACAAAAAAGTAATCAAAATTTTTGAGTGCTTTTCTATAAAAAGCACCATACCATTTAAAAAAAACCTGACTTTCTCTAAAAACACCTGAAATTAAATAGGTTTTTGTTTGAAGTTTTTTTAATTCGTTTAAATAATTAGGCCAATATTCATATTTAATAAAAAAGGCAATCTCTGGATGCACTAGCTCTAAAAACTTTGTAGCATTCTGTTTTGTATCTAATGGTAAATAAATTGTGACATCTGCAATACTATTATTTTTACGAACCTCATAGCCTGATGGGGAAAAAAAACTTACTATCATTTTATAATTTGGAAAATTTTCTTTTATCCTTTCAATAACTGGCAATCCCTGTTCATATTCGCCAAGTGATGCTGCATGAAACCATATTGTTTTGTCATTTGCAGTAATTTTGTTTCGCAAAATTGAAAACACACCTTTTCTACCCTCTACAAAAAGTTTTATTTTCGGATTAAAAAGGGCCAATACCTTTATAAACTGAGAAGCTAAAGTAATTACTAAATTGTATAAGAAAAACATTGTTAGATTTTAGTTGCGTAAAAATAAGATTTTTTGTTACAGATTTGCATCTTTTAAAGAATAAAGTTGATTGAACCCAAAAGCATCTTAAAAATTTGGAGAAAACAGACATTTCTATCTCAGGGAAAACCCTTAGTTTAAAAAATCAGTGTTTACCCTTAGTTTTAATTAA
>DZCQ01000039.1 GCA_022730285.1 Flavobacterium psychrophilum
TTTCCAGATTCAAATCCATTAGTGTAAGGAATAGTATTAATAGAACAAGTTGTAAAGCTGGTTTCTGTACATGGTCCTACTGCGTCTCCATTAGAGTTATAAGGAATTACAGTTACATAATAAGTAGTTCCACTTGCTAATGCTCCTAAATCATAGCTAGTTACATTGCCAACATCGGTTAAGGCTAATAATTCGGTACCACCAGATGTTGTACCTGCTTTTATTTTGTAACCAGTAGCATCTGCGTTGCTTGCCCATGTAACCATAGAACTTGAAATATCAGTTGCTCCATTAGCAGGGGTTAGTATTGCCACACATGCTGGTGGTACTGTTGGAAGAGGCTCCCATACTACATCGTCTATCAAAACACTATTTGCTGGATTTCCTGTATGTCTAAAAGCTAAAAAATTAGAGTAAGATCCTGCGGCTGGAGTAACTGCGTAGTCCGCATATGTAGTTGCTGCTGCTGTTGCATTTCCTAATGCAACAAAAGTAGTTGCATCTGATGGATTGGTTAAATATCCTATTTCTACAATACCTCCAGCAGTATAATTAGCTCTCATTTTAAATTTTAAACGATGTGTTCCCGCTCCAAGATTAGAAACAGCTTGCATTTGTAATACTGCCAAATTAGTAGTTGAGTCAGAGTACAAATAAACTGTATTTGGTGCAGAGCTTGGATTAGTAGTTTGTGTATAAGCAGATCCAGTTGAGCCAACTTTTTGCCAACATCCTGGAAAAGCAGGAGTAGTTACTGCATCAAAATTTTCCGTAAATGCGGTTACTGTTGCACAAGTTGTAAAATTGGTTTCAGTACACGGTCCTACTGCGTCTCCATTAGCGTTATAAGGAATTACAGTTACATAATAAGTAGTTCCACTTGCTAATGCTCCTAAATCATAGCTAGTTACATTGCCAACATCGGTTAAGGCTAATAATTCGGTACCACCAGATGTTGTACCTGCTTTTATTTTGTAACCAGATGGTGCTCCTGTTGCTGCTGCCCAAGTAACCGTTGAGTTACTCACGTTAGTTGCATTGTTAGCAGGAGTTGTTAGAGCAGTACAGTTAGGTGGCGTGCTAGTAGCTTGCAAAGCAGATACTTGATCTATAAAAAAGTAAGAATCTGCTCCAGTATCTGCACCATTAAAACGAAGTTTAAAATCGGATCCGTTTGCAACTGTCCCTGCTGGTATTGTGCCAGACCAAGTAGCACAAGTTGTAACAGCAGTTGTTGTAATGTTGCCTAGAGTTGTCCAAGCACCACCATTGTTAGTAGAATATTGGATGTCTAAAGATACTCCAACGCCACTACCAGATAAATATTCTGTAGATTTCCAGTTAAAGGAAATAGCAACTGCTGCGCCGTTAGAAGCTGCGGGATAGTTTGGAGTTGTTACAGATCCTGTGTTTGAGTTGTAAAAGTTTCTACTCAAAGAAGCTACACCATCACATGGAGTAGTGGTGCTTCTGCTAAAACCACTGTATGTCCAGCCAGTAGGGGCTGTAGTTGATTCAAAACCTTCGTTTATGGAGATTTGAGCATTTATTTGCCAGCTACTGACAATAAATAAAAGTAATAAAATAATTTTTTTCATAATTTGTTAAAATTTAATTAATGTGTAAAGTTATTAATTAATATAATAAAAAAAAATATTTCACATATTTTTTTCATATTTGTTATTGATATGGTATTTTTTACTTCTTGTGTGTGATAATATAGGTGTTTTTTGTGCTTTTTGTTTGTAAATATCTTTTTTAAGTAAAGATATTCTCTGTTAAGTTTAAATTTAGATAGTGTTAATTTTTAACATTTTTATTTGTTTAATATTTTGTTTTTTGTTTTTTGATTTTTTTATTTATATTTACAAGCAAAATATAACTATTATGAAATTAAAACGTATTCTTGTCGCAGTTGTGGGTATTTTTATTTTTTCGTGTTCTCCAAAAGTTGCGGTAGTATCTGAGGTGGCAAAACCGCTTACTCCTGAGCTTGCAGAGGCAAAATTAATTTACGAAAATAATTGTGCTAAATGCCATAAATTGTATCAACCAAAAAGTAGAACTGCAGAGCAATGGCAACCTATTTTGCTAAAAATGCAGAAAAAAGCTAAAATCTCAGATGCGGATAGAGAAAAGATATATAGTTATGTTACAATGCTTTAACTTGTAAATAAATTATGAAAGTGCTAAATAATTGGTTTGAGGAGTATGCAGTAAGCCATCAAAATGTTACGAATATTGCAATACATTTTGTTTGTGTTCCGGTTATTTTTTTTTCAATTATTGGCTTGCTTATGAGTATTCCAAGTTCGATATTGCAAAATACAATTTTTAATTTTTCACCTATTTTAGAAAATTGGGCTTTTGTAACGTTAGTTTTTGTCTTAATTTTCTATGCCAGACTTTCTGTAAAAATGGCTTTTAAAATTGCAATTTTCTCTGCTTTTTGTTTACTTTCAAATTATTATATTAGTACTATATTCTCTTTATGGAAGTTTTCTTTATTGCTGTTTATTATTGCTTGGATTGGACAATTTTATGGACATCAATTAGAAGGAAAAAAACCTTCTTTTTTAAAAGATTTACAGTTTTTATTGATAGGTCCAGCTTGGGTTATTCAAAAAATATTTTAGTCAAGATTACTTTCTAACGTTTAATTTTGAAGGGATTAGTAATGCTCCTTTTTCGTATTTGTTAAGATAAAGTTCTATTGGTTTTTCCTGTTCGTCCCATGTTATTTCATATATGTCTAGTGTTCCAGCCCCTGTTTCTGTTTTTGAAGTTGGAAATGGACAGCAAGTGCTGGTAAGTTTGTATTTAATTGTTTTTCCCGTAGGAGATGCTAATGCATTTAAAAAACGTTGCTCATTTTGTGTGCCATTTTCTATGTTTGTAAAGCCAACATTTATAGGATAATCTTTGTTATACCCATATTTTTCATCGGTAGATTTCTCAGTCAGAACAAAACAGTCTAATTTTTCGTTTAGTTTTGGAGAACTAACAGTATTATCTATATTTTTAATAGTAGATTTTGTACTTATACAAGCAGTAAGGTTTAGAATTAAAAAGAATGTAGTTATTTTTTTCATAAAATGGATTTTTAACATATACAAATTGTTACTCGAATTTGCCTCAGCTAAATAATTTCCGCACTTAGTCCTGCGTCAAGCAAAGATTGGTATTGTGGTTTTAGCTCGTCATAGCTACCAGTTTTTACGCCACATTTTCCCTTATAATGTACCAGCATTGCACATTGTTCTGCTTGTAGGCTTTCGTGTTTGCATACCCTTATAAGAGTTTCGATTACATGGTCAAAAGTGTTTACGTCATCGTTGTAGAGTATAATTTCGTTACTTGTAGCATTTTTATCTACAATTAAAGTCTCGATTTGTGTTTCTTGAATAGTACTCATTTTTATTTTTTTTAAAATTTAGAAATAAATAGAATAAAAAGCTAATTTACATATTTTAACGATACCCAGTTATTACGTTGCATTTTTTTTACAAATGTTAATCCTTTTTCTGTACAGGAATCATTTATATAAGGAATATCTTCTTCATAAAAACCACTAAACAAGATTATTCCGTTAGGATTTAAACAATTTACATAAGCTTGCATATCGTTTAACAAGATATTTCTGTTGATATTCGCAATTATCAAATCGTATTTTTTGTTTTCTAAAAGTGCTGCATCACCTTCATAAACACTTATGTTTTTGCAATTATTTCTTTCCACATTTTCTAAAGAGTTTAAGTAACACCAATTATCAATATCCACAGCGTCTATTGGTTTTGCTCCTTTCATTTCTGCTAAAATTGCTAAAATTGCCGTGCCACAACCCATATCTAGCGTTTTTAGATTTTGAATGTCGTTTTCTAGCAAATGCTGAATCATCATGTGTGTTGTTTCGTGATGACCTGTTCCAAAGCTCATTTTTGGTTCTATTACAATATCAAATTGGGCATTTGTTTTTGGGTGAAAGGGAGCACGAACATGGCAAACTCCATCTACATCTATTGCTTCAAAGTTTTTTTCCCATTCTTGATTCCAGTTTACTTGTTCTATTTCTTCAATGGTATAAGTGATTATAAAATCTGGATTTTGGAATATGTCTAAATCTTCTACAGTACTATTGTTCCAATTTTTCTTTTGTGCATAAGCGGTTATTCCATCTTTGGTATCTTCAAAACTTTCAAATGGTTTTTCTTCTAGTTGTGCAATTAATATTTCTGAACCTACTTGTTTTGCAAATTCACTATGGTTGGTATCACTCGCTTTTATACTAAAATGGTATGCGATATATATGTTTGACATTATTTTATTTTTTGCAAAGGTAAAAAAAAGTTTACGATTATGTATCTTTGTGCTATTGAAACTTCCATGATATGTTGTATCCAAAAATTCCTTTGGCTCAGAGTGTTTTAGAAATATGTAGGATTAAAAATATCCAGAATATTGTAATTTCTCCAGGTTCTAGAAATGCACCGCTTACAATAGGATTTACTAAAAATTCTTTTTTTAAATGTTATAGTATTGTTGATGAGCGTTGTGCAGCATTTTTTGCATTAGGGTTGGCACAACAGTTGCAGGAACCAGTTGCTGTTGTTTGCACATCTGGGTCGGCATTGTTAAATTATTATCCAGCTTTTGCTGAAGCGTTTTATAGCCAAATTCCGTTAATCGTTTTATCTGCCGATAGACCTAGAAATAAAATAGATATTGGTGATGGTCAAACCATTAGACAGGAAAATGTGTTTGCAAATCACAGTTTGCACAATGCAAACCTTACCGATGTTGCTTGTAAGGAAAACGATTATAAAATGCAAGAAGCGATTGCCATTTGCATTGCTAAAAAAGGTCCTGTGCATATTAATATTCCTTTTGAAGAACCTTTGTATGAAACTGTAAATGAAACATCTATACCTACAGAAATTTATAATTTTGAACAACCAGAAGTTGTCTTTCCTTCTTTAAATGAATTTGCTGACACATGGAATTTGGCTACTAAAAAGCTTGTTTTAATAGGTTCTAATTATCCAAATTCTATTCCGAGTGAATATCTGGATTTTCTTGCGAATGATCCTTCGGTAGTTGTCATGACAGAGGTAACTTCTAATGTACACCATTCTTTATTTATTTCTAACATTGATGCGATTATCACACCTTTTTCTTCTGTCGATTTTTTGAATTTTAAACCAGATATTCTTCTCACTTTTGGAGGAATGCTCGTTTCTAAACGGATAAAATCTTTTTTACGAAGTTATAAACCAAACGAGCATTGGCATATAGATATTTTGCGTGCTTATAACACATTTGATTGTTTAACACATCATTTTGAATTAGAACCATCTTCTTTTTTTGAAAAATTTATACCTTTAACTACTACTATTTCAAGTAATTATCGGGATTTATTCTTGACTATTAAAAAAGAAAGAAAAATTCATCATTTTAGATATTTAGAGAATATTCCATTTTCTGATCTTAAAGTGTTTGATTTGATTTTAAGATATTTGCCTACCACCTGTATGTTGCAAATAAGCAATAGTTCAGCAATACGATATGCTCAATTATTTAGTATTTTTAGTACAATTCCGGTTTTTTGTAATAGAGGAACCAGTGGAATAGATGGCTGTACTTCAGTTGCAATAGGAGCTTCGGTAGGAAATAAAAAACAAACAGTTTTAATAACGGGAGATATAAGCTTTTTTTACGATAGTAATGCTTTATGGAATAATTATATTCCGTATAACTTTAAAATTATTTTGATAAATAACTCTGGTGGTGGAATTTTTAGAATATTGCCTGGTTTTCAGGAAAACGAAACATTTACAACTTATTTTGAAACAAAGCATCAATTAACTGCAAAACAACTTTCGGAGATGTATCAATTGGACTACATTTCTACAGATAATGAAACTAATTTAGCAATGCAATTGCCTACTTTTTTTGAATCTAAAAAACCATCATTACTAGAAATATTTACACCTGCAACTATTAACGATAAGGTTTTACTAAATTATTTTAAAGAAATGAACTAATTTTTAGTTATAATTTCTATTAAATCTTTAAAAGTTCCAAAAGTATAATTTTTCTTTTTTAGGTGTAAAATCATTTGCTCAAAACGTTCTGCCATTTCTAACCCACTATTTTTGGAGATATAATTTGGAAATCCAAATTTCTCAGGTTGTTTTAAATTTGTAAATTCCCATGGGTGAAAATAGACATTTAAATATCCATCTTTTTTTAGGGTTATTTTTGCTAAAAATAAATAGAGCCAAACAGGAATATTGTGAAAAGAGAGCCAAAAAAGTGGAAATCGAATAATAGGACTCACCGATGCTGGAATTTGCAACACATTTTCTTGTCTAAAATAAGTTCTAGGCTTATCAAAATGATTGTATCTTCCTGGTAAAAAAGTTGGATTTATGGAAGAATTATAAACATATCCAGCTTTATAAACTTCAATTTCATTAACGGGAAACATTCTAGGCATTCTATATCCTATTACTTCTGTGGCTGTAATTTCTTGAAGTTTTAATCTAGATTCTAGTAAGTGAGCCACCTTAAAATCGCTATGATAGTAGCTGTGTGAGGCTACTTCATGTCCTTCGTTTACAATTCTAGCCATTATTAGTGGTGTATTTTGTGCAAAAATTACAGTACTAAAAAATGTTGCCTTTATTTGGTATTTTTGTAATAAATCTAAAATAGTAGTTGTTCCTTGTATAGAAATAGACATTTGTTCTTCCAAAGAAATTTCTTTACCATATTCAAAAGGCATATCAAACTCTTCGATATCAAAGCTAAGTAAAATCATTAGTTGTAATTTGTGTCTTTAATAATATAATTTGGTCTGGATTTACTTTGCATAAATAATTTTCCGATATAAATGCCAATAATTCCTAAAATAGTAAGATTCAGCCCTCCAAAAAACACTACGGTGCTTAATAATGATGCCCAACCAGAAATTACATTTCCGTAATATAAACTGTAAGTTACATAACTTATAAAAAACAAAAAGGCAACAGCAGTTAAGCCAAGACCTAAAAATACGGCAATATGTAGCGGTTTTGTGCTAAAAGATGTAATTCCTTGTATGGCAAAGCGTAGCATTCTAGAAATAGTATATTTGCTTTTTCCTGAAAATCTTGCATGTGGTTTGTAATGAACTGCTTTTTGGTTAAAACCAATCCAGCTTATAATTCCTCTTATAAATAATTCATTTTCAGAAAAATCGGAGAAAACTCGTGCTACCTTTTTATCCATTAATCTAAAATCGGCAGTGCCAGGCTCAAATTCTACTTCCGATAACTTATTAATAAGCCAATAAAAGAATTTGGAGGATTTGTTTTTTAGGTACGAAAGTGCTTTATCTTCTTCCCGAATGGTATAAACTACATCAAATCCTTTTTCCCATTCTAGTAACATTTCTGGCAATAGAGTAGGAGGGTGCTGCATATCTCCGTCCATTGTAATAATTGCATCAGATTGATTTTTAACTAAATCTACTCCAGCCTTTAAGGCATTTTGATGTCCAAAATTTCTAGAAAGAGAGGCGTAAAATACCTTTTTATCTTTTTTAGAAATTTCTTCTAAAACTTGCAGAGTATTGTCCGTGCTTCCATCATTTACAAACAGTATTTGGTAATTGTATGTTGTGTTTTCTAGAACTTTGTGCAAGCTTTGTGCCATGATGCTTATATTTCCTTCTTCGTTATAAGAAGGAATAACAATGGTTATGTTTTTTTTACTTTCTATCATTTTTTAAAAATGTATTATATACTAAAAAGTTTTTAAAATAAATTTCATTTAATATACTTATCCAAATTAATATACACGGTAAAGCTTTAAGAGCATAAGGTTGTATAAAGTTGTCTCTGAGATATTTTGGTATTAAATCTGATGGCGAAAAGCTTGTTAAAATCAATGCGAAAACTAATAAAAAAATGGTGTATTTTGTGATAGGTTTTGGTTGAATTACAAACCAAATTGCAACACCTACAAAAGCAATTATGTAAGTAGGTGACTCAGAACCCGTGCTAAATATTACTGTAAAGATTAATGTAGATGCTAAAATTAGCAATCTAAATCCCATTTCTTTATATTGACTAATTCGTAAATATTGCATTCCAAACAATGTAACTCCTGTTATAATAAATGGCAAGTTGCTGATGCTACTATCTTGTAATATTCTTCTAACCATTCCCATTAGGCTAATATCTTGCATAGAAAACAAACTAGTATTTTCTTGATTTTTAACAACTAATCTTTCATACCATTCTATATATGTTTGTATTATATATTGAGGGGACGAAAGTAGCATTGGAAGTGCAAAAAGAACAACACTCCAAAAGAACAACGATGCTATAAACTTTAATTTATTATTTGTAAAAAAGAAAAATGCCAATCCTACAATTCCATATAGCTTTACAAAAACACCCAAAATTATAAAAAAGGCTGCCCAAAACACCTTCTCTCTATCTATATATACAAATGAAAGTATTATTAAAGCAGTCATAATTGGATTGAATTGTAATCCTAACAAAGTGGTTAAAAACTCGTGAAGGCAAATCCATAAAATTGCGGTTGTTTGAATAGGTTTTAATGGTAGTTTAGTAATTGCCCATATTAAGACAATAGCGTTAAAAAGTGCCCAAAGTATGAGTCCTATGTAGTCTGGTAAAAGTGCAAAAGGGGCAATTAGTAAGCTAAAAATAGGACCATAGTGGTTGTGATCAAAATATTCAGTAGGATATTCTTGGTATAATGGCAGTTTGTGTATAGTATGATAAAATACGCCTTTAAAAATTTTGTAATTGTTATATTTACCAATTAAAAGTTGTTTTGTAGCAGAAACTATTGTAACCAAAATCCATATAGCAATAATGTATTTTTTTTGAATAAAAAAAAAGTGCTTAAAAATATTTTTAAAATAGAGTGTATTCATCGCTATTTAAAACCTAGTTTCTTTTTAATTTCTTTTTTTCGTTGGGTTTTTCGCTGAAACTTCACATTGTAATGCCACATTAATGCAAAAACATCTTCGGTTGGTTTCTGATACAATCTAGCATATTCTTGGCTAATTATTTTTATCATACTTTCGCTAGGAGAAATTCTCGAAAAATTCTTCATTCGCTTTTTAAAACTCATTTCGGTATGAAAATTCATTCTATTCAAATCTACTAAATAAAAAGCATAATTATTTTGGCTAATTTCTTTAATCAAGGTATTTCCAGGAGAATGATCTAAAAATTCGATTCCGTTCTCATGCAACAAAAAGGTAAATGTAGCAAACTGCGTTAGAATACTATCTAGGTTTTCAACATTATTTTCAAATAAGTTAATAAAAACATAATCCACTTTAAGATGTTCGCAAATATAGTAACTATCTAAAAGTCGTATTGCCGATTTGTTTTCATAAAACGCAATTGGGTTTGGAGTACCAATATTTTTCTGGGCCAATATTTTTGCATATTCATAAGAACGTCTTGCTTTCGATTTTCTAAAAAAACGATAAATAATACCATTAATCAAGCTAGGAATTTTAAACGATTTTATATTCAAAATTACATTGTTGTAAGGAATAAGTTTTATTTTATTCCTTTTTCCAATAGTAAAATTTTCACCAATGGTTTCAAAATTCTTTACAATATAAAGCAATTGTTGGTTCATAAATGTTTTTTAAGGTGTCAAAAATAATGTTTTCATGGAAAATTCTATAGCATTATGTTTTTTTATTTAAAATACGAAAAAGTTTCGTTGTTTTCTATTTTTAGCAAAGTTTCATAAATCAATTTAATCACATTTTCTACATCTTCCCGATGTACCATTTCTACGGTAGTATGCATATAACGTAAAGGAAGCGAGATTAAAGCAGATGCTACACCACCATTGCTATAAGCAAAAGCATCTGTATCGGTTCCTGTAACCCTAGACGACGCTAATCTTTGAAAAGGAATTTCCTTTTCTGTAGCAGTGTTTAATATTAATTCTCTTAGCTTATTTTGCACGGCAGGAGCATAGGTAATTACTGGTCCTTTCCCCATTTTTGTTTCTCCTTCAATTTTTTTATCTATCATTGGAGTAGTAGAATCATGGCATACATCGGTGACTATTGCCACATTTGGCTTAATAGTTTGCGTAATCATTTCGGCACCACGCAAACCTACTTCCTCTTGTACGGAGTTTGTTATATACAAGCCAAAAGGTATTTCTTTCTTGTTTTCATGAAGCAAACGAGCAACTTCGGCAATCATAAATCCACCCATGCGATTGTCTATTGCTCTACATACAAATTTATTTTCGTTAAGAATCATAAATTTATCAGGATACGTAATTACGCAACCTACATGCACACCTAGTTTTTCCACTTCTTCTTTAGTCATGCAACCACAATCTATAAAAATATTATCTATTCTAGCGGCTTCTTCCTTTCCTCTATTTCTTGTATGTATTGCAGGCCAGCCAAATACACCATTTACAACACCATTTTTAGTATGAATATGTACTCTTTTTGAAGGGGCAATTTGATGGTCAGAACCACCATTTCTTATCACATATATTAATCCATCGTCTGTAATGTAATTTACATACCAAGCAATTTCGTCTGAATGCCCTTCAATAACCACTTTGTATGGTGCATCTGGATTAATTACTCCTACTGCGGTACCATAAGTATCTGTAATAAATGTATCTACGTATGGTTTTAGATATTCCATCCATATTTTTTGTCCTTCGACTTCAAAACCTGTTGGGGAGGCATTATTTAAATAATTTTCTAAAAAGTGTAAAGAGGATTCGTTTAAAATGCTTGCTGTATTCATATAAAATATTTTTTTTGCTAATTTATGCATTTGGCATCAAAATTGTTTTATAAATTTATATTTTTGATAAAAATATTTTTGAGATATCATGATAAAGAGAATTTTTAGTTTTATTTTAGTTTTATTTGTAATACCTTTCGTACAAGCACAAGTAATTACAAAAGACACTACCGAAGTAGAAAAACCATTAATTAGACAGGACACTATTGTAAAATTACCCATCGAATTGCAAGAAGTATATGTCTCTAATAAATATAGAATACATTCTGACGAGGAACGCAAAAGGTATTTAATATTGCAACGGCGGGTGCTTAAAGTATATCCGTATGCCAAAATTGCTGCCGATAGATTAAGTGCTTTAAATAAAGAAATGGACGGACTTACTAACGAAAGAGACAAAAAGAAGTACTTTAAATTAGTAGAAAATTATTTAACTAACGAGTTTGAAGCACAGCTTAAAAAACTTAGCAGGAAAGATGGACAAATTCTGGTAAAACTTATACATAGACAAACTGGCACTACTACTTTTGATCTTATTAAGAGTTTAAAAAGTGGTTGGAAAGCTTTTTGGTCTAACAATACGGCAAGATTGTTTGATATAAATTTAAAAACGCAATATGATCCTTATATTGTTTCTGAAGATTTTTTGATTGAAGGGATTTTATATAGGGCTTTTTATGAAGGAAGATTAGTTAAACAAGCTTCAAAAGTTCCAATGAATTACTCTGAATTAGCTAAACTATGGCGTGAAAAGCTAAATATAGTGCGTTCAGATACTAAATAGCTTAGCAGTTATATTCTTTTTTTACACTTAGCCGTATAATTTTGTTTTTTTATCGATTATATTGATTTTCAATTAAATAAATAGTATCTTTGGCTATTATTAAATAAATGATGTATGAAAAATGTATATCTAATAGCAGTAAGTTTTCTTATAAATATTGTAGGATATTGTCAGGAAGACAATACAACATTCCATTCTGCAATTACTGAAAACATTGGCAAGTATAACATGGAAAGTAATCTTGCTTACAAAGAGTTTGACTTTGAAAGAGGTAAGATTTTATTCGATTCTTTAGTTATCAATCATTTAAAAGGAACTTCTTTTGATGATTTTACTTATAAAAGTTTTGAAAAGAAGAAATTAAAATTAAGCGATTTTAAAAAACCTGTATTCTTACTCACTTATGCTTCTTGGTACGTTCCTAATAAAGGACAAGTGCCTGCAATTAATAAACTAGCACAAAAATATAAAGAAATAAAATTTGTTATTCTGTTTTGGGACAAAAAACGAGATGTAAAAAAAATAGCGAACAAGTTTAACCATAATATTACTATTTGTTATGCAAATGAATCTTATGCAAATGATGCTCCAATAATTGCAAATTTAAAGCATCCTTTAGGTTTTCCAACGTCCTATTTTCTTGATGAGAATTTAAAAGTAGTTGATATAAAAAGAGCAAATCTGGTTGTAGATAAAGATAGTAACTATACAACAGCATATACTTTAAATTATGATAGTTTTAGAGAAGGCTTAAGTTGTTTACTATTAGACAAAAATAAAGATAAGGTGCAATTGTCTGACAAATAAATGTTTTTTTCTGTATTTAATTTTTAGATTGACAAACTTTTCATTTCACATAAAAAATCCGTTTCAAAATTTAAGTTTGAAACGGATTTTTTGATTAAAAGTGTTATTTAATTATTCAGAAATTAAACCTTTGTATAAATCTTTATCCACTAATTGTTTAATAATGTCCTCGTTATTAATAATAGAACGCAGTTTTGAATTTACTAATTTTGAAACAGCGTCTTTTTCTGCATCTGTAATATTTTCTTTACTTAAAAGAGTGTATTTTTTTTCAAAAATTTGTAATAAAGCGTCGTGAAATTCTGGACTAGGAATATCCATAACTTGGATTATATCCAAAATATTTTTTTCTGCTTTTTCTTTAATACTGGAATTTGCCTTATTTTCTTGTGCATTTGCACTAAACATAAAGGAAATAAATAATACAAATAAGGTGATAATTTTTTTCATAATAAGTATAGATTTAGTTAAATATTTTCAAAGATAAATAATATTTTTTGAATTAAACAAATTTAAACTGCCAAAAAAAATTATTTTTTTAAAACAAACCATTTATTTCAGCATTAATTTTATCAATAATTACACCCAAATCTTCCTGATTGTCCACGAAGTTAATGTTATCCACATCTATAATTAACAAAACACCTTTTTTATATGTATGTATCCATGCTTCATACCGCTCGTTTAATTTGCTTAAATAATCTATGGATATAGAATTTTCATACTCTCTGCCTCTTTTGTGTATTTGTCCAACTAAATTCGGAATGGAACTACGTAAATATATTAATAAATCGGGTGGTTTTACTAAGCTTTCCATTAATTCAAATAGAGAAGAGTAATTCTGAAAATCTCTATTGGTCATTAATCCCATTGCATGTAAGTTTGGTGCAAATATATGAGCATCTTCATAAATGGTACGATCCTGAATAATTTTTTTTCCACTTTCCCGTATTTGCAAAATTTGCCGAAAACGACTATTTAAAAAATATATTTGTAAATTAAAACTCCATCGTTCCATTTGATTGTAAAAATCGTCTAAATAAGGATTGTCCACTACATCTTCATAATGAGGTTCCCATTTAAAATGTTTGGCTAATAGTTTTGTTAAAGTAGTTTTTCCTGCTCCAATATTTCCGGCAATTGCTATATGCATTAGGGTTTTGAGATTTTATAATTGATAATTTCTTTGGATGTAAAAATAGACAAAATTTGATTTTTAAAATAAAAATTTTTAGAATTTTCAAAAATTTTATCAATAAACCAATATTTTCCTGTTGGAATATCTAGTATGTAATAAATTTCATTTTTAAGAAAGCAAATAGTTTTTTCATCACTTATATATGCGACATCATAATCAGGAATTATTCCCAAATATTTCTTCGTGCCATAGTTATCACAACTAAAAAGATTGTTTTTTGTATCTATCCAATAAAAAAAGTTAAAGCTACCTAAGTATATCATTTTATTATTTACAAAAGGCACGCCAACTTTTTGATAATTGTGTGTTACCAAATTATACAACCCTAGCTGTTGGTCTATTGTATTGTAAATCCAGATTTTGTTTTGTGCACTAATCCCAATTCCTCCTAATATAATATTGGATTCAGTAGCCGAAAAGTTAATTTTTTGCATTTCGTTTAGTTGATTGTCTAAAATCACAACGCTATTAAAGTTTTCGTAAAAAATTAAAATTTCCAAAGGATTTCCTATCAAAACCTGTTTAATTTTGCCAAATGCAATGTTTTCATACGATAGAGTTTTTCCTTGTGTTTCTTTTAATAAAACATTATTTTGTAAAAAATAAACGCTACCATACTCATCAGTACCAACATAACTCGTGGCATTTAAAACAGTTTTTGAAATAATACTACTCCCCAAACTATTTTCCTGAGCTTGTATAATGTTAAAAAGTGTTCCAAAATAAAAAATAAGAATATATTTCATGTTGGAAAGATACAAAATATCCCTTAAATTATTTAATTAGCGATATAAAGTTATATTTTGGGCGTGCCCCTCCGTAAACTACGGGTCAGGCTCTTCGCTAAATCTTTTGTTACACTATCGCTTCACAAAAGGATATCGCTTTTATCCCTCACGCAAAGATACATGTTTTCTACAACCCTGACAGAGTTTAAAACTCTGTCAGGGTTAATAGATTAGTTGA
>DZCQ01000021.1 GCA_022730285.1 Flavobacterium psychrophilum
GTTTGTTTGTTATCAAATTTTATTGTAAATTCAAGGAAAAAAGAGAATATTTCATTATCTGTCAAACAAGTTCTGTTATATGATAGCAATTATCAATTTTAAACAATACCTTTGCAAAAAACAGCCTATTATGCCATTATTTGAGGAATTTAATTTGCCAAAATCTGTACAAAAAGTTTTACAAGAACGTAACTTAATAAACCCTACTCCTATTCAAGAAAAATCTTTTCAAGTTATTATGTCAGGAAGGGATATGATGGGAATTGCACAAACTGGAACAGGAAAAACATTAGCATATTTGCTCCCATTGTTAAAACAATACACTTTCACCAATACAAATACTCCAAAAATTGTAATTCTAGTTCCTACAAGAGAGTTGGTTGTGCAAGTTACAGATGAGGTGAAAAGTTTAACACAATATATGTCGGTTGCAACTCTCGGGATTTATGGTGGAGTGAATATAAATACCCAAAAAAAACAAGTGTATGAAGGTGTAGATATACTTGTAGGAACACCAGGTCGTGTAATGGATCTTGCTTTGGATGCTGTGATTAGATTTGATGACACCCAAAAATTAGTAATAGATGAGTTTGATGAAATGCTAAATTTAGGTTTTAGAACTCAAATTACTTCTATTCTATCCATGTTGAAAAATAAAAGGCAAAACATACTTTTTTCTGCTACAATGACAGATGAGGTTGATGCTGTATTAAATGATTATTTCGATTTCCCAGTAGAAGTTTCACTTGTAGCATCTGGAACGCCATTAGAAAAAATAGAACAATTATTGTATTATGTTCCTAATTTTAACAGCAAAGTAAATTTATTAAAATATTTATTAAATACAGATAGTGACATTAGTAGGGCTTTAATATTTGTTAATAACAAAAAAATTGCAGATATGCTGCATGAAAGGATTGAAGCCATTTATCCATTGGAATTTGGAGTAATTCATTCTAATAAATCACAAAATTACAGATTGAATACCATGACAAGTTTTCAAGAAGGAAGCTTGCGAGGCATTATTACTACCGATGTTATGGCACGTGGTTTGGATATTTCCAATATTACACACGTAATTAATTTTGAAACTGCCGAAGTACCAGAACAATATATTCACCGCATAGGGCGTACAGGACGTGCCGATGCTAGTGGGATTGCTATAAGCTTTGTATCTCCAAGAGAATTAGATAATGTAATTGCTGCCGAATTATTAATGAATAAGGAAATTAAAAAATATGATATTCCAGAAAACGTTGAAATATCTGCACAACTTATAGGTCCAGAAAAAGAAAAACAGGTTGTTAAATTCTTACTTAAAAAAGTAAAACTGGAGGGACAAGGAAATACACATGAAAAATTAAAAAAAAATCAAAAAGTAAATCTTGGTGGTCCATCAAAAACAAAGAAAAAAGTTTCCTCGTCTGTAAACAGAAATATTTTGAAGAATAGAGTTGCTAAAAAAAAGAAATAAGAATCTAATAATATTTATGAATTGTAGATTGTTTGTTTTACAAAATCATTTTTTTTGAAAATTAACATAAAATAAGTACATTTGATAAATCTTATTATTTTAAATGCATTTTAAAAATCCAGAGGTACTCTACTTATTATTCTTATTGGTTATTCCAATAATAGTGCATTTATTTCAATTAAGAAAATTTAAAAAAGAGTATTTTACTAATGTTGCCTTCTTAAAAGAACTCTCTATACAAACTAGAAAAAGTTCTAAAATAAAAAAATGGCTTCTTTTAGCCACACGATTGCTTTTACTCACTTTTATTATTATTGCATTTGCACAGCCATTTTTTGAAGTTGCCGATAATTTTAATAAAAACAATGAATTATATGTAATTGTAGATAATTCTTATAGTATGCAAGCAAAAGGAGAAAAAGGAGAACTTTTAAAGCGTACTTTACAAGAATTACAAGAAAAAATACCTCGAGACAAAACTTTTTCGTTGCTAACAAACAATCAAGAATACTGGGACACTACTATTTCTGCCATTCAAAATGAAATTCAAAATATTACGTATAGTGCCATACCATTTTCGCTAGAAAACAGTTTAATAAAAATTAACAATAGAAATCCTTTACGAAATAAAGATTTACTATTTATAACAGATGGAATTGGAACAAATAGCCCTAAAATGGATACTATTGACAAGAAAAATAATACTTATTTTATAATTCCAAAAGCTCAAAAGCTAGAAAATATTTCAATAGATAGCATATATCTTTCCCAAACACTGGACAATTTTTATGAAATTGAAGTTCTCTTTTCTTCTACTTTTAGGAAAGAAAATAATATTCCTATATCTGTTTATAATGGTAAAAAAATACTTGCCAAAACAATTTTGAAGAACACAAAAAAACAAGAGAAATTACTATTTACCATTCCGAAAACGGACTTTCAAGGAAGGATAACTATCACAGACAACAGTTTAGATTTTGACAATACATATTATTTTACAATTTCTAAACCAAAATCTCTCAAAGTGCTTGGCATTGGAGAACCTGAAAAGAACATTTTTCTTCAAAAAATATACACACAACCAGATTTTGAATATAATGCTACAACTATTTCCAACATTGATTATAGCAAATTGCTAACAAATGATGCAATTATTTTGAATGAACTAGATCAAATTTCACCATCATTGCAAACAAATTTAAAATCTTTTGTTTTAAAAGGTGGGCAACTTGTAGTAATTCCTTCCAAGAATATTTCAAATGAAAATCAGAATCAATTTCTAAATTTATTTGGCGGAATTCAATTGCAAAATATAGAATTAAAAGAACTAAAAATTACTAAAATTAATTTTGGAAATCCTTTATTTACAGATGTTTTTGAAAAAAAAATAAACAATTTTCAGTACCCAATGGTAAAAGAGACTTTCATTATTAAAAGTGATTATCCAAAGGCTTTAAGCTATCTAAATGATCAAAGTTTCTTAACAACTATCCGAAAAAAAACAGGCAATTTATATGTTTTTGCAGCACCAATCAATACAGAAAATAGCAATTTTCAGAATTCGCCACTCATTGTTCCAGTTTTTTATAAAATGGCTCAAAATGTCAGTAAAAATGGAATAATTTCTGAGATAATAAAAAATGATTCTCCATTTATTCTAAAAAGTTTTTTAAAAAATAACCACTTAATTTCTATCAAAAATAATGTAGAAGAATTTATTCCAATACAGGAAATTACAACTAATACTATCAAAATAAACTGTTTTAATAATCCAATAAATGCTGGGAATTTTCAAATAATTCAGGATAAAGAGCAAGTTGGTTTTGTTAGTTTTAATTATAACCGAGACGAAAGCAATTTAGAAAATATTTCTACTAATTTTCTTGAAAATATTAATCAATTAGACTCTATAGAAAGTTTTTTTGATAAAATAATTCTTGCAAGAAATGATAGCGAAATTTGGAAATGGTTTGTAGGATTTTCCCTTTTATTTCTTATTATAGAGATTTTAATTCAAAAATTTGTAAAATAAATTAATATGATTACTGAAAATTTAATTATAAAAAATGCGATTATTTTAGATAAAAATAGTCCTTTTCATACTCAAAAAATGGATTTAAAAATAACCAATGGTTATATTGAAGAAATTAATACAAATATATCTAATTCAGATAATTATAAGTCGTTAGAATTAAATAACTTACATATTTCTAATGGCTGGTTTGATACAAGTGTTAGTCTTGGGGAACCAGGCTTTGAAGATAGAGAAACAATAGAAAATGGTTTAAATATTGCTGCAAAATCAGGATTTACTGCTATTGCATTGCAGTCAAATACTTTCCCAATAATAGATAACCAAGTGCAAGTGGCTTTTGTACAACAAAAAGCATACAATTTTGCAACGCAACTATTTCCCATTGGAGCACTCACCCAAAAAAGCGAAGGAAATCATATAGCGGAACTATTTGATATGAAAATTGCTGGTGCTGTGGCATTTGGTGATTACAATAAAAATATAGGAAATGCGAATTTGTTAAAAATTGCTCTGCAATATTCAAAAAATTTCTCCAATCCAATCATTACTTTTTGTCAAGATTCTGATATAAGAGCAAAAGGAATTGTGAACGAAGGAATTACTTCTACGAGCTTGGGTATCAAAGGAATTCCTACCTTGGCAGAAGAAATAAGTATTGCTAAAAATATAGCAATTTTAGAATATACAGGCGGAAAATTGCATATTCCAACTATTTCGTCTAGCAAATCGGTGCAATTAATTAGAGATGCAAAAGCAAAAGGACTTCAAATTTCTTGTAGTGTAAGTGTACATCATTTGGCATTAAATGATAGTATTTTAACAGATTTTGATACCAGATATAAAGTTTTACCACCAATTTGTACAGAATTAGACAGAAAATCTCTGCTTGATGGCTTGTTAGATAATACAATAGATTGTATAACATCTGATCATAATCCAATATCCATAGAATATAAAAAAGTTGAATTTGATTATGCCAATTTTGGAACAATTGGATTAGAAAGTGCTTATATAGTTTTGCAAAATATGTTGCCTACAAATGTTATTGTTGATAAATTAACTGCTGGTAGAGCCATTTTTAACCAAGACACTTCTAAAATTGAAGTAGGTCAAAATGCAAATTTGAGTATGTTTACTCCAAGTAGTTCTGGTTATTTTACAGAAGATTTAATACTTTCAAAATCTAAAAACGCTGCATTACTAAATTGTGAAACCCAAGGAAGTGTGTACGGAATTTATAATCAAAAACAACTAATTATAAAGTAATAATGGAAGCAAAACCAAACAAAACAGCTGCAATTTTAAGTTATATAATTTTGATAGGACCATTAATTGCAATGTCTATGAATGCTGAAGATAAAGAAAAATTTGCCTCTTTTCATATAAGACAAGCCTTAGGAATTACCATTGCATTTATTAGCTTAGGCTTAATAATTTCAAATTTTAACAATGATTTATTGGTTTTGTCCATGTGGATTTTCATCTCAATACTTAGCGTGTACGGAATGGTTATAGCCTCAAGAGGAGAAATGAAAACAGTACCTATCATTGGAAATATTTCACAAAAATTATTTAAAAACATTTAAAATTATGAATTTATATCATATTGTACAAAGACCAATTATAGAATTAGATAAAAACCCTGCTTTAATACTATTACATGGTTATGGTAGCAATGAAGAAGATTTGTTTTCTTTTGCCTCAGAGTTACCAAAAGAATATTTTATAATTTCTGTAAGAGCCCCATATATGTTACAGCAAGGTAGTTATGCTTGGTATGCAATTAATTTTGATGCGGATGAAAAAAAATTTTCAGATTTAGAACAAGCTACAAAATCCAGAGATATTATTATTGAATTTATGGAAAAATGTATTAAAGAATACCCTATTGATAAAGATAATATTTCGTTAATTGGTTTTAGTCAAGGAGCTATTTTAAGTTATGCTATTGGAATATCTTATCCCGAAAAAATCAGAAAAATAGTAGTTATGAGTGGCTATTTTAATTCAGAAATTGCAGTTTCTGGATATGCTACTAATAATTTTTCAAATTTTGAAGTATTTGCATCGCATGGCACTGTTGATCAAGTTGTTCCAATAGAATGGGCAAGAAAAGCAAAGCCTGTTTTAGAGAAACTACATATAAAAAATGTTTACAAGGAATACCCTATTGGACATGGTATTTCTCCTCAAAATTTTTATGATTTTAAAAAGTGGTTAGAAAATTCTTAGTTAAAATCAACTACTTTAGTCAGAGTATTATAGAATAAAAATTTTATTCTATTGGTACAGATTCAATATTTTGGGCAATTGAATCTTGTATAATTCTTTTTGGAACAAATTTAATTTTTTCAAATTTGTTATACCTAGAAGTTACTTCAGCCCAATTAATCATACTAAAAAAAGTGTTTACATATTCTCTTTTTCTGTTTTGATACTTTAAATAATAGGAATGTTCCCACATATCAAGAGTAAGTAAAGGAATACCTTTTGCAGAAATATTTTTCATCAAAGGAGAATCGTTATTGGTAGTGGTTACAATTTTTAAATTTCCACTTTTATCTGAAATAAGCCAAACCCAACCCGATCCTTCTATTTTTAGTGCTGCTTCTGTGAATTGTGTTCTAAAATTATCAAAAGAACCAAAATTAGCAATAATCTGATTTTTTAGATCTCCATCTGGTTCCGTTCCTTGCATGTTTGGAGCAATACTTTCCCAAAAAAAGTTATGATTATAAAAGCCACCAGCATTAAATCTAATTTCTGTATCAGATAGTTTCAAATTTTTTAAAATATCTTCTAGAGATAAGTTTTCAAATCTGGTTGCAACTATCAATTTGTTCAAATTATTAACATACCCTAAATGATGTTTAGAATAATGAATTTCAACATTTATTGGATCAAATAGTGGTTCTAAATCTTTATAATTGTATGGTAATTTATACATTTCAAAACTTCCTTCTATTGCTTTAACATCAGAAGGGTTAGAAGTTACAGTATTAGATTTTGTAATTTCTATTGGATTAGAAGGTACATCTACAACTTCTACAAGGGTATTTTTTTTGCATTTTACAAAAAATACACTAATGATAATAATAAAAATTTGAATATTATTCTTCATTTCTCTCTTTTGCAATTTTATTTATAATATCAATATATTTTTGCTTTGCCTCTTCTACAGAAATGGCA
This sequence comes from Flavobacterium psychrophilum, assembly GCA_022730285.1. Classification (GTDB taxonomy): domain Bacteria; phylum Bacteroidota; class Bacteroidia; order Flavobacteriales; family Flavobacteriaceae; genus Flavobacterium; species Flavobacterium psychrophilum_C. Next base: position 6,699 of record DZCQ01000021.1, read on the forward strand.
CTTATTTGTAGCCACGCATTATTTTTAAAAGCATTTCTAATATCATTATTAGTATAATTTATATGCTCCTCTCTATCAAAAGTAGCTTGTTTGTAATAGGCATAGCATCTCAATTGCACATCTTGTGGTAAGGAAGATTGCGGTATTGTAAGTGCAATGTTTATTGCTTTTTTAAATTGTATGTCAAGGTCTTTATTAGGCATTTATATTGTTGCTATTATTGTTTTGTTTCCAATAGCTTTTTGATTTAATTGTACCTCAATTTTTGTTCCTAATGGTAAGAATAAATCTACACGAGAGCCAAATTTTATAAATCCCGCATCTGTTCCTTGTACAACTTGTGCATCTTCCTTTGCGTAATTTATAATTCTTTTTGCTAAAGCTCCTGCAATTTGTCGATACATTATTTCTCCAAAAAACTCATTTTCTATAACTACTGTAGTTCGCTCATTTTCGGTGCTAGCCTTTGGATGCCATGCAACTAGAAATTTTCCTGGATGATATTTGCTAAATTTTACTTTACCAGAAACTGCATATCTAGTTACATGCACATTTATTGGAGACATAAATATAGACACTTGCATGCGTTTATCTTTAAAATATTCTGACTCAAACACTTCTTCTATCACCACTACTTTTCCATCTACTGGTGCTACAATTATATTATTAGTAGCAGAAATTGTTCTATTTGGGTTTCTAAAAAATTGCAAAATAATTACTAGAAATGATAGTATAAATAATTGAAGTGATAATTTTAACCAATATATTACTACAAAATTTTCTATTAGCAACAACGCTGCTATAAAAATAAAAAGTGCTCCTAAAATAATCTTAAAACCTTCTTTATGAAACATATATAATAATTTTATAAAATAAATAAACAAATGGAGTTACAAATATAACACTATCTAATCTATCTAAAAGTCCACCATGGCCTGGCATTATATTGCCACTATCTTTTACATTTGCCATTCGTTTAAATTTAGATTCTATTAAATCTCCAAAGGTACCAAAAAAGCTAACAATAATGGCAATAACTATCCAAATATATAAATCCTTTTTTATATAATACAGAGATATAATTATACCACAAAATATTGTAAAAATGGTTCCTCCAATAAATCCTTCTATTGTTTTTTTTGGAGAGATCTTTTCAAACAACTTATTTTTCCCAAATAATTTACCCGTTATGTATGCAAAAGTGTCATTTGTCCAGATAAGTATGAATAATGCAACAATAATAGTGGAATTAAAAAAAAAATGGATAAATGCTAATTTAGTTATCAATACAAATGGCAAAATAATATACCCAATTAATAAAACCCATTTAGATTGTATATCCCTGTAAATGTTAGAGTTATAAAACAGACCGGTCATTAATTGAATGGAAACAAAAAGAGTGCTAAATAGTAAGCCAATATCAAACAGAAAGCTATAATTAGTAAATATCGCAAACAATATATATAAGAAAACTCCAAGTAAGATTGATTTTAGAATTGGTAAATTTTGAAGTTTGGAAAATTCATAAATGGATTGAAGTAAAAAAAAACCAAAGATTAGAAGAAAGCTAGTTTTTGAGTACAAAGTAGCAGATATTAAAACTAACATAAAAAAAATACCCGATAATGAACGTGTTACATTTTCATTCATTTTAAAAATCTTCTAATAATAAAAGGTACAAATTTTTAGGACATTTTCCGTAATTTAAAAAATCTTCTTCTTTTGATTTTTCGAAGTATTTGAATGTTGTAATGTTTGTAGGATAATTAGTTACATATTTTTTTCTAATAACTTCTAATCCCTCATCTATATTCTTTATTATTTGGCTTGCCGTAGCAATTATAATAATATTTTCTGGAAGTTCTGCTGATTTTTTTTGTTTGATTTGATTAGAAGTAAACAAGATAGAGCCATCATCTGCAAGAAGATTTTCGCAACTTGTAATAAAAAAAAGCGGGTTTTCAACGTCTTTAAATTGAATATTATTTTCTTCTAAAAAAGGAGCTAATTGTGGTTCAAAACAAATTGCTTCTGTTTCAAACCAATCATTTTCTTCTAAAACGTTTTCAAATTGTTCATTTAATTCCTCTTTATTTTCACAATAAATAAATTTACCTCCATTTTTTTTAAAATTGATAATAAATTTTTCATCTATAGATAATAATTGCGTATTCTCTGAAGCAACTATGTCTTCTTCATGCTTATGATTGTCGTCTGTAAAATTTTCGACAACATTGTTAAATATTTTTTTAAAAAAGCTCATATTATTAATAAAAATAATGACGTTTAACTACGAGAATTCAAAGATAAAAAAATCTTAACTTTATTTTAATTTCAAGTTAAGATTTTTTATTAGGTTATTAACTAAGTTTTAAACAATTATTATTCTAATTCTTCAATCAAAGTAGTTTCAAATGTGCGTTTTCCAAAAATATTTTCTAAATCATCTTTAAAAATAACTTCTTTATCAATTAAAATTGCAGCTAGTTGGTTTAATTTTTCTTTGTTATCTTCTAATAGTTTAATTGCACGTTGGTATTGTTGTTCTATTAAAATAGAAATTTCTTCATCAATAACTTTTGCAGTTTCTTCAGAATATGGTTTTGAAAAGTTGTATTCAGACTGTCCAGAGGAGTCATAATAAGTTATATTTCCTAATTTTTCGTTTAGTCCATATATGGTAACCATTGCACGAGCCTGTTTGGTTACTTTTTCCAAATCGCTTAATGCTCCTGTTGATATTTTGTTAAAAGTCACTTTTTCAGCAGCACGTCCTCCCATAGTAGCACACATTTCGTCTAGCATTTGTTCAGGTCTTACAATTTGTCTTTCTTCTGGCAAGTACCAAGCTGCACCTAGGCTTTGTCCTCTTGGTACAATAGTTACTTTGATTAATGGTGCTGCATGTTCTAGCATCCAACTTACGGTTGCATGACCTGCTTCGTGAACAGCAATGGCATGTTTTTCACTCTCTGTAATAATTTTATTTTTCTTTTCTAAACCACCTACAATTCTATCTACTGCATCTAGAAAATCTTGTTTATCTACTGCCGTTTTATTATTTCTGGCAGCAATTAATGCAGCTTCATTACAAACATTTGCAATATCTGCACCAGAAAATCCTGGGGTATGCTTTGCAAGAAAATCAGTATCTAAATTTTCTACTTTTTTAAGAGGTGCTAAGTGTACTTCAAAAATTTCTTTTCGTTCATTTACATTCGGTAAATCAACAAATATTTGTCTATCAAAGCGACCTGCTCTCATTAATGCTTTATCTAAAACGTCTGAGCGATTGGTTGCTGCTAATACAATTACATTTGTATTTGTTCCAAAACCATCCATTTCCGTAAGTAATTGATTAAGAGTGTTTTCACGCTCATCATTTCCTCCAGAAAAATTCCCTTTTCCTCTTGCACGTCCTACGGCATCAATTTCGTCTATAAATATAATAGCTGGAGATTTGTCTTTTGCCTGACGGAAAAGATCTCGTACTCTTGAGGCTCCTACTCCTACAAACATTTCTACAAAATCGGAGCCAGATAGAGAGAAAAATGGAACTTGAGCTTCGCCAGCAACAGCTTTAGCCAAAAGTGTTTTACCAGTACCTGGAGGACCTACTAATAATGCTCCTTTTGGTATTTTTCCTCCTAAATCTGTATATTTTTTTGGATTTTTTAAAAACTCAACAATTTCTTGAATTTCCTCTTTTGCACCTTCTAAACCTGCAACATCTTTAAAAGTTGTTTTGGTATCTTTTTTTTCATCAAAAAGTTTTGCTTTTGATTTTCCGATGCTAAATATTTGTGGACCTCCACTACCAGAACTACCACCAGACATTCGTCTCATCATGTATATCCAAAAACCTATGAATAAAATTATTGGTAAAAAGCCAATTATATCTCCCCAATCACTCGTAGTTTCATACTTAATGTCGTTTATTTTTTTTACCTTTTCTGCTTCATCAATTTTATTTTGAAAAAACTCGGAATTTGCGGGTAGCTGCACTACATAATGAGGACCTTTGTTTGGTTTGTCTAATAAGTCTTTTGCAGGGATTTTAGAATGTTCTTTTTGATTTAAAGCTTCTTTTTTAAGAAAAATTTCAGCAGATTTATCGTTATACACAATTACTTTATCTACTTGACCTTGATCTAAATAGCTATAAAATTTAGAAATAGATATTTTTCCAGGATCTACCCACTGTTGCTGATTAGAAACCCACATGGAGAAAAATACTGTAGCAATTATTGCATATATCCACCATGGATTAAATTTAAAATTTGAATTATTGATGTTATTTGTCATTGTGAATTTGTTTAATATTTGTTTTCAATAGAAGTAATTTTTGCATCTCCCCATAAGCTTTCAATATCATAATATTCTCGAATATGCTTTTGAAAAACGTGTACTACAATATGCACATAATCCATTAAAACCCATTCTGCCACATCAGTACCTTCAATGTGCCATGGTTTATCTTTTAATTCTTTAGAAACTACTTTTTGAATGGAATTTACAATTGCATTAACTTGTGTGTTGGAATTTCCGTTGCATATCACAAAATAATCACAAACGGTATTCTCTAATGCTCTTAAATCAAGAATATCTATATTGTTACCTTTTACTTCTTCTATTCCTTTGATGATATTTGCTAATAAAATATCATTATCTACAGATTTTTTAACCATTTATTTTTTTAAAAATTTTTACAAAGTTATTGTTTTTTATCTTTATTTTGGTCAATATTATACAATAATTATTTAATCAAGATAAAAAACTTTTATGAATATAATCAAACTAGATGCCATAGATTCTACAAATACCTTTTTAAAGCAATTATGTCTCGAAAAAGAAGTAGATGATTACACTATTATAACCACGAAAAGTCAAACTCATGGAAAGGGTCAAATGGGAACAAAATGGCAATCTGAAACTGATAAAAACTTGATTATGAGTATTTTGTTAAAAAATACGATTTCTAACATTTCATTTATTTTTAGCTTAAATATTATAATAACTTTAAGTATTGTACAAAGTTTACAAAAATTAAATATTCCTAATTTAGCAATTAAATGGCCTAACGACATTATGGCAGGTGGAAAGAAAATAGCAGGTATTTTAATTGAAAACAGTATAAAAAGTTCTTCTACTATAGATTCTGTGGTTGGGATTGGATTAAACGTGAATCAAATTACTTTCGAGAATTTGCCACAAGCCAGCTCCTTGCGACTAGAAATGAATCAGGAGTATGATATTGCTACTATTTTAGAAAGCATTATAAGTTTTGTAAAATTAAATATGTTTGCTTATAAAAATGGACAAATTACCCAATTATGGCATGAATATGAACAAAATCTATTTAAAAAAGAGAAGGTATCGCTTTTTGAAAATGCAAATAGCGAACGTTTTATGGGAATTATCAAAGGAGTAAATTCTATTGGAAAAATAGAAATACTCTTAGATGATGATTCTGTTCAATATTATGGGCTAAAAGAAATTAAAATGATTTTTTAATAAAAACTAATTTTAATTTCTTCTTTCGAACAAGACTTTACCAGAGTGGGATTGAAATGCGAAGAGTACAAATTTAAAGAGAAACTCTCAAGTACAAAACTGACTTTTGTTTTAGCCCGAAACTGTAGTTTGAGTAAAAATCATGTTATACATTGGCTTTTTGTTACAATAAATATGGGATTATTGCTTTTGTCTTATTTTTGTATTTCATATATTCTGTTCCAAATGCCTCAGACAGCAATTTTTCTTCTTTTTTTAGTTTTAACCACAATGATATAAAAACTATGAACACTGCTATTATTGCCCTATAGTCTCCAACTATTATTGCATTTCCAATAAATAAAAGCAAAAGTCCAGTATAAATTGGATGCCGAACAATTTTATAAATTCCGTTCTGGATTAATTGGTGGTTTTCTTTTCTCTGTATTGACAAACTCCAATTCTTTCCGAGTATATATCGGGAAGTACAGGCTATTACTCCTCCAATAACAGAGATTGATAGTCCAATAATTCCTACAAAATTAGTATGTTCAATAAAATTCTCTCTTAACCAACTATGTCCATACCAATCTCCTGGTCCTAATAGTAAAATTGCAATAATAATAGGAAGCCAATAGAGAAAAATTTGTTTGAATAAAGTTTCTTGATATTCGACTTTTTTTGTATTAAGTCCTGAAATGAACCAAAATATCAAAACGATTAACCAAGTTATTAAAAGTCCAAATTTAATATATTCACTCATATTTACATCATTAATTTGTTGCATTTTTTTATTCAGGTGTATAGTATAAAATGACCACAACTACTCTATCATGTTAGTTTTTAAAAAGTTAATCGTTCATAGATAATAAAAATTCTTGATTATCCTTCGTTTTTTTAAAGCGAGTATTTATAAATTCCATTGCCTCAACAGGGTTCATATCTGCTAAATATTTACGCATAATCCACATTCTTTGAAGAGTAGATTCGTCTAATAACAAGTCATCTCTTCTGGTGCTAGAGGATGTTAAGTCAATGGCTGGGAAAATTCGTCTATTTGCAATTTTACGGTCTAGTTGTAATTCCATATTCCCTGTTCCTTTAAACTCTTCAAATATAACTTCATCCATTTTAGAGCCAGTTTCTGTTAGAGCTGTTGCAATGATGCTTAAAGAACCTCCATTTTCTACATTACGAGCCGCTCCAAAAAAGCGTTTTGGCTTTTGTAATGCATTTGCATCTACCCCACCACTAAGAACTTTTCCTGATGCTGGTTGCACAGTATTATAAGCACGAGCTAATCTTGTAATAGAATCTAATAAAACCACAACATCATGACCACACTCCACTAATCTTTTTGCTTTTTCTAAAACAATATTTGCAATTTTTACATGTTCTTGTGGTTCTTTGTCAAAGGTAGAAGCAACTACTTCTCCCCTAACACTACGTATCATGTCCGTAACCTCTTCAGGCCTTTCATCTATAAGTAAAACTATAAGGTAAACTTCAGGATGATTAGCAGCAATAGCATTAGCTATTTCTTTGAGCAACATTGTTTTACCTGTTTTAGGTTGTGCAACTATCATTCCACGTTGCCCCTTCCCTATTGGTGAAAATAAATCAATAATTCTTGTGGAAATAGAACTTCCTTTTTCTGCTAGTTTAAATTTCTCGTTTGGAAAAATAGGGGTTAAATGTTCAAATGAAACTCTATCTCTCACAACTTGAGGCTCATGCCCATTTATTTTGAGTACTCTTACTAATGGAAAATATTTTTCTCCTTCTTTTGGGGGTCTTACTACTCCTTTAACTGTATCTCCTGTTTTTAGACCGAAAAGACGAACCTGTGATGTAGAAAGGTAAATATCGTCTGGTGATGCTAAATAATTATAATCAGAAGATCTTAAAAAGCCATATCCATCTGGCATCATTTCTAGCACACCTTCACTCTCTATGATTCCTTCAAACTCATAGTCTGATTCTCTAAAATTAGTTTTATGCTTTGCGTTTGGGTTATTATTAGGTTTATTTTGATTGTTCTGATTATTTTGTGCTTTTTGCTGATTTGTATTTACCGATTTCTTAACAATGGGAGTTGTAGCAATATTTTCGGTAGAATTTGCAATAATCTCTGTTGTGTTTATTGTTTCATCTACAACTTCTGTGTTGGAATTTGTGGCGATAACTGGCGAAGATGGCTTTATATTAGTTCTATTTCTAGCTACTTTTGTAACGTTGTTCTCATCTTTCGTAAAACGAATAATTTTTGCAGAACGAGGGGGATTTTGAGCAGAATTTACTGTATTTGGAACAGAATCTTCGCTAGAAATTTTGGCTTCTGTATTTTCAATTGTTTTTAAAGGTTCCTCAGTAGTAACAGGATTAATTGGTGCAATTACAGTAGGTTTAGTTATAGCAAGTCTTGCTCTCTTTGGTTTTTCGGGAGTTTCTGCTGTTATTTTTGGCAAAACTTCTGGATTTGTAGCTTGAAAGTCTAGTATTTGGTAAATTAGGTCTTCTTTTTTTAAACCTTTAAATTTTAGAATTTTAGAGTTTTTTGCAATTTCTTGTAGCTCAGGAAGCTTCATTTCTTTTAAAACAGAAATATCAAACATAAAATGTTGTATGAATTAAATTAGTAGTGAATTTTGTATGTGAATTTTATAATCTTAGTAATCGAAGTATGAAGTTCTTACGAATTGATAATGCAATATTACATATTTTATTTTAAAAAACAATAGTATTTTATAAATTTTTATTTATTTTTGTCAAGATAATTTTAGTTATTATGATTCAGAGAATACAAAGTATTTATTTATTTTTTACTTTTATAATTACTGGTATTTTGCCTTTTTTATTTCCACTTTGGGTTTTAGATTCCAATTTAGAAGTTTATTTTATGACAAATACAGTTTATATTTTATTGTTTGGATTTAGTACAGCGTTATCAATTTGGAGTTTATTTTATTATAAAAAAAGACAGAATCAGTTTGTAATGAACCGATTGAATATAATATTAAATTTAATTTTACTAGGATTATTTGTGTATCGAACGCTAAATTTATCTGGAGAAATCGATAAAGTTTCTGAGAAGGGTATTTCGATGTTCCTCCCTATTGTTGCTATCTTATTATTGGTTTTGGCCAATAAAGCCATCAAAAGAGATGAAGATCTTGTAAAATCTGTGGATCGATTAAGATAAACCTTTCATCTTAGTTTATTAGTGCGAGGAAAATCCGTTTCAGTTTTGAAACGGATTTTTTGTTTATAATTTTAACCAAATTTAGTTAGATAAAATCATTATATTTGGGGATACTATTGCATGTGTTTTATAGCTAACTTTGAAAAAAAATAGAGTAATGGATTCCAAAATAAAGATATACTTAGCAGACGATCATCAAGTATTAATTGATGGAATGCTTGCAGTACTTAAAAACAAACCTAATTTTGATGTTGTTGGATATTCCTTAAATGGAGATAAGCTTATTGAAAAACTTTTTTTTCAAAAGGTAGATATTTTGATAATGGATATTAATATGCCGATAAAAGATGGTATTCAGGTTCTTAGAGAGATGAAAGAGTTTGGATTTCCATGCAAAGTAATTATTTTATCCAGCTATGATGAGCCAAAATTAATTAAAGAAGTTTTAAACTTAGGGGCAAGTGGTTACCTTACAAAGGAATGTGCTGGCGAGAATATTATAGATGCCATAGAAACCGTAGCTAATGGAAATCAATATTTTACGGAAGCTATAAAAGAAAAATTTTTTAATTCTTTTACTCAAAATGAAGCTGATACTCCTAAAAATATGCCTACAATTAAAGAGCAAATTGATAGTATAACCATCAGAGAATTAGAAATATTAAAACTAATAAGTTTTGAAAAAAGTGGAAAAGAAATTAGCGAACTTTTGAATATAAGTGCAAACACAGTTGAAACACATCGGAAAAACTTAATGAAAAAACTTCATGTAAAAAGTTCTATTGGGTTAGTGCTTTTTGCAAGTCAACATAATTTATTAAATTAAAGTAAAATATATGGAATTAAAAAAATACGTCAGAATACTACTATACAGCCTCTATTTATATTTTTTTTCAAATTCTCTATTTGCAGCATCAAAGACAGATTCTATTGCATTATATATAGAAAAAAAAGAAACAATAAAAGCCTTAAGCTATGCAAGAAAAATATCTGAAGTGTATAAAAAAAACCAAAATTATCCTGCTTATTGCGATATTATGATGCAAAAAGCAGATTTATATTCGCAATTTAATGACATCAAAAATGCTTTAATGGTACTTTATGAAAATGCAATAGTTGCCAAACAACAAAAATTAATTAAATACGAAATTATTTCTTACAACGAAATTGCAAAACTTAACATTAAAATATTTGAATATACCAAAGCTAAAAAGTACTTAAAACTTTCGGAAGCAAAAGCAATAGCTTATAAGAACAACGATTTGTTAGCCGATGTGTACAGAAGATTTTTTAATTTATGTGCATCAACCAAATCTGATAGTACTAAATATTACATAGAAAAAACAATTTATTATACACAATTTTCTAAAGAAATAATTTCTAAATACAAAACTATTTCTAATATTTCTCAATACTATCTTTCTGTAAATGAAAACGATAAAGCAAAAAAGTATTTAGATAGTGGTTATGTTTTAGCAAAAAAAATAGGAATTAAAAAGCATATATACAAAGCATTAGGAAACTTAGCTATCTATGAAATGACTGTTACAGAAAATTATGAAAAAGCTGAAAGAATGCTCCTGGAAGTCATTAATTCCATTCCAAACGACACAGAATTGCAAATTATAGGAAATGCCTATTCCAACCTATCTTATGTTTATGAAAAAAAAGGCAATTATAAAAAAGCACTAGAATACAATAATAAGTATTTTGAACTGTATGATCAAATAAATCAGAGCAGTATAAATGAAGCTACCAAGGATATAGAAATAAAATACGCAGTTAATGATATAGAGCATGAGTTTAAAGAGAGAAAAAATGCTATTATTGAAAAAGAAGAAAGAAATACAAAATTATTATTGCTTTTTGCAGGATTATTCATTTTTGCGGGTTTTATATTTTATTTTTATTACCAAAATTTATTATTAAAACAAAAAAATAAACTCAAAGACTTTGACAGCCAATTACAATACAAAATTATTAGTGCAACACTAGATGGTCAAGACCAAGAACGAGCTAAAATTTCAAATATATTACACGATCATGTAAGTGCCTTGCTATCATCGGTAGGATTGCACTTGTCGGCAATAGAAAATAGTTTGCCAGCAGAACAAAGCATTCAATTAAGCAAACCAAAAGCACTGTTAAAAGAAGCACATGATAAGGTAAGAGATTTATCGCATGACTTAGTTCCTACTCTTTTATCCAAATTTGGACTAGCAATATCTATCAAAAATTTGTGCGAAAACTATTCTACTTCGCTACTAAAAATAAATTGCATTTCAGAACTAGGGCGAAACAGAAGATTCACTGTAGAGCTAGAAACCAAAATATATTTTATAATTTCCGAGTTGCTAAACAATGTAGCAAAGCATAGTAAGGCTACAAAATGTATGCTATTTATAGAGGAAGTAAACCAAAACATACATGTTAAAATTCAAGATAATGGAATAGGATTTAATTCTAAAAAAATAACAAAATCTAATGGATTTGGTCTCACACAAATTATGGCTCGTATTAAAACAATGAATGGCAATTTTAAAATTATTACAGATGATAAAAATGGCACAATCATCAATATTAGTGTGCCAATCTAAGCGTTAAAATTTTATTAAAGTTTCGTTATGTGATATTTGTCATACACAATTTAATAAAACAATCTTATCTTTGTAGTATGAAAATCTTTGTTAACATATTTACATTCTATCTTTTAGCACTAACAATACTGCCATCTGTTAGGGCTGTAAAGTTGTATTTTCATGAAAAATGTGAATCTGGATATAATGCCAAAATTCTCAATAAACAAGAAAATTCAGGTTGTGAGAAATCCAAAATAATAATGAGTTTGAGCTTTGAACCTCTAAAATATGAAACTGCTAATTCTTTTGACATAATTTCTACAATTCCATTTCTTGAAATATCCAAAAAAGAAATTGCTATATACAAAGAAGTTTTTATTTCGCAGTATAATATTTCTATTTGGCAACCACCTAAGATTATAAATTTAGTTTAATTCGCTTTTTTTACTTATTTGTATAACGATAAACTATTGTTATGCCACTAAATTTATACAATTTATCCATGAAAAATAAAATAATATTTGCCAGTATCGCTGGTATGATAACATTTGCATTATCTAGTTTTAAATCTATTGAAATGCAAGAGCAATATACAGCAATTAACAAGGTAGAAACTAATTTTGATTTCAATAATCAAACTAATAATCAATCTAAAACTTCGTTAAGCTGTACAAAATGTCACGATTGTAAAAAAGACGAATCGTTAGAATATGAAAATCAAAAAAGCAGTGCAATAGACTATTTTGAAAATTTAGACCAAGAATCTAAAAATAGTCTTGACAGTAGCCGAAATTCCATAAACAAGGAATGGATTCAAGATGAAAACCCAGATAATTTTAAAATTTTAAAATAATGAATAAGTATCTGTTAATAATTCTATTGTTTTTTTTAAATAAAGAAAACTTTGCACAAAACACATTTCCGTATGATGTGGTGCTTACACCAATAGCCATTCCAAATCTTCCTGGATTGCATTCTTATGCATTTGCACAAGATAATGGAAAGTGGCTTGTTATAGGTGGTAGGAAAGATGGGATTCATGCCAGACAGCCTAATAGCTCTTTTCCTGCATTACAAAATAATACCGATATTTATGTAATAGATGTTAATACACAGCAATTTTGGTCTGCCTCATTAAATTCTCTTGCAACAGGAATAAAAGAGCAGTTACAATCTACCAATATGAATTTTCATCAAGAAGGAAACGCTCTTTTTATAATTGGAGGATATGCATTTTCGACTTCTGCTAATGACCATGTCACTTTTGATAAACTCACCTCAGTTGATGTGCCAAACTTGATAAATGCTATAATTAATGGAAATCCGATAACTCCTTATTTTAAACAAATTTCAGACCCTATTTTTCAAAATTCTGGAGGGCAATTAGGTAAAATTGGTTCTGATTATTATTTGGTTGGAGGACAAATATTTACAGGAAGATACAACCCCGGTGGAGGTCCATCATACGTACAAACTTATAAGGAAATGTATCAAAAATTTGCTATTGATAATTCAGGAACACAATTAAGTATTGCTAACTATTCATCTGTTTCAGACCCTGTACATTTACATCGTAGAGATTACAATTTGGTACCACAAATATTTCCAAATGGCGAAGAAGGCTATACTATATCTTCTGGAGTTTTTCAAGTAAATGTGGCATTACCATTTCTTTATCCTGTAGATATTAAAGCTAGTGGGTATTATCCTCAAACACAATTTAATCAGTATTTAAGCAATTACCATTCTGGAAAAGTTGGAATATATGATTTAGCAAATAATAGAATGCATTCGTTATTTTTTGGAGGAATTAGTCAGCATTATTATAATGGAATTAACTTGGTTCAAGACGATAACTGTCCGTTTGTTAAAACAATTAGTAGAGTTACTCGTTTAGCAAATGGAACGTTATCAGAACATAATTTTCCAGTAGAAATGCCTAATTTAAAAGGTTCAGGAGCAGAATTTATTCCTAATACAAATTTGCCTCATTATGCTAACGAAGTTATTAAGCTGAATGATATTGCTACACCAGAGATAGTAATTGGTCACTTGTATGGAGGAATTCAAAGTCCTTCAATAAATGCTTTTACAGATAATCAAACAGATTTAACAAGTGCAGACCCAACAATTTATGAAGTAAAGCTTATATATAATCCAAATTTAAGTGTTGTAGATATTGATGGCACAAATGCTTTTAAATTCACAGTTACTCCTAATCCTGCAACAAGCAATATTGTTAAAGTGCAATTTAATTTGCCATTTTCGTCAAGTTTAGACTATTTTATAACTTCTATAGATGGAAAATTGTTAGATGATGGAGAAATTGAGGGAGTAAAACAAGGGGTAAACACCATGGATTTTAGACTTGAAACCGCTAACCAAAAAATGGTGATTTTAACCTTTGTTTTTGATAATAAATTTTATGCAAGTCAAAAAATAATTCTCAAATAAATTAATACAAATTTTAGTAAACTAATTTAAAATAAAAAATTATGAAAAATATAATTTTAGTTGTCTTTTTAGCCTTAGGCCTAAGCAACTGTTCTAAAGATGAAAAAAATGGTGCATTAACAGAAAATGAATCTAGTGACTTAAAATTCTTACGAGAAGAAGAAAAATTAGCTAGAGACGTTTATATGTATGCATATAACAAATACCAAGTTGCTATATTTGATAATATTTTCAAAAGCGAACAAAAACACATGGACGCAGTTTTGAATATTCTTAGCAAATACGAAATTTCAGATCCAGCATCTACAGAAGTAGGAGTTTTTGTAAACCCTGAATTGCAACTTACTTATAACGATTTAGTTAGTAAAGTGAATATATCTCTAACCGAAGCCTTAAAAGTTGGAGCAACTATAGAAGATTTAGATATAAACGATATTAATGCTTTTATTTCAAATACCACAAAAAATGATTTGTTAAAAGTATATGGCAATTTAAATTGTGGTTCAAAAAATCATATTCGTTCCTTTACAGCCGAATTAACAAATAATGGAATAACTTACGTACCACAATTTATTTCAATTGAAACGTACAATTCAATTTTAAGTTCTCCTAATGAATCTTGTGGAAAAAATTAATAATAAATTAGAGTTTATTTGCACTGAATAGCGCTAGAAATAAATACTTTACCCATAAAACTCAAATAATATAATGCTAAATTTATATTATTTGAGTTTTTTTACTTAAAATCAGCACTATCTTTTACCAAGTTCTATAATCTCAAGGTTTTTGATAGTAGCACCATCTATTGTAAATCGTAGCATAGTTCGTATAAAATGGAATCCACTTTTGCCACAAGCACCAGGATTTAAGTGTAATAAGTCAAATTCTTTATCATATTGCACTTTTAAAATATGCGAATGTCCACAAATAAAAATTTTAGGCTTGCTACTTGCCAATTCTGCTTTAATAGCAGCGGGATATTTTCTAGGATAGCCACCAATATGTGTTATCCAAACCGAAACATCTTCACACATAAACTTTTGATGACGTGGAAATTCTATTCGTAATTTTGCATCATCAATATTTCCAAAAACAGCAATAATAGGCTTTATTTTTTTAATTGTATCTATAACCTCTATGTTTCCAATGTCTCCAGCATGCCAAACTTGGTCACACTGCTCTACATATTTTAAAATTGAGTTATCCACGTGGCTATGTGTATCCGAAAGTAAAAGTATTTTTTTCAAAGTAAAAATTTATTGTCCAAATATATAAAATTAGTATCTTTGTATCTCATGAAAAATGTATATTTAGATAACGCATCTACAACAGCAATAAGACCTGAAGTAATTACCGAAATGGTAAATGTTTTAAATACTAATTATGGAAATCCTTCCTCTACTCATTTTTATGGGAGAAATGCTAAAAATAGTATCGAACTATCTAGAAAAAGTATCGCAAAAGAACTGAATATTAGCAGTCAAGAAATTATTTTTACCTCAGGTGGTACCGAAGCTAATAACTTAATTCTTCAATCTTGTGTAGAAGATTTAAAAGTAACAAGAATTATTACCAGTAAAATAGAGCATCATGCAGTTTTAAAAAATATTGAATATTTAGAAAAAGAACAAAATATTTTAGTAGATTATGTAAACATTGAACAATCTGGAGAAATTGATATGGTGCATCTTTCTAAATTATTGATGCAAGATGGCTTGATTTTGGTAAGTTTAATGCATGTAAACAATGAGATTGGAACTATCTTAGATATAGAAAGAGTAGCAAAATTGTGCAAACAAAGCAATGCATATTTCCATACCGATACTATCCAATCTATTGGAAAAATACCAATAAATTTAGCAGAAACGCCAATAGACTTCTTGGTAGCAAGTGCACACAAATTTCATGGCCCTAAAGGAATTGGCTTTGCATTTATCCGAAAAGGAATATACTTGCAACCACATATTTTTGGAGGAGAACAAGAAAAAGGACTGCGAGCAGGAACAGAAAATATTGCAGGAATTGTTGGAATGAGTAAAGCATTGAATTATGCTTACACAAATCTAGAATTTGAAAAAAAATATATTTCGGACTTAAAGTTATATACCCAAATAGAACTTACAAAAGCATTTAGTAACATTCAATTTATTGCAGAAAATAATTCTATTTTTTCCATTTTGAATGTAATTTTACCAATTTCTCCAAGCAAATCGTCCCTGTTGTTATTCCATTTAGATCTTAAAGGAATTGCAATTTCCAGAGGCAGTGCATGTCAATCTGGAAGTTCTAAACCTTCACACGTTTTAGCCGAAATAGTAGATGCTAAAAATCTAGAATTTCCAAACCTCCGAATATCCTTTAGTTGTTACAATACTAAAAAGGAAATAGATTATCTTGTAGAAAATTTAGTATTATTACAATAAATTTTAAAAAATCATTGCTTCTTGTTGCTAATTTTAACGCATTATTAACAGCTAAATCCATATTTTAAAAATAATTTTGTATTATAAAATAAGCCAAATGACATTTTATTTCCAAAAGATAGTTTTTATAATTGCAATTTTAACTTCATTAATTTCTTGTAATCAAGTTTTTGATACAAACAAAAATACTATGTACTTTGGAGGAGAAATTATTAACCCAAATTCTAGGGTTTTATATCTCTTGAAAAATAACGAAATTATAGATACAATACAACTAGACGAGAAAAATAGATTTTTTAAAAAATACGATTCTTTAACTCCTGGAATGTATAGTTTTAGACATGACCCTGAATATCAGTATATTTATTTTGACAAAAACGATAGTTTAATGATTCGGTTAAACACCAATGATTTTGATAATTCTTTAACTTTTTGTGGTCGTGGAGACGAAAAAAACAATTTCTTAATGGAGTTGTTTCTTAAAAATGAGAAGAACAAGAACGACAGCTTTGATCTATTTGATAAAGATTATGATACTTTTTCAAAAAAAACAAATCAAAATTATCAAGTAAATAATGCTTTTTATAATAGAAGAAAAAGCGAAATAAATTGGGATTCGGATTTTGATGTATATGCAAATGCGATGTTACAAATGCCTTATTTTACTAAAAAAGAAATGTATCCATTGCTTCATAAAAAAAGAACTAGTAATGGAATTGCTTTAAATTTACCTAAAAACTATTACAGTTTTAGAAACGATATACAGTTTAACAATGAAAAATTAACAACTTTTTCTCCATTTGTAAGATATTTAACTGCAATGCTTAATAATAGTACCTACAATAATAAAATGGAAAATACATTGCAAGAAAACATAAATAAACTCAACGTTGCAGACTCTATTTTTACAAATCAAAAAACAAAAAATGCTATTTTAAATAATATTGCATTCATGTATTTGTTAGAAGACCAGAATATGACTAATAATAAAGCTTTTTTGAAAAAATATTTTAAATTATCTACCGATACAGTCAAAAAACAAGAAATAAAAAATATAGAAAATTCTATTCAAAAATTATTAATTGGAAATTATTTACCAAATGTTGAGCTAATAGATTCCACTAAGCAAGTACAAAATTTAAAAATATTATTCCCTAAAAAGACAGTTCTATTTTTCTGGACTTCTGAGGCAAAATCACATTTAGAATTAGTACATCAAAGAGTTTCGGAATTAAAACAAAAACACCCTAATTGGAATTTTGTATCTGTAAATATTGATGATTCTGAAAACAAATGGTTAGAAATGTTGAAAAAATACCAATTTAAAAACACGACTGAACTTCATGCTAAAAATTTTGCAGCTATAAAAAACAACTGGGTTATTACTAAAATTCATCGTGCAATGCTACTAGATGCAGGAGGTAAAATTAACAATGCTTTTGTTAGTATTTTTGATGCAGATTTTGAAAATAAATTGCATTAATTTCTCTTTTTTTACTAACTACTCTAAAAAAAATGTATTTTCGCAACATGATGCAGCCTATCGAAGTTCAAGAAATAAAAACACTATTGTCTATTCCAAAAAGAATCACAATTGTCCCACATAGAAATCCAGATGGAGATGCAATGGGTTCTTCATTAGCTCTATATCATTTTTTAAAATTGCTAAATCAGGAAGTAGTTGTTGTAGTTCCTAATGAATTTCCTTCTTTTTTAGCATGGCTACCTGCCACTGACAAAGTGCTAATCTTTGAGAGCGACCAAGAAATTTGTAAAGAAGTTATAAAACAATCCGATATAATTTTTACCCTAGATTTTAACGCTTTGCATCGGGTTGGAGACATCATGAAACCTAGTTTAGAGGCATTTGATAAGATTTTTATCATGATAGATCATCATCAAATGCCAGATAATTTTGCAAATTATACTTATTCTGACACACAATATGGTTCTACTTGCGAAATGATTTACCATTTTATCCATCATTTAGAACAAGAAAGTTATATAAACAAAACCATTGCAACTTGTATTTATACTGGAATTGTTACAGATTCTGGATCCTTTAGATTCCCTAAAACTACCAGCACAACACATCGGATAGTTGCAAATTTGATTGATATTGGAATTGAAAATAGTACAATTCACAACCAACTATTTGATACAAGTTCTTATTCAAAATTGCAATTATTAGGGAGAGCACTTCAAAACATGAAAATTTTGACAGATTGCAGTACTAGTTATATCACTTTATCTCAGCAGGAATTAGATACTTTTAATTTCCAAAAAGGAGATACCGAAGGAATTGTAAATTATGGTTTAAGTATAAAAGGCATTAATTTTGCAGCAATTTTTATCGAAAATAAAACAGAGGGAATAATAAAAATATCCTTTAGATCACAGGGTCTTTTTGATGTAAATGAATTTGCACGAGATTATTTTGAAGGTGGAGGTCATTGCAATGCCGCAGGTGGAAAATCTAATTTAAGCCTGACAGAAACAGTACAAAAATTTGAGGATATTGTAAATAAAATTAAAAAAAATAATAATGTATAAAAACATATTTTTTCTATTTCTAGTAAGTTTAATTGTAAGTTGCAATGCAAAACAAGAACCTAGAAGACCTATTTCACAATCTTCGGGTGAGTTTATGAAAGAATCTATAGAACGAAACAAAAAATTAATTAAAACAGAGGAACTTGCAATTGCAAATTTAATAAAAAACGATACTACACATAAATATATTACGTCAAATAAAGGATTTTGGTATTTTTATACTCATAAAAATGAAATAAATACTTCTGCTCCCAAAAAAGGCGATATAGTTTTGTATGATTATGAAATTTTAGATTTAAAAGGAGATACCATTTATTCGCAAAAAGAATTAAAAACACAGCAATATGTAGTAGATAAACAGGACATTATGATTGGACTTCAAGATGGAATTAAATTGATGCAAAAGGGAGAAAAAGCAACTTTTTTATTACCTTCGCACAAAGCTTATGGATATCATGGGGATAATAACAAAATTGGAATAAATGTTCCATTAATTTGTAATGTAACTATTAAGGATGTTAAAACAAACATAATCCCTGTAAATAACAATAAATAACAATAATTATTAACTAAAATGAATCGAATGACAAGTCTATTTTTAAGTTTATTTGCATTACTTTTTTCTTGTAAAACACAACAAAATTTACCTGATGGAATATATGCAGAATTAGAAACCAGTAAAGGAACAATTTTACTAGAATTAGAATATAAAAAAGCACCAGTTACGGTTGCTAATTTTATATCGTTAGCAGAAGGTACAAATACAATGGTTAGCGAAAAATTTAAAGGAAAACATTTTTACGACGGATTAAAATTCCACAGAGTAATTGCAGATTTTATGATACAAGGTGGAGACCCAGACGGAAATGGTTCTGGTGGACCAGGCTATAAATTTAAAGATGAATTTGTAGAAGATTTAAAAATGGATAAACCTGGGGTTTTGGCAATGGCAAATGCAGGGCCAGGTACTAACGGGAGTCAATTTTTTATTACACACAAAGAAACAAATTATTTAAATGGACGCCACACAGTGTTTGGAAAAGTAATTACTGGTCAAGATGTGGTAAACAAAATTGCACAAGATGATAAAATTATCAAAATAAAAATTATTAGAGTTGGTAAAGAAGCTAAAAAGTTTGATGCTGCTAAAATTTTTAAAGAGCATTTTGCCATAGAAGAAGAAGCTAAAAAAGCAGAAAATGCCAAATATGCAAAAGTAAAAGCTGAAAAAGTTGCTTATTTTACAAAAGAAAAAGCCATAGGAACAAAAACTGATTCAGGACTTATTTATACCATTGTAAAAAAAGGAACAGATACAAAACCTGCTACAGGAAGCACAGTATATGTACATTATGCTGGATATTTTGAAGACGGAAGTTTATTTGATTCAAGTTATGAAGAAGTAGCTAAATCTTACGGAAAGTTTGACAAAAACAGAGCGTTACAAAATGGATACCAACCTTTTCCGTTTCAAGCAGGAAAAAAAGACGGATTAATACCTGGTTTTTTAGAAGGATTAGATAAAATGAATATTGGAGAAAAAGCTCTTATTTTCTTGCCTGCAAATTTAGGATATGGTGCTCAAGGGGCTGGCGATGTAATTCCACCAAACACTAATTTGGTTTTTGAATTAGAATTGTTAGACACATTGCCAACCGCAAAAAAATAATTTTCTTTAGAAATAATTTATCCAATGTAAAAAGTAATTTTATTTTTACATTGGATATTTTTTTTAATAAAACTAAACAAAAATCCCTTGGATATTCCACTAAAACACGATTGGAAAAATATATTGCATAAGGAATTAGAGAGTTTACATTTCCAAAATTTATACAAACAACTAAATTTTGAATATCAAAATGGTAACTGTTTCCCAAAGAAGGAATTGCTATTTAACGCTTTAAATCTTTGTGATTTTGCAAATATAAAAGTAGTTATAATTGGTCAGGATCCTTACCACGGAATTGGGGAAGCAAATGGTTTAGCATTTTCCGTAAATGATGGTGTAAAAATTCCTCCATCTCTAAAAAATATTTATACAGAGATAAATTTAGAATACCAACAAGTTTTTATGCCTAGCAGTGGTAATTTAGAAAAATGGGCAAAACAAGGAGTTTTATTATTGAATAATACTTTATCAGTTGCAGAAAACAAACCAAATAGCCATAATTATTTGCAATGGAATATTTTTACAGACAATATAATAAAGAATATTTCCAACCAACACCAAAACTTAGTCTTTATGCTTTGGGGAAATTTTGCTCAGAAAAAAATTACATTAATAGATGCAAAAAAACACTTAGTTTTACAATCAGGACATCCATCACCACTAAGTGCTAACAGAGGATTTTGGTTTGGAAATAATCATTTTGTGCTAGCAAACAATTATTTAGAGGAAAATAATAAAACTATAATTGATTGGATTATTTAAAAACCTTGTGTAAAATCGCTGAAACTAGTAAATTAAAATCACTAGAAACGGACAATTTAAAGGTTAAATAAATATATACAAAACTTACTAAAATAGATTTGAAAAATATATTCCAAACAGGATAAAAAGGAAATTCCCAAAAATAAAATCCAAGAAAACTAAATAATAAAATAATAAATGAAATAATTGATTGCTTTGTAAAAGGAAATAATTTCATTTTAAAAACTACAAAAAGTAATTTTGCCATGCTATAGAGCGATATTGCTAACAAAGTTGCAATTGCAGCACCATTAATCCCTATTTTTGGTATAAAATACATATTAAAAGCAATTGCTAATATTGCCAGCATAGCCCCTAAAATTAAAACCGTTTTGTAATATTTTGAGTTAAAAATAATAGCATTATTATTTCCTAATAATAAGTCTAAATATTTAGAAAAACCAATTACAAAAACCACGAAAATTCCTTTACTATAGCTTGCAGGAAGCAACATATATAATTGATTTATATTTACTAATATTCCCACAAAAACCAAACCTCCAATAATTTGCAATGTAATAGAAGTTTTTTTATATAGTTTGTCTAATTCCAAAAAATTACCATCAGACATCATTTTTGCAGTAATAGGATAAGTAATTTGATGCATTGCTCTACTCGGTACCGAAATTACTGTTGCTATAAAAATTGCTACCGAATAATAGGCTATATTTTCTAGTTTGACGTACTTCGAAATCATGTTTTTATCAATATCTAATAGCATATTTGCAATACTTCCTGATAAAATAATAAATACAGAGTAAACAATAATATTTTTGTAATTAGCTGGTAAATAAAATATTAAATTAAATTTTCGTACTTGTATTGCGTATATAAACATCACTATTGTAGTAATTAAATATACTCCCATTAGTGAATTTATAAACATATTTGCTGATATCCATTTAAAATATACAGCTATCAAAAATAAGCTTATAAATACCCTTAAAACTACTTCTTTTACAAAACTTCCAAACACAGATTGCAAATGAACCTTTACCCATGCATAAAATATTTCAAAATATCCCATGCAAAATGCAATTACTGGAACTTGCCAAACATATCCGTAAAGTATAGGATTTTCTTTAGATTCAAAAGATGCAATATTGCTATATTGAAAATAAAAAAGTAAACCAAATGGTAATATTAATAATAGTGGTAATAATAAAATAAAACTTAAAAAAGCATTTTTCTCAAAATCTGTTTTATAATCTGAAAAGTATTTAACTAGCGTATTATGTGCCCCAAAAGCCATTAATGGAAAGATTATATTTGCTGAAGAAAGTATGTAAGATGTTAAACCGTAGAATGTTGCACCTAAAAAATTTGGATACATAAATAAAGAATTTGCTGCACCAATCCCAAAACCTATGTAAGTAATAATAGTATTTTTTATAGATTGGTTAATAACAATTCCCATAATAATTAAATATTTGAATGGATAAGTTCTGCCAGTTTTTTTGTTAAATTTTTTCGAGAATATTCTTGCAATCCAACAGGATTTAGAAATAATTTTTTATCTAAAAATAATTCAAAATAATGTATTATTTGATTTTTCAAACGTTCTTTTTCTTGGTAGTCAAAAAAAGTCCCTGTATTTGTTTTGACAATAATTTCTTCAAAATCTGAATTTTTTGGACCAATAGCAATAATTGGTCTGCCAGACACAATATATTCAAATAATTTTCCTGGAATTATTTCTTTTGTTTCGGTAGAATCAATTTCAATTAATAACAATAGTTGAGATTTTTTTTGTTCCTCAATAGCTTTTTTATGAGAAACATAACCTAAATTATTTAAATAATTAGTTAAGTTGTATTTTGCAATTGTTTCTAGTATATTTGGACTAATTTTCCCAATTAATTTTAATTCAAAATAAGAAGAAAATAGTGCATTCTCTGTTGTAAGTTCTTGTAAAACTTCCCATAAAATTAATGGATTTCTATCTGAAAGTAAAGTTCCAATGTGTGCAATTGAGAATTTTTTGTCTAAATCAAATTTTAAATTAGTTTCTACATCATAACCGTTAGTAATTATAGTGATTGGCTTTGAGGTAATTTTTTGAAATTCTAATTTTGTGGTTTTACTTGTCACAATTATGGAATCTGCGGCATTTAAAACAGTATTTTCTAATTTTTTATGCTTGTTTTTTGCAATAGAAGATAATTTTAATGCTTTGTGATAGCCAATTGTTGTCCAAGGATCTCTAAAATCTGCTAACCACTTCACTCCTACTTCTTTTTTTAATTGTAACCCAATTAAGTGCAGAGAATGTGGTGGACCAGAAGTAACAATGGTTTCAATATTATTATCTTGTATGTACTTTTTAAGATACTTAACTGATGGTTTTATCCAAGATTTTCGAGCATCTGGAATAAATAAATTTCCTCTAATCCAAAGCAGCAATTTTTCTAAAAAAGATTGTTTTTTTTGTGATGAAATAAGACCGGAGCTAATTTTTTGTGTCTTATTTTTAGATAATATGCTTGCTAATTGATATGGTTCGAAAATATTTTTTTTTAAAACAACACAATTTTTAGGTACTTCATCAACTAAATTTTTATCGATTATTGGGTAGGAAGCATTTTTAGGAACATACACAATTGGTTGAATATCAAAATCGGGTAAATATTTAGCAAATTTAAGCCAACGCTGCACACCTGGTCCTCCAGCTGGTGGCCAATAATAGGTTATTATCAAAAGATTCTTAAATTTCAAATCAGGATATTTATTATTGCTAATTCTATAATTGGGTTAAAATCTATATTTTTTTAGTCTTTTTATAATAAATTCCTAGTAATAGCAAAACCAACATTCCAGCAAAGCTGATTAATGCAATAATACTACCTGTTTTCACAACTTGTGGCTCAAATTTAAATTCAATTGTATGATTTCCAGCAGGAATTTGCATTCCTCTAAGTGCGTAATCTACTTTGTAATATGGATTTATTTTCCCATCTATATAAGCATTCCATCCATTTTTGTAATACATTTCAGAAAAAACTGCAAATCCATTATTGGAATTATTAGAAATATATTTCAGATAGTTTGGTTTATAAGAGGTTAGTTTTATGGAAGATACATCTGTATTATAATTTATTGGCAAGTTTTTTACTTCCTTTAAAAATTCGCTGCTATTAATTACTACTTCATTTTTAGTATTTAACTTGTTTAATGTTTTCATCTCATTATCTGTGGTAGTAACTAATTTTATCTTTTTCACAAACCAAGCATTACCATTAATTGCAGTATTTTCAATTGGAATTTTGTTTCCTTTCTTATCTGTTTGAATAAAATATTTAACATTTAACATATTTAAAACCTGCATATTGTTATTGATAATTTGATAATCAAACAACTCCTGAATCAAGCGTGGTTTTACTGCACTATAACCTCCAATAGATTTATGAAAATAAGAAGCTCTAGGACTGCTTAATGCATTTTCTGATATTTCAAAGACTCTATAATAAGAAGTATCTTTTAAAATTGCTGCGTCATAAGGCATTTCTTCAAATGGTTGCTCTACTTGATTTTTTGATACAAAATGCGTAGCGTTTAGGTAATTTCTATCTATAAAAAATAAATCACTAATCATTATAATTCCAACTAATATTATTGCTGTCTTGTTAGATATTGTAGTTTTTATAGAAAGCCATAATATACCAAAAGTCATTATTATTAAGAATGAAGAACGCAACAAATCGGCTGAAAACATTGACTTTCTGTCCGTTTTTAAGGCATTTACAAAATCAGGCCCGTAGGATTCTAGCAGATAATTATCGTTTGCACCTGCAAAGCTAAAACTTCCTTTAAATAGAAATAAAAGTACGAATATTCCAATGCTTACTGCTCCAGACTTCCATAAATAGTTCCATTTCTCGGCTTTATTTAAAGTAAAAAAACTTTGTAATCCCATAATTGCGAGTACTGGCATGCATATTTCAAGTATCACTTGTATTGATGAAACGGCTCTAAATTTGTTATAAAGTGGGACAAAATTGATGAATAAGTCTGTTAGAAATGCAAAATTTTTGCCCCATGATAGAAATAATGAAAAGAGTATTCCTACTAAAAACAGATATTTTATTTTTCTTTTATCGCTAAACAATGCTAAAACTGCAAGAAAAAATACAATTGCACCAATATAAGCAGGTGCAGCAACAATAGGCTGGTTTCCCCAATAAGTAGGCAATCCTTTTACAATTTCTGTTGCTTGGTCTTCTGGTATATTTTGTGCAAGTGCAAAATTATACATTTCGGAGTTTGTTCCTAAATTTTCGTTAGTAGAACCTCCAAAAATTCTAGGTGCAATTAAATCAAAACTTTCAATAATTCCGTAACTATATTCTGTAATATAATCATAAGTCATTGCACTATCATTAATTTTAATGCTTCCATCTGGATTATATGTCAATTTACTTTTACCACGAGTACTCTCTTTAGCATATTCTTGGGTTGCAAGTATGTTTGTAGCATTTGCAGCAACTGCAAAAATTCCTGCAATAAAAAGCGTAACAAATACTTTAAATAATGGATTTAACTCTTTGTTTTTTATTGCTTTATAAATATAATAAAAACTTATAATTACAATAAATAATAACAAATAATAAGTCATTTGAAAATGATTTGCATTAATTTCTAACGCCGATGCAAACATGGTAAGCAACCCACCAATTATGTATTTATTCCTATAAACTAGCAATATTCCTGCAATAACCATTGGCATATAAGCAATTGCATGTGCTTTTGCATTATGACCAACACCTAAAATAATAATTAAATAAGTCGAAAATCCAAACGCAACAGCACCAAAAAAGGCTTTTAATGGATTTATTTTTAAAACAAGTAGTAATAGGTAAAAGCCTACAAAATATAGAAACATATAATCAGCAGGTCTGGGTAAAAAACGAATTAATTTATCTAATTTTTTTATATAATTATAAGGATAATTAGCACCTAACTGATACGTTGGCATACCACCGAAGGCACTATTTGTCCAATAAGGTTCTGTATTATTTTCTGCTCTAAAATCATTTTGCTCCTTTGCCATTGCTGTATATTGCACAATATCAGACTGCAATAGTTCTTTCCCTTGCAATATTGGATAAAAATATAGTATAGAAATTAATATAAACCCTAAAACAGCAAGCAAATGAGGGTAATAAAGCTTTAATTTATTCATAAAAGAAATTTAAATAATGGAAAAAAAGAAAATAATAGGATTAAAAAAAAGCTATTCAACTTCTTCATAATCAATGTATTCTCCAACTTGTTTGGTTGGTTTAGGATTTTCTTTCTTGGACGATGTGTTACTACTAGCACCATAGTTTGAACTAGAATTATTTTGTGCTTTATTAAAGTTTTCTTGTGCTTTATTTACCATATTTTTCATTAAAATAGGCAAAAAGAAACGTGCTAAAATTTTAACTAAATAATAAAAACCAATAATATAAATTAGTGTTTTAAAAAAACCGTTAAATGAAGCTTCTTGCATTGTTAAATATTTTTTTCAAAATTACTAAATTTTATAGTACAAAAAAATATTTTGAATCTTAAAATAAACATAAAAAAAACATTATATTTGAAAATAAAATAAAGAGAAACATGAATTTAGTTAAATATATATTCTTTTGCACTTTTTTACTAAGTAATTTTATCAATTATGCACAGTTTACAGATCAGATTAACTCCAATAGGCCTGGAAAATCTGCTGGTGCTTTTTCTGTTGGGAAAAATATTTACCAAGTAGAATCTGGAATTTATGGTATTAAAGATTCTCATTCTTTGCTAAACTATGATGCTACTGGATTTGGACTTGACTTTACTGCTAGAGCTGGATTGCTTAAAGAACAATTAGAGTTCACATTAGATGCTCAATTTCAATTTGATAGCTATAGTTACTTAAATACAAAATCAAATAGAAGTGGGTTTAAAAATACCACTTTTGGTGCAAAATATTTATTTTACGATCCGTTTAAAAAAGGAGAAAAAAAAGCTAATATATATAGTTGGAAAGCAAATCATAAATTTAATTGGAAGCATTTTATACCCGCTTTATCTGGTTATGTAGGTGTTAATTATGTAATGAAAAATGATTATAATTTACCAAACGAATCGGTAATTAGCCCCAAAATTATTATCATTGCACAAAATCACTTTGGTACACGATGGGTTTTAGTAACAAACATTATTGCTGACAAAATTACTTCTGAAACTAAAAATTTTGGATATATCTTTACCTTAACCCGTGGAATTAACGAAAAATGGTCTGCTTTTTTTGAAAATAGAGGAATACAAGGAAATTATTATTCTGATGGAATATTCACAATTGGTGCCACACATTTATTAAAAAATAATTTGCAAATTGACGCATCTATCAGTAAAAACATAAAAAATACACCATCACTATTATTTGGAGGGGTTGGCGTTTCTTGGCGTTTTGACAAAAAACACAAAGACATAAAAATGGAAAATGGGAAAGAAGTAAAAGAGGAAAAAAGGAAAAAAAATAAAGCAGGAAATGAACCAAAATCTCAAGAAGAATTAGCCAAAGAGCAAGAAAAAGCAAATAAAAAGAAGAAGAAGAAAAAGGAAGATGTGGAGCAAGAGGAATTAAAGGAAGTGCCTGTAAAAAGAATTGACCAAATTGAAGAATAATACCCAAATGATTGAAATTAAAGAAGCCAAAACTAAAAAAGAATTAACAGAATATATAAAATTTCCGTTTGAATTATATAAGGACAACAAATATTGGGTTCCCCCTATTATTACAGATGAACTAGAAACATTTGATAAAACTAAAAACCCTGCTTTTGACAATGCCGAAGCATACTTTTATATTGCCTATAAAGAGGATAAAATTGTTGGTAGAATTGCAGCAATTATTAATTGGAACGAAGTAAATAACCAGTTAAAACGAAAAGTTAGATTTGGTTGGTGGGATGTTATTGATGATATTGAGGTAACCAAAGCACTTCTTAACAAAGTTTATGAACTAGGAAAGTTACACAATTTAGAATATATAGAAGGACCAATGGGTTTTTCAAATTTAGATAAAGTTGGTGTATTAACAGAAGGTTTTGACAAAATTGGTACGATGGTTACGTGGTATAACTTTCCGTATTATGCAACTCATTTAGAAAATTTAGGTTTCGTGGTTGAAAAAATTTATCATGAAAGTGCTTTTCCATTTTCTAACGTGCAACCTCAATTTTTTGAAAAAGCAGAGGAACTTATCAAAAAAAGATATGGTCTAAAAGCTATTAATTTCAAATCTACAAAAGAAGTTATGCCTTATGTGGATAAAATGTTTGATTTATTTAATGAATCTTATGCAAATTTATCTTCATTTGTTGCAATTTCAGATACCCAAAAACAATATTTTAAGAAAAAATATATTAGCTTTATCAATCCCGAATATATTAAATATGTAGAAGATATAAATGGAAATCTAGTAGCTTTTGCCATTGTAATGCCTAGTTTTTCGGAAGCATTGCAAAAAGCAAAAGGAAAACTTTTCCCGTTTGGATTTTATCATTTATTAAAAGCAAAAAAACATAGTAAGGAAG
The DNA here is from genome assembly GCA_022730285.1 of Flavobacterium psychrophilum. Classification (GTDB taxonomy): domain Bacteria; phylum Bacteroidota; class Bacteroidia; order Flavobacteriales; family Flavobacteriaceae; genus Flavobacterium; species Flavobacterium psychrophilum_C. The sequence goes on from DZCQ01000021.1 coordinate 35,438, forward strand.
TTTTATTTTATTTAATTGGAGTTCATCCAGATTATCAGAATAAAGGTGTAACGGCAATAATATTTAAAGAATATTTTAAAACTTTTTCTGAAAATGGGATAAAAAACTGTATTAGAACACCAGAACTTGCCGATAATATTCCAATACAATTGCTGTGGAAAAATTTTAATCCAATAATAATTTGTAAACGAAAAACCTTTGTAAAAGCGTTGTGAAAATTAACTTTTCGGATATTTTAATTTTATATTCCTAATTAAATTTTCCAAGCCATTTAGTTTTAATTCGTACACTAATTGCAATTGTTGTCCTAATTCACCCTTTGGAAACCCTTTGTTTTGGTACCAAACAATATAATATTCTGGAATATCTATTAAATAGAAACCTTCATATTTACCAAAAGGCATCTTAGTATGTGCTAGTTTTATTAATTGTTGGTGTTGTAAATTCAAATTATTTTGCTTCCCAATTAAAGGAAATATCTTTGTTAATATCTGGATGCAAACTTTGAAAAACAGGACAAGTCATAGCAGTTTTTTCTAATATAGTTTGGTGCTTTAGAGTATTACAGCCGTAAACAAGTAGCTCAACCTTTATACCAGAAATACGTCTTGGGTTATCTTGCATAAATTTTGTTATTTTTGCCGAAGTCTTAGAAATATCTAATCCTAAATCTCTTGCTTTTATTCCCATCATGGTAATCATACAGCTTCCTAACGCATTTGCTACGGTATCGGTTGGAGAAAATGCTTGTCCTTTTCCTTGATTGTCAGTTGGAGCATCAGATAACAGTACACTTCCAGATTGGATATGTGTAGATTCTGTTCTTAAATTACCTAAATAAACTATTTTAGAAGTCATAATTTTGCAGTTTTTATGGTCATATCAGTATCGTAATAAAGGATATAAACCCCTTTGTTTACAAACCCATCTTCTGGAATTTCTTGGTAATAAAATTTATTTTCTATTTGTTCTGATACATTGTCTTTAAGGGTTTCAACCAATGAGTTTTCTTGTGAAAGACGCAATAAAACATCAAAAGTAAGATCAAAACCTCTTGTTGCAAAGGTATTTGGCAAAATTTGATTCAGTTTTTTAAATTTTTTCTGGAATATGGTTGCTTCATTACTGTCGTTTACACGAGTTATGGAAGGATAATGCATTCGTAAACGAGTAAGTTTATTTATTTGAATTTCTTCAAAATCTAACGCTTCATTTTCTCCTAATATGGCTAATTTTATTTCATAATTCCCTACTAATTTTCCTAAAGCATCAATGGTATTTAAAATTAAATTGGTATTTTCTGTTTCTAGAATCACAAAATTTGTTTTATTGCTTACCAGCTGTGATTTTAAAATTGGAATATCTAAACTTCCATTTTCTAAAAATAAGGCAAAATTTACATTTTTATGATTATCCATAATATATTGCTTCGTACTTATTTTTTTAGAATCAACTACGGCTACAATATTTGCATTTTTTGAATTCATAAATGCAAACATAGCACTTTTTAAATCTGCATTACTTGGTATGGTTTGTACCAAATTCGAAAATTTTTTGTCATAATCTTTAGACAAAGGAGAGAATATTGTTGTGCTGTTAGAATTGACTAACTTTGCTAAATTTTCGATATTATTTTGATAAAATGGCCCTATTATTGCATCCATTTGTGCTAAATTGTTGTTTTGCACAAGATTTTCTACACTAGAAGAATATTTACTTTCATTAGAATCTAATATTGTAACATTCATATTCAGTCCCATTTTTTTAACGGAATCTATTGCAATTAATGCTCCAGCGTAAAAATCTAAGGTCATGTTTAAAAATTTATCTTTTTTAAGCCTAGATTTAACAGAATTGACACTATCTTGGTTTATTTTATCCAAATTAAAAGGTAATAATAACGCAACATTTTTGCTGTTTTTTATTTTATAATTTTTAGTAAGATTAGTTATTTCTTTATTAAAAATATTTGGTAAGGTGTCTCTTTTTTGAATGTTTTGTGAGTTTTCATATACAATTTTAGTTTCGGAAATAGGTTTTTTAATTTCCTCTACTTTTTTAGTAGTAATTTGTGGTCTGCTTCCAGCAATAAGCAACTCGTAACCGATAGGGAAATTTGAACCTATTTCTGGATTATTTTTCTCTAGTGTTTCTATTGTAATGTCATATTTTTTTGCAATTGCATATTTTGTTTCTTTTGGTTGTATGGTGTGCAGTATGGTTTTTTTTGTGGGCAAAACTACTTTTGATACTATATTTTTAACACTTGGTATTTTTAAAACAGTTCCTATTTTTAAACCTTCTTTTAAACTTTCTTTGTTTTCAAGCTCAATATCTGCAATAGAAACTTTGTATAATTTTGATAAACTAAATAGTGTTTCTTTTGCTACAACTATATGATTTACAGTATTTTTGATGTTGCTTATATATTTTTTGCTTGGTAATATTAAAATGCTATTTTCCTGTATTCCATTTTCGGAATTTGGATTTAATTTGTATATTTCTTTAATTGAAATGTTATTGTTTCTTGCTATGATACTTACATTTTCCCCTTTTTGAACTTTGTAATTAAAAGTATTTTTTTGTTGCGAAAATCCAAAATTACTAAGTAGTGTAGTTAGATAAAAAACAATTATGAAATGGTTCATGAAATTTAATTTTAATTATAAAGTATTGTTTATATGTACGATAAACATATTTTGAAATAGTGAATTGTTTATTTGTTTATTATATTCGTACAAAGCTTGATCTACGGTGTCTAATTTTTTAGTATAAACATAATATTTGAATATATTTATATTGTAAAAAAAATTTGTTTTTAGTTCTCCTGAGTCAATTAATTTCCGTGCAAAAATATCTCTTGGAATCGCTTCATTAAAGGAATCTGCAATTAAGTAGAAGCCATTTGGGACTTCTTTTAAATTTTTAAGCACTTCGATTCGAGCAATTTTTTTGTCAGATAAGACTTCATTGTTTAATTCTTTTCTAATTTCTTGGTTAGAAGGAACTTTTTCAGGGTTACTTTCTGTATTATTTTCTTTTTTAGATTTTACGGCTTCGGTTTGATATCTTTTTAGTTTTACTTGTGCTAGCTTATCGTCATATTCTCTTGCTTCGGAGCTATAGAAAGTTGCCTTATTAATTCTTCGTTTTAATTCCAATTTTTTTTCTACTTCTAAAGAGTCTATTTTACTTATAAGTTTTTTATTCTGAAGTTCATTTGTTTCTTGCTTTATTTGAATTTGTTTAATGACTTCTAATAATTCAGTGTTTTCTTCAGAAGCTTCTTTTGTTTTATAATTAGTATGCACTTTTTTCTTATATTCATGGTTTGCATCATAATTAATTCTTTGCACTTTGTTCATTAAACTTGTGTAAATTTTCCTGTTATCTGCTAAGTCTTGTTTTAAATCTTGAAGTATTTTAGCACTTTTAGTCATGTTTTTAGCGGATTCTTTTTCTAAAATTTTAGACTCTTCTAAATCTAAAATCTCTGTATTTTTAAGCTCTACTAAATCTTCTCCCATGGTTATTACTAGTGAGTCTAATTTAGAAATTAATATTTCTTGTATATTTTTGTTCGCTTCTAGAACAAGTTTTAGTTTTTCTGCTGAACCACCTTTCGTTTCGTCAATGTTATTCAAGTTTACTCTTAATGAATTTACTTTCAAGACCTTCTGATTCATTTGTTTCTGAACAGTTAATTTATCTTGTAAGTCTTCAATTTCTATTGTTTTGGCTTTATTTTTTTCTTGCATTGCTTGTTTTTCGGCAAGAGCAATCATAAGTTCTTCAGAATCGTTTTTTGGTTCTATTTTTTTTGTATTAATGGCAAGTTTATGTCCTTCTATTAATCCGTTTATAATTTCTGGGTTTTGACTTTCTAGCTGTTCTATCGAAATATGGTAGTTTTTAGCAATAGAATATTTTGTTTCTTTTGGTGCAACTATATGAAAAATGGTTTCAGAATTTATAATTCTTGCTTGCCCGTTTAATGTTTTCTTTTTGTTAGGAATTATAATTCTTGCTCCTATTTGCAATCCGTTTTTTAATGTTTCTTTATTCAAATTTTCTAAATCTTGTACCGAAACATTATAAAGTGTTGCAATGCTAAATAAATTTTCTTTTGGAAATACAACATGAATTTGTTTTGTTCCAACACTATCCTCTACCATAATTGATTCCGGAATATTTAAAACTTGCCCTATTTGCAGTCCGTTTTTTAAAATAGCAATATTTAATTCCTCTAACTTATCAGTCGAAACATGGTATAATTTTGAAATTCCGTACAACGTTTCTTTAGCTAGAACAGTATGTTTTTTATAGGTTTGTGCATTGCTAATTACTGAGATAATTAATCCAAAAATTATAAAATATCGTTTCATTTTTATTGTTTCTATTGTTTTTATTGTTTTGACACTAAAATAATTTAATGTCAATTAGTACAAAACGTAAAGTAATCATTTTTATTTAAAAATAATTAGAATGTCACTATTTATTCCCATTCAATGGTAGCTGGTGGTTTAGAACTTATGTCGTAAACAACTCTGTTAACGCCTTTTACTTTATTAATTATATCATTAGAGACTTTCATCAAAAAATTGTATGGCAAATGCACCCAATCTGCAGTCATTCCATCAGTAGATTCTACTGCTCGAAGAGCCACTACTTTTTCGTAAGTTCGCTCATCTCCCATAACCCCTACACTATTTATGGGTAGTAAAATTGCCCCAGCTTGCCACACTTTATCGTACAAACCGTGTTCTTTTAATCCATTTATAAACACTGCATCTACTTCTTGCAAAAGTTTTACATTCTCTTTAGTAATTTCACCTAAAATACGAATAGACAATCCAGGTCCAGGAAATGGATGACGACCAAGTAAATCTGGATTAATTCCTAATGTTGCTCCTACCCTACGCACTTCATCTTTAAAAAGCATACGTAAAGGTTCTACAATTTTCAGCTTCATATAATCTGGCAAACCACCCACATTATGATGCGATTTAATAGTTGCCGATGGGCCATTAACCGAAACAGATTCGATAACATCTGGATAAATAGTTCCTTGTGCTAGCCACTTTACATTCTCTATTTGTTGTGATTCTTGATCAAAAACTTCAATGAATACTCGACCTATAATTTTGCGTTTGGTTTCTGGATCGGAAATTCCGTTTAGTTGGTCTAAAAATAAATTAGAAGTATCTACACCTTTTACATTTAATCCCATTCCGTGGTATTGTTCTAGCACATTTTCGTACTCATTTTTTCGTAACAATCCGTTGTTTACAAAGATACAATACAAATTTTCTCCAATTGCTTTATGCAATAATACTGCCGCAACGGTAGAATCTACTCCACCAGATAGTCCTAAAACTACTTTATCATTTTGTAATTTTTCTTTTAAATCTGTAATAATGTCTGTAACAAATGCTGAAGGTGTAAAGTTTTGAGGTACTTTTGCAATAGTGACTAAAAAATTCTCTAAAATTTGCTTTCCATCAATAGAATGATACACTTCTGGATGAAATTGCAATCCATATGTTTCCTCATCATTTATTTTAAAAGCAGCATTCTCCACATCTTGGGTGCTAGCCAGTTTAACGGCTCCTTGTGGCAATTTTTTGATAGAATCGCTATGGGACATCCAAACTTGGGAATGGATAGATATATTTTTGAACAAATCTTGATTATTATCTATAAAAGAGAAGTTTGCACGCCCATATTCGCGAGTGTTAGAAGCGGCAACTTCGCCTTGATAAAAGTGTGCCAAATATTGTGCTCCATAGCAAATGGCTAGCAATGGCATTTTGCCTTTTATGTTAGATAAGTCTGGGTGTAAAGCATTTTCTGACCGAACCGAAAATGGGCTACCTCCAAGAATAACCGCTTTGTAACTAGTTAAATCTGTTGGGATTTTATCAAATGGAAAAATTTCGCAAAAAATATTTAATTCGCGAACTCTGCGGGCAATAAGCTGTGTGTATTGTGACCCAAAATCTAATATTAGTACGTTGTGTTGCATGTGCAAAAATAGTTTTTAATTTTGATAAAAAAAATGTAAAAATCACCTTTTGGCTATTTTTTTTACTCTATATTTGCTTCAATAATTTTTAATAGCAAGAAAATGAAATTTAAGTTAGCAGTGTTTTTTGTATTTATACTAAGTATTTTATCGTGTAACACTTTAGATAAATTACTTACATTTTCTATAAATAACGAAACAGAATTTACCATAAACAGTGGTTTTATTGTAAATTCCCCTTTGGAAGTTGCTACTCCAGATGTAACTACAAATTCCACTTCAACGTTTAGTAATAATAACACAAGAGCAGATTTAGTTAAAGATGTAAAATTACAATCATTAACATTGACTATAATTAATCCGACAGATAAAACTTTTAGTTTTTTAAAATCAGTGCATTTGTATATTTCAACAAATTCTAATGATGAAATAGAACTGGCTTATGCCGATAATATTCAATCTACTGCAAATAACATTAGTTTGACATGTACGACACAAAATTTAGACTCGTATATAAAAGCTCCTGATTATAAAATTAGAACCCAAGTTACTACCAGAGAAACTCTCACACAAGATGTTACTATTAGAGCAAATATGAATTTTTCGGTTGTAGCAGATCCACTTTAAAAATTTGTAAAAATTTTATTTTTAGAGTTTTAAGCTACTTTATTAAAAGTTAATTTTTAGTATTTTCTTTTAGAAATTAGTGTTTTATTTATTTCCTTAATTAGCTCTGGACCTTCATATATAAAACCCGTGTAAAGTTGTAATAAACTAGCTCCTGCTTCTAGTTTGTCTAAAGCATCTTGTACAGTATGAATGCCTCCTACCCCTATAATTGGAAAAGAATTATTGCTGTTTGTAGCCAAAAACCGAATTACTTCTGTACTTCTATTAGTTAAAGGTTTTCCAGACAAACCTCCAACTTCTATTTTACTTTTGGAATGTAAATTTTCTCTATTAATGGTTGTATTGGTGGCAATTACACCAGCAATCTTAGTTTTTATAACAATATTAATAATATCTAAAAGCTGATTATTGGTTAAATCTGGAGCAATTTTTAGTAAAATAGGCTTCTGTTTTTGTTTTGCTTCATTTTTGGTTTGCAACGTTTGTAATAGTTGCATTAAGGGCTCTTTTTCTTGTAATTCTCTTAGGTTAGGGGTATTAGGAGAGCTTACATTTATCACAAAATAATCAACATAGTTAAAAAGTTCTTCAAAACAAATTAAATAATCTTGAATAGCATTGCTGTTAGGTGTTAATTTATTTTTACCAATATTTCCACCAATAATTACTTTTTTATTCTTTCGTAAATTATTGATTACTTCTTTAACACCTAGATTATTAAATCCCATTCTATTAATAATTGCATTGTCTTCTTGCAATCGAAACAATCTTTTTTTTGGATTTCCATCTTGTGGAAGTGGTGTTACAGTTCCAATTTCTATAAATCCGAAACCAAAATTAGAAAGTTCTTGATAGAGAACTGCATTTTTATCAAAACCAGCTGCTAAACCTATTTTATTCGGAAATTTTATTCCAAAAACCTCTGTTTCTAAAGACTCATCTTTGAGTAAAAATTTTTTTTTAATAAAAAAGGACAGAAAAGGCATTTTAAATATTAATTTAAGAGCCGAAAAAGTAAAGTAATGCACTTTTTCGGGGTCAAAATAGAATAAAATTGGTCGAACAATATGTTTGTACATGTCTAAAAAATAAATTTGTCAAAAATAGTTTATTTTAATAAAAAATACTATTTTTACTTTAAATATAAGCCAAAATGAAAAGCAAAGTGCAATATGAAATTGGAATACATCAAGAAAAGCCAGTTATATTTATTAAATTTGAATATAATGCTAATTTGACTTTGCGGGTAAAAAAATTAGTTGGTTCCAAATGGAGTCAGACTAACAAATCTTGGTATGTTCCAGACAATATAACTTACAGGCAACTTTTTCAATTAGAAACAGAATATTTACACAAACTTCAATTTGCCAAAATAAGTCAAAATAATCAAATTGCTCTTATTCGATTTGTGGAAACAATGCAATTAAAAGGGTTTAGTCCTAATACTATTAAAACATATCAAAATGAATTTTCTCAATTTTTAATAGCTATAAAAAGTAAGGATGTTACTACAATAGATGCTGAAAAAATTAGAAGCTATATTTTATACTGTATCAATCATTTAAAAAATAGCGAACAAACTATTCATAGCAGACTTAATGCCCTAAAATTTTATTATGAAAAAGTTTTATTTAGAGAAAAATTATTTTTAGAAATACCTAGACCAAAAAAATCGTTAACATTACCAAAAACAATACATGTACAGGATTTAAAAAAAATGTTTGAACAAACTAAAAATTTAAAACACAACACTTTACTTAAATTAGCATACGGTATGGGATTACGAGTTTCTGAAATTATAAATCTTAAAATAGAGGATATTGACAGTTATTCTATGCGAGTTTTAATAGAGAAATCTAAAGGAAAAAAAGACAGATATGTTAATTTGCCAGAAACAATATTATTACAATTAAGAGAATATTACAAAGAATATAAACCAAAAAAATATCTATTTGAAGGGCAATATGGCGGACAATATAGTATAAGAAGTGCCCAGCAAGTGTTTAAAAATGCAATGAAAAGTGCTAATATTAATAAAAGCATTGGTATTCATAGTTTGCGACATAGTTTTGCAACACATTTATTAGAAAATGGAACGGATATCCGATTTATTCAAGAATTACTCGGGCATAATAATATTAAAACTACCTTAATATATACACAAGTAACCAACCAATCTATAAAAAAAATAATCAGCCCATTAGACTTCATGAAATAACTATATTAAGAATATGAATGATTGTTTAGATAAAAATGAGTGGTTTGTGTTAGTTACAAAATCACGTTGGGAGAAAAAAGTTTCGGAGCGATTAAATGAACTTTCTATAGAAAATTTTTTGCCTATAAATAAAAAGCTAAAAAAATGGAAAGACAGAAAATCTTGGGTAGAAGAACCACTAATAAAAGGTTATGTATTTGTAAAACTTACCGAAAAAACACGAAAATTAGTTTTTCCAAATATGGGTATTTCTCGTTATTTGTTTGTTTCAGGGAAAATAGCAAAAATTAATGAAGAAGAAATAGCAGTTTTAAAATTATTTTGTACATTGGGCAATGTAACTATTTCGAATAAGTCGCTAGAAATAGGAACAAATATCGAAATAATATCAGGAAAATTAATAGGATTAAAAGGGGAGTTAATAAAAAAGCAGGAAAAAAATAAAATTAAGATATATATTTCAACCCTAAATTTCTATGCAATTGTAGATGTTTTAGAAAATGAAATAAAAAGAGTCGTAGAATAAAGGTAGTAAAATAGCATTTGTAATTTGTGAAAAAAAACTGTTTTCACAACAGCGGAGCTATAAAAATAGTGAGCCAAAAATTAGGAAATAATTAAAAAACAAGTATCTTTACAAAAAATATTTACGCATTGCGTTTTTTTAATATTTATTTATAATATTCTAAAATTAAGATTATTAACGAATAAAAAAAATGAAATTTATGCGTATAATATATAGTTA
>DZCQ01000040.1 GCA_022730285.1 Flavobacterium psychrophilum
AACTCAGATTTTATACATGATTCAAAACGCTTTTTCACAATATATAAATAATTTTAAAGGTTTTTCTAGAGAAATTTGGATATTAACTATTGTTACATTTATAAATAGAGCTGGCACAATGGTTTTGCCTTTTTTATCAAAATATCTAAAAGAAAATTTAGATTTTTCATACAGTCAAGTTGGCTGGATAGTTGTTTTTTTTGGACTTGGTTCCATGTTAGGTTCATGGCTAGGAGGAAAATTATCGGATAGCATCGGATTTTATAAAATAATGATTTTTAGTCTTTTTACAAGTGGCATTGCTTTTTTTGCACTACAATATATTACCACATTTGTTGGGTTGTGCATTTCTATGTTTGTGATTATGACAATTGCAGACATGTTTCGTCCTGCTATGTTTGTATCTTTAGCGGCATATGCCAAACCAGAAAACAGAACCAGAGCCCTAACACTTGTAAGGCTTGCAATAAATCTTGGTTTTGCAGCTGGTCCCGCACTCGGCGGACTAATTATCATGAAAGTTGGATACAAAGGTCTTTTTTGGGTAGATGGAATTACTTGCATTATTGCCATATTACTATTTGCATTATTAGTGAAAGAAAAAAAGAAATCTAAATATCTAGATAAAAAACACCCACACGAAGTATTTGAGAGTTCTGTATTCAAAGACAAGCCTTTTTGGCTATTTCTAGCAACTAGTTTAATCACAGGAATATTGTTTTTTCAATTATTTACAACCATACCATTATATCACACTATTCAGTTTAGATTAACCGAATTTCAAACAGGCCTTTTGTTGATGTTTAACGGTTTACTCGTATTTTTTCTTGAAATGCCAATTGTTAGCTATATAGAACGAAAAAAAACAAACAAAGTAAAAATTATAGTCATAGGAACATTTGCTATGGCAATAAGTATGCTATTGCTGCTTCTAAATGCTTGGGTAGGAATATTGATATTCATGATGGTATTTATGACTTTTGGCGAAATGTTTGTTTTTCCATTTTCAAATTCATTCTCCATGAGTAGAGCACCAAAAGGGCATGAAGGACGGTATATGGCAATATTTACCATGAGCTATAGCTTAGCACATATAGTAAGTGCCAAAATAGGATTTAGCATTGTAGCAAATTTTGGATACCAAGTTAATTGGCTAATAATGGGAATACTAGGGATTATAGGAGGAATTATAGGAATAAAAGTATTCCAACTTACCAAAGCAGAGAGAAAAAATTATATTATAAAATAATTTCTATTTTTATAATATTATTTTCGTTTTTTTTTATAAATTTGCAACCTTAACGAAAGGAGGTGTCTATATTATGTTAATTATACCAATTAAAGACGGAGAAAATATCGATAGAGCATTAAAGCGCTATAAAAGAAAATTTGATAAAACAGGAGTTGTAAGACAGCTAAGAGCACGTCAAGCCTTCATCAAACCATCTGTAACAAATCGTGCAAAAATTCAAAAAGCCGCTTATATACAAAATATGAGAGAAGCACTAGAGAATTAAAATTTGTAAGTTTTAAAAATAAAATCGTTAGTAATAAAAGTTTTGTACTTTTATACTAACGATTTTCGCTGTTAAACAGATTTTAAAAAAAATGGAACAACTACAAAAATTTCAGGACTACCTTTTAAAAGAAAAGAAATACTCCTTACATACCTGCAAAGCATATAGCAAAGATTTATTATCCTTTTACAACTACATACAAGAAAACTTTAAAAATATAACAATAAATAGCATAACACAAAAAAACATTAGAAGCTGGATCGTAAACTTAAACCAACAAAAAATAGCAGCCTCAACAATTAATAGAAAAATAGCAGCTTTAAAAGCATTTTATAAATACTTACAAAAAACAAAACAAATAGAAACCAACCCAACAACAAAACAAACAGCACTAAAAACAATAAAAAAAATCCAAATTCCATTCTCAGAAGAAGAATTAAACAACGCATTAGAAAAAATAATTTATAAAAATGACTTTTCAGGAATTAGAGATAAACTAATAATAGACCTATTCTACACCACTGGAATTAGAAGATCGGAACTACTAAACTTACAACTAGACAACTACGAAAATCAAAATAGCAGCATCAAAGTAATTGGAAAAAGAAACAAAGAAAGAATAATTCCAATACTACCAATTATAGCAAATCAAATAGAAATATACTTAACTGAAAGAAAAGAACTTGACTCAATAATTGATAAAAATTATTTTTTTTTATTAGCAAACGGAAAAAAACTTAACGAAACATTTGTGTATAGACTAATAAATAACTACCTTAGTAAAGTCTCCGAGAAAACAAAAAAAAGTCCGCACATGCTAAGACACACATTTGCAACTCACATGTTAAATCACGGAGCAGACTTAAATTCAATCAAAGAATTATTAGGACATTCAAGTCTAGCATCAACACAAATATACACACACTCTAGCATTGCAGATTTAAAAAAAGTATATAAAAATGCACACCCTCGAAACCAAAATAATTCTTAACCAATGTTTAATTAAATTTATATATTATGAAGGTAAATGTTCATGCAGTCAATTTTAATATTGATAAAAAATTAGTAGATTTTATAGAAGAAAAATCACATAAATTAGAAAAATTTTACGACAAAATTATCTCCGTAGATGCCTACTTAAAATTAGAAAATACCAGCGAAAAAGAAAACAAAACAAGCGAAGTAAAAATGATAGTACCCGGAGATGAATTTGTCGTAAAAAAACAATGCAAAACTTTTGAAGAAGCCTTTGAACAAGCGTCAGAATCACTTGAAAGATTACTCATAAAACGAAAAGAAAAAATTAGCAATCACAATTAATTAAAAATTATTTAAAAAAATTTTTAATTAATAAATAAAATACATACATTTGCAGTCCGTTAGAAATAGCGGACTTTTTTTATTCAAATTGCCAGCGTAGCTCAGTTGGCTAGAGCAGCTGATTTGTAATCAGCAGGTCGTGGGTTCGAGTCCCTCCGCCGGCTCAATAAAACGTAATAATATGTTCAACATATAATTGTGTTTAATTAAGGCAATGAAAATAAAAATGGGGAGATACTCAAGCGGCCAACGAGGGCAGACTGTAAATCTGCTGTGTAAACTTCGCAGGTTCGAATCCTGCTCTCCCCACAAAATTTAAAAAAAATTTCTCCAGAAGTTCACTCTTGAGTAAATTTTAACTAAAAATTAAGTGCCGATTATATCGGTATAGGGTTAGCTAATATTTAGTAGCTAACCTTAAAGTTAGGATTTTGAAAATGAAAATAAAAATTCTAAGATCAAGGAAACTGCCGACTTAGCTCAGGGGTAGAGTGCTTCCTTGGTAAGGAAGAGGTCACGGGTTCAATTCCCGTAGTTGGCTCAAAATAGTATAATTTGAACACTAATATATAATTAAGATTAAAAACTAAGTAAAATGGCAAAAGAAACCTTTAACCGTAGCAAGCCCCACTTAAACATAGGAACAATTGGGCACGTGGATCACGGAAAAACAACTTTAACCGCGGCAATCACTAAAGTGTTGTCTGATGCAGGTTACTGTCAAGCAAAATCATTTGATCAAATTGATAATGCACCAGAAGAAAAAGAAAGAGGTATTACAATTAACACTTCGCACGTTGAGTACGAAACTGCTAACCGTCATTACGCACACGTTGACTGTCCAGGTCACGCGGATTATGTAAAAAACATGGTTACAGGAGCTGCACAAATGGACGGAGCTATTTTAGTAGTAGCTGCAACAGACGGACCAATGCCACAAACACGTGAGCATATCCTTTTAGGACGTCAAGTAGGTATTCCTCGTATTGTTGTATTCATGAATAAAGTGGATATGGTTGATGATGCAGAATTATTAGAATTAGTAGAGATGGAAATCAGAGATTTATTGTCTTTCTACGAATATGACGGAGATAATGGTCCAGTAGTACAAGGTTCTGCATTAGGAGGGTTAAATAATGATCCAGCTTGGGTACCAAAAATTATCGAATTAATGGAGGCTGTTGATGCATGGATTGAAGAGCCAATCCGTGATACAGAAAAACCTTTCTTGATGCCAGTTGAAGACGTATTTACAATCACAGGTCGTGGAACTGTTGCTACAGGCCGTATAGAAACAGGTGTTTGTAACACAGGTGATCCAGTTGAAATAATTGGTATGGGTGCTGAAAAATTAACTTCTACAATTACCGGTATTGAAATGTTCCGTCAAATTCTTGACAGAGGAGAAGCTGGAGATAATGCAGGTATCTTATTAAGAGGTGTTGCAAAAGAAGACATTAAAAGAGGAATGGTAATTGTTAAACCAGGATCTGTAAAACCACACGCTAAATTTAAAGCAGAGGTATATATCTTGAAAAAAGAAGAGGGTGGTCGTCACACACCATTTCACAATAACTACCGTCCACAGTTTTATGTACGCACAACAGACGTAACAGGAGTTATTACATTGCCAGAAGGAGTTGAAATGGTTATGCCAGGAGACAACTTAACAATCAATGTATCTTTGTTAAGCCCTATAGCAATGAGTGTAGGATTACGTTTTGCTATCCGTGAAGGTGGTAGAACAGTAGGTGCAGGACAAGTAACAGAAATTATTGAATAAATATTTATAAATACAAGTAAAAATCCAGTAACACAATTAAAAAAGTGTTACTGGTTTTTTTAACACAAACGGGCGTAGTTCAAGGGTAGAATAGCGGTCTCCAAAACCGTTGATGGGGGTTCGAATCCCTCCGCCCGTGCAAAAAAATAACAGTATGAATAAAGTTGTTAATTACATAGCAGAGTCTTTTGAAGAATTAAAAGCAAATGTATCTTGGCCAACTTGGGAAGAAACTCAAAAATATGCAATAATTGTTGCTATCTTTTCTGTTGTTTTTTCTTTAAGTATATGGGGAGTAGATAAATCTTTTGAAAAAGTAATTGCTATATTTTTTAATTGGATAAAATCATAAAGTTTCCACATGGCAGATATTAATATAAAAAAGTGGTACGTAGTAAGAGCCGTAAGTGGACAAGAAAATAAAGTAAAAGCATATATTGATGCTGAAATTACTAGATTAGGTATGTCAGATTATGTATCGCAAGTACTAGTTCCTACAGAAAAAGTAGTAACTGTTAAAGAAGGAAAAAAAATAAGCAAAGAAAAAGTTTACTTTCCAGGCTATGTAATGATAGAAGCTAATTTAACTGGAGAAATTCCACACATTATTAAATCAATTACAAGTGTAATCGGATTTTTAGGAGAAGTAAAAGGAGGAGACCCTGTACCCTTAAGAATTTCTGAGGTAAATAGAATGTTAGGAAAAGTAGATGAACTTGCAATTTCTTCAGATAATGGAGCAATTCCGTTTACAATAGGAGAAACAATAAAAGTTACTGATGGTCCTTTTAACGGATTCAATGGAACCGTTGAAAAAATAAATGAAGAAAAGCGTAAACTTGAAGTAATGGTTAAGATTTTCGGAAGAAAAACACCATTAGAATTAAGCTTTATGCAAGTAGAAAAAGTATAATTTTTGTTACATATATAAACCGTATTAATTGCTTCCAATAATTAATACAAAATTTTAAAAAATGGCTAAAGAAGTTAGTAAAGTAGTTAAACTACAAGTTAAGGGAGGTGCTGCGAACCCGTCGCCACCGGTTGGACCTGCTTTGGGAGCTGCTGGGGTAAATATCATGGAATTCTGCAAGCAATTTAATGCAAGAACCCAAGATAAACCTGGCAAAATATGTCCAGTGCAAATCACTGTATATAAAGACAAATCATTTGATTTTGTTGTAAAAACTCCACCAGCTGCAGTTCAATTAATGGATGCTGCAAAACTTAAATCAGGATCAGGAGAACCAAATCGTAAAAAAGTTGCTTCAGTAACTTGGGACGTAATCAAAGCAATTGCCGAAGATAAAATGGTCGATTTAAATGCATTCACAATAGAATCTGCAATGAGTATGATCGCAGGAACGGCTAGATCTATGGGTATAACTGTAACTGGAGATTCTCCCCTAAAATAAGGTAAGAAATGGCAAAATTGACAAAAAAACAAAAAGAGGCTGTCGCTAAAATTGAAAAGAACAAATTATACACTCTAAAAGATGCAGCAGCATTGATTAAAGTGGTTGCTTCTGCAAAATTTGACGAGTCTGTTGATATCGCTGTAAAACTAGGAGTAGATCCAAGAAAAGCGAATCAAATGGTACGTGGCGTAGTTTCGTTACCTCACGGAAATGGAAAAAAAATGAGAGTGCTTGCATTAGTTACTCCAGATAAAGAAGCAGAAGCTAAAGCAGCAGGTGCAGACCATGTTGGTTTAGACGATTATTTGCAAAAAATAAAAGATGGCTGGACAGATGTGGATGTAATCGTAACTATGCCAGCTGTAATGGGAAAACTTGGTCCTCTAGGTCGTATTCTAGGCCCGAGAGGTTTAATGCCAAACCCAAAAACTGGTACTGTGACCATGGAAATTGGAAAAGCAGTAGCAGAAATTAAAGCAGGTAAAATTGACTTCAAAGTGGACAAAACAGGAATTGTACATGCAGGAATAGGAAAAGTTTCTTTTGATGCAGAGAAAATTACTGAAAATGCTAATGAAATCATTCAAACATTAATCAAATTAAAACCAACTGCTGCAAAAGGAACTTACATCAAGTCTATTTACTTGACAAGTACTATGAGTCCAGCAATTGCTCTAGACCCTAAAGCAATATAATTGGTAGTTAAAAATTTTTAATATGACAAGAGAAGAAAAATCAATCGCTATTGGAGATTTAGCTGCACAGTTAGCTGGTACAAATATTGTTTATTTGTCTGACATATCTGGACTTAATGCAGAAACTACTTCAAATCTAAGAAGAGCTTGCTTTAAAGCAGGAATAAAATTAGAAGTTGTAAAAAACACTTTGCTTTCAAAAGCAATGGAAGCATCTGATAAAGATTTTGGTGAATTACCAAATACTTTAAAAGGAAATACAGCTATATTAATTTCAGATATTGCAAATGCTCCAGCAAAAATAATCAAAGAATTCCGTAAAAAATCCACAAAACCAGTACTAAAAGGTGCTTATATCAATCAAGAAGTTTACATAGGCGATAACTTACTTGAATCATTAGCAAACCTTAAATCTAGAGACGAAGTTATTGGAGAAATTATCGGATTATTACAGTCTCCTGCAAAACGTGTTATTGCTGCATTATTAAACAATGCAGAATCTAAAAACGAAGTAGCAGAATAAATTGCGCACAAATAAATTATAATAAATTACAAATCCTTTTAAAAGATAGAAAAAATGGCAGATTTGAAACAATTCGCAGAACAATTAGTAAACTTAACAGTTAAAGAAGTTAATGATTTAGCTACAATATTAAAAGACGAGTATGGTATAGAGCCAGCTGCTGCAGCTGTTGTGGTTGCTGCTGGTGGAGGAGAATCTGCTGCTGAAGAGCAAACAGAATTCACTGTAGTACTAAAAGAAGCAGGAGCTTCTAAATTAGCAGTAGTTAAAGCTGTTAAAGAATTAACTGGTCTTGGACTTAAAGAAGCAAAAGATTTAGTAGATGCTGCACCATCTAACATTAAAGAAGGTGTTACTAAAGACGAGGCAGAAGGCCTTAAAAAATCTTTAGAAGAAGCAGGAGCTGTTGTGGAGCTTAAATAAGCTTACATAGTTTTTGAAACAGGTTTAGGTCTTGAGTATAATAGCTCAAAGACCTAAACCATTTTTCGTATAATAATATATTATACGTATATTTAATTTTTTTTAATCAAAATTTTGTCCATTGATGATAACAAATCAGACTGAAAGATTGAATTTTGCCTCCACAAAAAATATTCCTGCTTATCCAGACTTTCTAGATGTTCAGGTTAAATCTTTTCAAGATTTTTTTCAATTAGAAACTAAATCAGATGAGAGAGGCAACGAAGGATTATATAATACCTTCATGGAGAATTTTCCAATTGCAGATACAAGAAACAATTTTGTACTGGAATTTATAGATTATTTTGTAGATCCACCTCGTTATACTATTCAAGAGTGTATAGAAAGAGGTCTTACTTATAGCGTCCCTTTAAAAGCAAGACTTAAATTGTATTGTACAGATGCGGAGCATGAAGATTTTGAAACCATAGTTCAAGACGTATATTTAGGTACTATCCCTTACATGACACCAAGTGGCACTTTTGTAATTAATGGTGCAGAACGTGTGGTGGTATCCCAACTACATAGATCTCCAGGAGTCTTTTTTGGACAATCCTTCCATGCTAATGGAACCAAGTTATATTCTGCCCGTGTTATTCCATTTAAAGGTTCATGGATTGAATTTGCTACTGATATCAATAGCGTAATGTATGCTTACATTGATAGGAAGAAAAAATTACCTGTAACTACCCTCTTCAGGGCTATAGGTTTTCAAAGCGATAAAGATATTCTTGAAATATTTGATCTTGCAGAAGAAATAAAAGTATCTAAAACTGGACTTAAAAAATATATTGGTAGAAAATTAGCTGCTAGAGTATTAAATACTTGGCATGAAGATTTTGTAGATGAGGACACTGGAGAAGTTGTTTCTATTGAACGGAACAATATTATATTAGACCGAGATACCATACTTGATAAAGATAATGTCGAGGAAATTATAGAATCTAATGTAAAATCTATTCTCCTAAATAAAGAAGAGAACAATGCAGTAGATTACTCTATAATACACAACACACTGCAAAAGGATCCAACAAATTCTGAAAAAGAAGCTGTTGAGCATATTTATAGACAATTACGTAATGCAGAACCACCTGATGAGGAAACTGCTCGTGGAATTATTGATAAACTATTCTTCTCCGATCAACGATACAATCTTGGTGAAGTAGGGCGTTACAGAATAAATAAAAAATTAGGGTTAGATACTCCTATGGAAAAGCAAGTCTTGACCAAAGAAGATATCATAACTATAGTTAAATACTTAATTGAACTTATTAATTCTAAAGCCGAAATTGATGATATTGACCACTTATCTAATCGACGAGTTAGAACAGTAGGAGAGCAATTATCGCAACAATTTGGTGTAGGATTGGCTCGTATGGCTCGTACAATTCGAGAACGTATGAATGTAAGAGATAACGAGGTATTTACACCAATTGATTTGATAAATGCTAAAACATTATCATCCGTTATTAATTCATTTTTTGGGACAAATCAGTTATCTCAGTTCATGGATCAAACAAATCCATTAGCGGAAATTACACACAAACGTCGTTTATCAGCACTTGGACCAGGTGGACTTTCACGTGAAAGAGCTGGTTTTGAGGTTCGTGACGTTCACTATACACACTATGGAAGGTTATGCCCTATCGAAACTCCTGAAGGACCGAATATTGGGCTTATATCTTCATTAAGTGTTTATGCAAAAGTAAATGGAATGGGATTTATTGAAACTCCATACCGAAAAGTAACAAATGGTGTGGTAGATTTGAATGCAACAGCAAGATATCTGAGTGCAGAAGAAGAAGAAGGGTTACTTATTGCACAAGCAAATATAGAAATGGACGATAACGGAAAAATAACAGCAGAGAATGTTATTGCTCGTCAAGAAGGAGATTTTCCAGTTATTAATCCAATAGAGGTACATTATACAGATGTGGCTCCAAATCAAATTGCTTCCATATCCGCTTCATTAATTCCTTTTCTAGAACATGACGATGCAAATAGAGCCTTGATGGGATCTAACATGATGCGTCAAGCAGTACCTTTATTACGCCCTGAAGCACCAATTGTTGGAACAGGTTTGGAAAGACAAGTAGCTTCAGACTCTAGAGTTTTGATAAATGCAGAAGGCAATGGTGTGGTAGATTATGTGGATGCAAACATGATTACCATAACTTACGAAAGAACCGAAGCGGAAAGAGCTGTGAGCTTTGAATCGGATGATAAAACGTATCAGTTAATAAAATTCCGAAAAACAAATCAAGGAACTTCTATAAACCTGAAACCAATTGTTAGAAAAGGAGACAAGGTAACTAAAGGACAAGTTTTATGTGAAGGATATGCAACACAAAATGGTGAGTTAGCTTTGGGTAGAAACCTAAAAGTAGCATTTATGCCATGGAAAGGTTATAACTTTGAAGATGCAATTGTAATATCCGAGAAAGTAGTTCGTGACGATATTTTTACCTCTATACATGTAGATGATTACTCATTAGAAGTGAGAGACACTAAATTAGGTAACGAAGAGTTAACAAATGATATTCCGAACGTTTCTGAAGAAGCGACAAAAGATTTAGATGAAAATGGTATGATTAGAATTGGTGCAGAAGTAAAACCTGGCGATATTCTGATCGGAAAAATTACACCAAAAGGAGAATCTGATCCAACTCCCGAAGAAAAACTTTTAAGGGCTATTTTCGGAGATAAAGCTGGTGATGTAAAAGATGCTTCACTGAAAGCATCTCCTTCATTACATGGTGTTGTTCTTGATAAAAAATTATTTGCAAAAGCTGTAAAAGACAAACGCAAACGCACACAAGACAAAGATGCACTAGGCGAATTAGAACTAGAATTTGAAACCAAATTTGTAGAACTAAAAGATAAATTAATCGATAAATTATTTATAATTATTGATGGAAAAACATCGCAAGGTGTAATGAATGATTTGGGCGAAGAAGTTTTACCAAAAGGTAAAAAATATACTAAGAAAATGTTACAATCCGTAGAGGATTTTGCACATTTAACGAAAGGAACTTGGGTTGCGGATGACGAAACAAATGCAATGGTAAATGACTTAATACACAACTACAAAATCAAACTAAACGATTTGCAAGGTGCATTGAGGAGAGAGAAATTTACGATTACAGTTGGAGACGAATTGCCAGCTGGAATCTTAAAATTAGCTAAAGTTTATATAGCCAAAAAACGTAAGCTAAAAGTAGGAGATAAAATGGCGGGGCGTCACGGAAATAAAGGAATTGTTGCTCGTATTGTGCGTCACGAAGACATGCCATTCTTAGAAGATGGAACACCTGTTGATATAGTTCTTAACCCACTTGGAGTACCTTCTCGTATGAACATTGGTCAAATTTACGAAACCGTTCTAGGATGGGCAGGACAAAACTTGGGCCGAAAATATGCAACACCAATTTTTGACGGAGCATCATTAGACCAAATAAATGCAATCACTGACGAAGCTGGAGTTCCACGTTTCGGACACACACATCTTTATGATGGTGGTACAGGAGAACGTTTCCACCAAGCAGCAACAGTTGGAGTAATCTATATGTTGAAACTTGGACACATGGTTGATGACAAAATGCACGCACGTTCTATCGGACCATACTCATTGATTACGCAACAACCATTAGGAGGTAAAGCGCAATTTGGAGGACAACGTTTTGGAGAGATGGAGGTTTGGGCATTGGAAGCTTATGGAGCGTCAAGTACACTACGTGAAATTTTGACAGTAAAATCGGATGACGTAATTGGTAGAGCCAAAACTTACGAAGCTATCGTTAAGGGAGAATCTATGCCAGAACCAGGATTGCCTGAATCGTTCAATGTATTAATGCATGAATTGAAAGGTCTTGGATTAGACATTCGTTTAGAAGAATAAATATATTGGGAGCAGTATTCTGTTCCCAATAATATAATTATAAATATAAAAAATGAAAAAAATAATAAATTTATTTTTGTTTTTATTTTTGGTTGTTGCTTGTCAAAAAGAAGATTTGTCTAAAGTAGAGGATAATACTACTTCTTTAGTAAATTCTCAGGTAACAATGAGGGTTAATGCAAATGATAAGCTAGATATTCATACCCAAATTGTTTTGGGGAAGAGATTAAAAAATCCATACTCTGTTAAGAATATGCAGATTGCTTTCGATTATTATAATTCAGTTGTTAAAAATTCAAAATTTATCAATAAAGTTGTAGAAACAACAAGCTATTACATTAAAATCACTCCTAAATCCATTGAAGATTTAAAAATTTTAGATGATTTAGACAAAGAAAGTAATGATTTTACTCCAGTACTACAAGACTATCCTATGGATTATGAGATTTTAGTAGAGGGGGATTATTATGTGTCTCCAAAAGATGATAAGGATTTATTTTACCCAACATACACAGTTATACCTGTTGGATATAAACTGCCAAGTGGAATAAGTTATAAAATATTAGAGGAGTTGTATCAGCCAACAGATGATGAATATGACGTTGAAACAGTTTCATTGTTTTTTGCAGATTGGAAAGATGATTTAGCTGCGGATGATATTTTTTTGAAATTAGAAACATTACCTGAATATCTTAATAATGCGTTAATTTCTAGCAGTAGAAGAAAGAAATTTACCCCAAATGGATATGTTAAAGTTCAAAATACAGATTCTAACCAATATGATCCTTTGTTACAAGCAGAAATATCATATGGTAGAATGGTTTGGTGGCATTATACTTATACCGATAATAATGGTCATTTTTCTGGATCTCACAATTATAGAGGAGAGGTTAGAATTAGGGCGAAGTGGAGAGGATATACTGCAACAATTAGAAAATCTTGGAATGAAATTTTAGGAATACAGGTTTCAGATCATTTAATGACTTTGAATAGAAATAACAATGGTGCAACTAAGCTTATTCCTTACTCTTGGAGCGAGGGGGAAGGACATCTTTGGTACAAAGGTACAGTTCATAATGGTTTGAGAAAATATATTGATTATTCTAACATAAATGGGATATCACATACAATTAGTTATGCAAATGTTTGGGTTTCTGCAAAGGGGACTAATACTGGATCGACACCAATGTTGTATAAATATGATAATCTTTCTAGTATGGCTACAATTGCAGGAATTGGTCAATCAAGTATTTGGAATGTTATAAGTGTGAATACAACGGATAATTTAATTAGTCTTTTACCGCCGCATTTAAGACCTGATCAAACATATAAAGGATTAAGAAATGGTGCTTCAAACGGAAATACCGCAACTATACATCAATTAGTTTTTCATGAGTCGGGTCACTATTCTCATGCTTCAAAGGCAGGAGCTTGGTTTTGGGCAAATGTTTTTTCTAGTGAACTAAGTAATTCTATCGAACCTGGAAGCACTGCCCAAGATCCATATAAAGATGGAAGTTTACCATCATACCAAGCTGCTGATAGGATTGCACTTGCCGAAGGATGGGGTAATTTATGTGAGTTTAAAATAAGTCAATTTTATTATGCTAAAGCAATAAGTGGAAATTATCAGAGTGTAGGATTTGTTTTCACGAATGACATACCTAGTTTTATAGAAGGATTTAATGTTTGTGATAGACCATTGTCTTCAAATCATAGAACTTCTGATATAAGTTGGTTTTATCATGGTATAATGTGGGATTTATTAGATGACAGTATTGATGGGGATAATTCTGTACGAAGAGATGGTAGTGCATTGGGAGGAGGTCTTTTTGTAAATAAGATTATAGATAAAGCTAATATTAATACAAGTGTTAATAATAATCAATATTACTTAGCACCTGTTTTTAATCATTTAAATTCCAATGTGAATAATTCTACGGATTTATATAATTCATTAATAAATAATGGTTACAATGGAACATCACAACACAAACCAATTTACGAACTATTTAGAAGCTATGGGTATCTTTAAAAAAATATTCTTTGTACTTATTATAACAACTTTATTTGGTTGTCCAAGAGAGGAGGAAAATTGCAATGATTTTGGAAGTACAGTTAGGGTGGATGATATGATAACATTAACCCCGTTGCAGGTAATATATAATCAAGGAGATGAGATTGAAATGAAATTAGAAATACCTGCTGTGAATACTTATTATGGAAATGAATTAAATTTATTTCAATTAACTAATGATTATTTTGCTACTTTATCGATTTCACAAAACAGACTAACTACTGGAAATCAGTTGACTTTTATAAAAGGGAGCTTAGGAACAACATTGAGTACATTTGAACTACCTTATAACTTTGACACACAAAAGTATGAATTAGATGTGAAAATTAAATTAAATGCCGTTGGTGTTTATAGTTTATACACAAATGAAACAATTCTAATTAATGGTATTACAAAATGTAATAGGTATTTTATGCATACAAAAATTCAAGGAAGTGTTAACAATATGGTTGAATTCACAGTACAATAATTTTTTTTAACTATGATGAATAATAGAAATAATAACAACAATAACAGAGATAAGAATCCAGTAAAAAGATTCAATAAAATCTCAATAGGTTTAGCCTCACCAGAATCTATCTTGGCAGAGTCAAGAGGAGAGGTTTTAAAACCAGAAACTATCA
>DZCQ01000022.1 GCA_022730285.1 Flavobacterium psychrophilum
TATCAAAATTTTGAATTAATAATTCTTGATGATGCTTCTACTGATGGTAGTTTGCAAATATTAGAGAGATACAAAAATAACTCAAAAGTAACTCATTTTGAAATAAATACTACAAACTCAGGAAGTCCTTTTGCACAATGGAAAAAAGGAATCGATATTGCGAAAGGAGACTTAATTTGGATTGCCGAAAGTGACGATTTTTGCACCAACAATTTTTTGCAAGAAACAGTAACTTTTCTAGAAAATAATAAAAAAGCCAGCTTGGTATTTGTAAAAACCAAAACTATAAATTTGTTTACAAATACCGATATAGTTATTGAACCACACAAAAACACAGGACTTTATTCTAATATATCCGAGAATTTTTTGTTTAATTGGTTTTTTGAAAACAGTCCTTTTAAAATATTGAATGCAAGCTCCTGCCTGTTTAGAGCGGAAGTTATAAATACCGAAATTTTAAATAAAATTACAACCTTTAGATATGCTGGCGACAAAATGTTTTGGGCAAGCATTATTTTAAAGTTCAATTTTTTTGGTTATATAAATAAAACTATTAATTTTCAGCCATTACACAATCAAACAACTAGAACTACACAATCGTTAAAAATTAACACTAAAAGAAATGATGAGGTGCTGTATATTTATAAGTATTCTAAATTTATAGATAGCAAATCAGTAAGTTCTGGTTGGAGAACAGAATTGGGGAGTCGTTTGTTATTGTCCTTTTTATACGATTTTTTTGCTTTTAAAAATTTAAGACTTAAAAATTTAATAAAAGGGCTCTCCATCAGTAAGTATAATAAAAAAGCGTATTACAAAACGTACAGAGGAATTGCAACATTAATAAGAGAATAGCAAAGCAAATAGTAAATTATAAAAAATGCTTCAAAAAAAACTAAAAATTAGGCTATTACAATTGCATTGGCTGCATAAATAAAATTTATCTTTGGCACAGCAATTAAAAATAGTAAAAAATCAAACAATTTAATTATACCTAATTAGTTAAAACAATTTTAAATGAAAAAAGCGTTAATCACCGGAATTAATGGACAAGATGGTTCGTATTTAGCTGAACTATTGTTAGAAAAAGGATACGAAGTACACGGAATCATCAGACGTAGCTCCACTTTTAATACCGAACGAATAGAGCATTTATACATCGAATCGTTAATTCAAGACTTGCATCAAGATAAAAAAATCAATCTGCATTATGGGGATATGACCGATTCAACCAGCTTGATACGATTAATGCAAGAAATTCAACCAGACGAAGTGTATAATTTAGCAGCACAATCACACGTAAAAGTTTCGTTTGATATGCCCGAATATACCGCAGAAACAGATGCCGTTGGAACTTTGCGTTTGCTAGAAGCTATTAGAATTTGTGGCTTAACCCAAAAAACTAAAATATACCAAGCCTCTACTTCCGAATTATTTGGAAAAGTGCAAGAAGTACCTCAAAAAGAAACCACACCATTTTACCCACGTTCGCCCTACGGTGTGGCTAAAATTTATGCGTATTGGATAACCAAAAATTACCGAGAATCGTACGGAATTTATGCCGTGAACGGAATTCTTTTCAACCACGAATCAGAACGTCGAGGCGAAACTTTTGTAACCAGAAAAATCACACTTTCGGCTTCCAGAATAAAGCACGGTATTCAAGAAAAATTATATTTAGGAAACCTAAACGCTATGCGAGATTGGGGTTATGCCAAAGATTATGTGGAATGTATGTGGTTGATGTTACAACAAGAACAACCTGAAGATTATGTAATTGCCACAGGAATTCAATATTCGGTGCGTTACTTCTGTGAACTAGCATTTAAAGATGCTGGTATTGAACTAGAATGGCAAGGCGAAGATGAAAACGAAAAAGGAATTTGCAAAGTAACAGGAAAAACTCTAATTGAAGTAGATTCAAACTATTACCGACCTGCCGAAGTAGAAAGTTTATTAGGCGATCCAACAAAAGCAAGAACCCAATTAGGTTGGAATCCAAGTCGTACTTCTATCGAAGAATTGGTGAAAATCATGATGCAACACGATTTAAACTATGTAGTCCGTTTTAAAGATAGAGATACTTTAAAAAAATACGAATAGCTAAAATATTCTCATGAAGATATTAGTAACAGGTGGCAACGGTATGGTAGGTAAAAATATTTTGGAACATCCAAAAGCAAATCAGCACATTTTATTATCACCATCAAGTGCTGCATTGAACTTGCGTGATTTTGATGCTGTTGATGTCTATCTAAAAAAACACCAACCCGATTTTATTATTCATTCTGCTGGTTTAGTTGGAGGAATACAAGCAAACATGGCAAGACCTGTCGATTTTTTAGTTTTTAATTTAGACATGGGAAGAAACATCATCATGGCAGCTAAAGAAAATGGTGTTTTAAATTTTATGAATTTAGCAAGTTCTTGTATGTATCCTCGTGAGGCAGAAAATCCATTGCAAGAAGAATTAATTTTAAAAGGTGAATTAGAACCTACAAACGAAGGCTATGCCATTGCCAAAACAGTAGCAACTCGCTTGTGCGAATATGTTGTAAAAGAAAATCCAATATTGCAATATAAAACCGTTATTCCTTGTAATTTGTATGGAAAATACGATAAATTTTCGCCTGAACACTCACACATGGTTCCAGCAGTAATTAAAAAGATTTACGAAGCCAAGCAAAATAACATTTCTGAAATTGATATTTGGGGAGATGGTTTGGCACGAAGAGAATTTATGTATGCCGAAGATTTAGCGGACTTTGTGTTTTATGCCATAGAAAAATTTAACCAAATGCCACAAAACATCAATGTTGGTTTAGGATTTGATTATACGATTAATCAATATTATCAAACCATTGCCAACGTAATTGGTTTTGAAGGAAAATTTGTACATGATTTATCAAAACCAATTG
Organism: Flavobacterium psychrophilum; assembly: GCA_022730285.1. GTDB lineage: Bacteria > Bacteroidota > Bacteroidia > Flavobacteriales > Flavobacteriaceae > Flavobacterium > Flavobacterium psychrophilum_C. Next base: position 2,919 of record DZCQ01000022.1, read on the forward strand.
GAATGAGACAAAAATTAATTGATGATACCAAACTAAAGCAATTTGGTTGGCAACATCAAACATCGTTAGAAGACGGAATAAAAAAAACAGTCGAATATTTTAAAACAGCAATTTTACATGATTAAATATCCACTCGCATCTTCTACTTGGGATGCAAAAGAAATAGAAGCCATTAATGGTGTTATCGCAAAAGATATGTACACTATGGGCGAAGGTGTAAAACAATTTGAAGACAATTTTGCGAAATTTGTCAATTCAAAATATGCGGTTATGGTAAACTCGGGTTCATCTGCAAATTTAATTGCAGTTGCAGCACTATTTTATACTAAAAACCCAAAATTAAAGCGAGGTGATGAAGTAATTGTTCCTGCAGTTTCTTGGTCCACCACTTATTATCCTTTGTATCAATATGGTTTAAAGTTAAAATTTGTAGATGTCGATTTACACACCTTAAATTTTGATTTAGAACAATTAAAATTAGCAGTTACTGGCAATACCAAAATGATTTTAGCAGTAAATCTTTTGGGTAATCCAAATAATTTTGATACTATCAATGAAATTATTGGTAACAGAGATATTATCCTGATGGAAGACAATTGCGAATCGATGGGAGCCGAATTCAAAGGAAAACAAACAGGAACCTTTGGGTTGGTTGGAACCTTTTCTACCTTCTTCTCGCACCACATGGCAACCATGGAAGGTGGTTTAATTGTAACCGATGACGAAGAGATATATCACGTGATGGTTTGCTTAAGAGCACATGGTTGGACACGTCATTTGCCAAAGGAGAATAAAATTTCTAACAAAAGTGACGATTGGTTTGAAGAATCGTTCCGATTTTTATTACCTGGCTACAACGTGCGTCCTGTGGAGATGAGTGGTGTAATTGGCGTGGAACAATTAAAAAAATTGCCTTCGTTCTTAGACCAAAGAAGGAAAAATGCAGAACTGTTTGTTTCCCTATTTAAAGACAATCAGGATTTTTATATTCAAAAAGATATTGACAATAGCAGTTGGTTTGGGTTTAGTTTTATTATCAAACCAGAATCTACCCTAAATCGTTTAGACATTGTAAAAGTATTAGAAGAAAATCACATCGATTGTCGTCCGATAGTTACAGGAGATTTTACTAAAAACGAAGTGTTGAAGTATTTTGATTGTGAAATTTTTGGTGAAATGAAAAATGCACAATATTTAGATAAAAAAGGCTTTTTCGTTGGCAATCATCAAATTGATTTAACGGAAGAAATTAAGCATTTACATAAAGTATTAACTAGTTTATCTTAAATCTTATTACAAAACGTACAGAGGAATTGCAACATTAATAAGAGAATAGCAAAGCAAATAGTAAATTATAGAAAATGCTTCAAAAAAAACTAAAACGAAAACTTAGGCTATTACAATTGTATTGGCTGCATAAATCTAACTTTTCGTTTACCAAAACAGCAACGGCACAAAAAGAAATTATTATCCTTTTTGACGGAAACGTTTCGCATGGTGGTTTGGTAGATAGAATAAAGGGGATTCTTACCTTTTATAACATTGCAAAAATAGAAAATGCTAGTTTTTTAATTTATTTTGAAAGTCCATTTGCTATAACAGAATATTTATTGCCCAACAAATTTGATTGGAAAACTTCAAAAAATAATTTGCAGTGGAATTTTAAAACCACAAAAATTCATTATTTAATGGATAATTTTGATTTTAATTGGCAAAAAGAAATTAAAATCAGCAAAAAGAAAAAGCATTTCGTTTATTGTAATGTAGATTATTTGCCAGAGTTATTTCCACAAAAAAATAAGGAAGAGATAAATAAATTGCGACAAACTTCCTTCGAAGAATTATTTGTAAAAAGTCCTTTTCTTGAAAATGCTTTGCAAAATTTGAATTTGCCACAAAAATATATCGCAATCCATACTCGTTTTACAAGCATATTAGGAGATTTTCAAGATACTTGTTCACATATTGTTTCGCAAGAACGAAAACAAGAGATTATTGCAAGTTTATTAGATGTGATAACTCAAATTAGTACCCAAAACACATTTGTTCCAATATATGTTTTTTCGGATAGTAGCACTTTTTTAGATAGTGTTTCCACGACCACTCCTTTTAAAATATTAGAAGGAAAACCAACGCATATTGATGTTAAAAATGATAAAGACATACAAAATAACTTAAAAACATTTATAGATTTTTTTGCAATATCCCAAAGCGAAAAAGTATATTTGTTGCAAACGCCAGAAATGTATAACAGTGCATTTTCTAAATATGCAGCACTAATTAACAATGTCGCCTTTACAAACACAAAAGTATGATTAACCTGTATATTTATCCGGAAAATTACAAAAAAAATGCTAAAGGTTTGTGGCCATTAATCAAACTTGTAACTACCGAAGGAAAGTGCAAAGAAACATATCAAATTGTGTCTAGTGTACAAGAATGTGATTATTTATTGTTACCTGAAGCATTAGGAACAAATTACCAAAAAAACGACCCAATTACGTTACAGCAAATACTAGATTTTGCCGAAAAACAAAACAAACAAATAATAGCTTTTTCAGGGGGAGACTTTGGCAAAACAATTACACACAAAAATATTTGCACCATTCGATTGGGTGGTTTTAAAAGCAAATTTACCAGTACCACCTTTGTGCCTCCTGCTAACATACAAGATCCATTACTAATTCTAGAAAAAGATTTTTTCACACTGCCAAAATTCTCGAAGCCAAGCATCGGATTTGTAGGGCATTCTGACGGAAGTTTTTTAAAATTTATAAAAGAATTGCTGCTTTTTGTCAAAAAAAACGCAAGAGTTTTTTTTGGATTAGAGTTTCACGACTACCAGCATTTTTATCCCTCTAGCTATTATCGTTTTAAGTATTTAGGTTATTTATTAAAAAGTAATTTGGTAATATGCAATTTTATTTTTAGAAACAAATATCGTGCGGGAGCAAACACCGAAGAATCTCGTAGACGAACAAGCATCGAATTTTACGACAATATTGCAACTAATTTATATACTTTTTGTCTGCGTGGATCAGGTAATTTCTCCGTTAGATTTTACGAAACTCTTGCCTTGGGAAGAATCCCTATTCTAATAGATACAGATTGCGAAATGCCACTAAACGATAGTATTAATTGGGAAAATCATTGCATCATAATTCCAGAAAAACAGGTTCGCCATCTAGTTGATTATGTTGTAAATTTTCATAATTCGCATTCTGAATTAGAACTAGAGCAAATGCAGAAAAACAATCGAGATTTATGGCAATCTTGTCTTACGAGAGAAAATTTTTACAACACCTTAGTTAAAAGTTTAAAAAAATAAGTAACTAAAAAAAAATGACAGTCACCTCCATTGAAAAATATATCGAAGAGCTTGCCCAAGAAGAATTGTTGTTCAAAAATGGCTTAGAACCTGAAGCAACTGTTGTAAATGGCAAAAAAAATAAATTACAAGTTTTGAGCAGTTCCTTTTTGTTTATATTAAAATGTGTTGTCGATTTTTTTGTGCTACATTTCAATTTGCTTTTCGAGAAAAACAAGAATAAAAAAATAGTATTTACGAACTATAATTTTTGTACCATAGAAAACGGAAAATACGAAGACAGAATTTTTAAACCATTATTTACCGAAGATATTATTTTTATAAATCAATCTAAGGAGATTTATATTTCTAAAATTAATAACCAAAAAGTATATAATTTAGGAGGAATTACCAAGGTTTTAAAATTCTTTTTTTTTAAGTATTCTTCTAAGATGCAGTATTTTAAATCTTTTCAGTTTATAAATGATACTGTTTTTAGAAGATTTCGTAGCAAAGAAATTTTTTTGGTATTTTTTTACGATTTGAATAACTTGTCTATCGTGTTTTCAAAACATCGTCCAAAATTGCATCTCACCGAAGTGCAACACGGCAGTATGATTAATTATCCTCCTTATGCAAAACCATCTAAAAGTAAAGTAATAGACACTTTTTATGTAAAAAATGTCCCAACTATTCATTATTTACAAGAGCATTTGTGCAAAAATTTTACTTGCGAATATAAAATTATTCCATATCCAAAAAAAGAAATGTCTTACCAAGAAGGAACACATATTTTGTATGCTTCTACAGTAGATTTTAACGGGTTTCATCCTGCTTTCACTCATTTTCTAGCCACGAATAAACTCCCTAATTTACATATTAAGATTAGATTGCATCCACGTGAAAGAACTCCTGAAAAAGAAATACTATTTAGAAAAGAACTAGATAAATATACCATAAATTACACTTTTGATAATTCAAAAAACTGGGTAGAAGCAAACAGTATTCAAAACTTAGTTGTAATTTCGCCTTGGAGTTCTTGTATAGAAGATGCCTTTGATAATAACCTGAAAAGCATTGTTATAGACACAGCAGGCAAAGAAAGATACAAGCATCTTATAGATGGTAAAATGTGCTATTTTTCTAGAGATATTGAAAATATATTGCTAGAAATAGCCAAGCAAAATGATAAATAATTAAAAATAAAACAACCACAAAATGCATATTTGTTATATAATTAGTGAGTACCCAAAAAGTGGCTTTTCGCATGGAGGAATAGGCAGTTTTGGAAAAACCATTGCCGCCGAATTGGTTAAAAATGATGTAAAAGTAACCGTTATAGGAATTAATTATACAAACGAATACGAACATGTTCAAGAAGATGGGGTAGATATTTATAGGTTAAAGCCCCAAAAAGTAAAAGGACTTACTTGGCTGTTAAATACACGTTCTATACAAAATAAAATTGTCGAAATTCATCAAAAAACACCAATATCTATAATAGAAGCACAAGAAGCAGGCTTGGCTTTTTTAAAGAAAATAAAAGGTGTAAAATACGTAATTCGTTTGCATGGAGGGCATCATTTTTTTGGAGAATCATTAAATAGAGAAATTAAAAAATGGAAAGGATTTCAAGAAAAACGCTCTTTTAAAAAGGCAGATGCTTTTGTAACAATTTCAAAGTTTGTAAAAATAAATACCGAAAAGCATTTAAGTTTTCATCATAAAAAAGTGGTGCTTTTAAGCAATCCTATAAATACGGAATTATTTAAACCTATTTCTGTAAATTATAATAAAAACAATATTGTTTTTGTAGGTACTGTTTATGAAATTAAAGGAATAAGACAACTCATTCAAGCATTTGGACTGGTAAAAAAAGAATTTCCAGCTGCGGTTTTAAATGTTTATGGTAGAGATTGGTTTTTTCCAAACGGAAAATCCTATATAGAAATGTTGCAAGAAACAGAACTTCCAAAATTAGGAGATTTTGCAAAAGATATTCACTTTCATGGAGCTGTTTCTTATCTAGAAATTCCGAGTAAATATGCCGAAGCAGCCGTTTGTGTTTTTCCCTCTCATGTAGAAACACAAGGACTAGTGGCACCAGAGGCAATGTCTATGCAAAAAGTAGTCGTTTTTTCTAATTTAGGTCCTGGCCCAGAAACAATTTCGAATCTAGAAACAGGTTTGCTGTGCAATCCGCACGATAGTACCGATATTGCACAAAAAATTTGTTGGGTATTTGCTCACAAAGAAAAATCGGTAGAAATAGGACTAAAAGCTAGAGAATTTGTATTGCAAAAATACGATTTAAAAAAAATAGTAATTAAGAATATGGAGTTTTATAACACAATAATAGAAGAATAATGAAGTTTGCTATTATCACCCATGTTCCACACATTCTAGAAAAAGAAGAATATTTTGCTTACGCACCTTATGTCAAAGAAATGAATGTTTGGTTGCAATATGTAGAAGTAGTGCTGATTGTTGCTCCAATATATAAAACACAAAAGTCAGCCATAGATATTAGTTATAACCATTCCAATATTCAGTTTATAGAGGTTAAAAGTTTCTGTTTACTAAATTTTATTTCCATTTTAAAAACAATTATAAATATTCCCAAAATAATTTGGAATATTTTCAAAGCCATGCAACAAGCAGATCATATTCATCTTCGGTGTCCTGGCAATATGGGTTTGTTAGGAGCATTAGTTCAAATATTTTTTCCAAACAAGCCAAAAACAGCTAAATATGCAGGAAATTGGGATCCAAAAAGCAAGCAACCACTTTCGTACAAACTGCAACAATGGATTTTGTCCAACACATTCTTAACCAAAAATATGCAAGTTTTGGTTTATGGAGAATGGAAAAATCAGACAAAAAATATCAGGCCTTTTTTTACCGCAAGTTATTTTGATAAAGAAAAATTACAACCTTGTTTGCGAAATTTGAATACAGAAATAAAATGTCTTTTTGTAGGAACCATTACCGAAGGGAAAAACCCTGTGTATGCTATAGAACTTATAAAAAGAATACGAAAAAAAGGAATACCAATACGTTTAGACATGTACGGAAATGGAGTGGATAAAAATAGGTTAGAAGCAGAAATTACAAAAAACAAATGGGAAAATTTTGTTTGCTTTAAAGGAAATCAATCTGCCGAAACGCTAAAAAAAGCATACCAAGATTCTCATTTTATGCTATTGCCTTCTAAAAGTGAGGGTTGGCCAAAAGCTGTTGCCGAAGCAATGTTTTGGGGCTGTGTGCCAATAACCACCCCTGTTTCTTGTGTGCCAATTATGTTAGGCAATGGTGCTAGAGGAAAGTTGCTAACCATGGATATAGAAATAGATGCAACAGAAATAATAAAGCTATTGCAAAATGAAAATTTGTATCAAAAAATGAGTTCAGAAGCCTTGCTTTGGTCTCAGAAATATACTTTTAATTCTTTTGAAAAAGAAATAAAATTATTGTTAAAATCTAAATTATAATTAATTGCAAAAAAATAGAATCCAAATATAATGAGAATAGTTCAGTTAATAGATAGTTTAGAAACAGGTGGAGCCGAACGAATGGCAGTTAATTATGCAAATGCGTTATATTCTAAAATTGAATTTTCTGGTTTGGTTGCTACCAGAAACGAAGGAGCTTTAAAAGAACAACTTGATCCAAAAGTTTCCTATTTGTTTTTAAACAAGAAAAAGACGATTGACTTAAAAGCTATTAGAAAATTTTATAACTATTGTAAGCAGAATAAAATTGAGTATATTCATGCACATAGTTCGTCTTGTTTTTTAGCTGTTTTGGTAAAAATAGCTTTACTGAAAATTAAAATTATTTGGCACATTCACAATGGTAGTGTCATGAATGATTCAAAAATCATTTTTTTTATGACAAGATTTTTTGCGCCTTATTTTAATTATATTTTATCTGTCAATAAAGATATAAATAATTGGGTGTTAGAACATAATTTATGTAAAAAGAGCATTTATTTAGAAAATTTTTCTTTAACCGAAACTGATTTTCTAAAAGAAACAGTTTTAAAAGGAGAAAAAAAATGTAGAATTTTGCAATTAGCAAATTTAAAAAAACCTAAAAACCATATTTTTACAATTAAAGTTGCAAAACAAGTAATCTCAAAACATCAAGATTGCTCGTTTCATTTGGTAGGGAAAGATTTTAATGATGCGTATTCGAATGAATTGAAAGAAGAAATAAAGAAAGGAAAATTAGAAAATCACATTTTTATTTATGGTTCGAAAAACGATACGGATTATATCATATCGCAAGCAGATATTTGTATATTAACCTCTAATTCGGAGGGTTTACCGGTTGCTTTAATAGAATATGGCATGTATAAAAAACCAGTTGTTTGTACTAATGTTGGCGGTATTCCAAATGTTATAGAAAATTCTAAAAACGGATTTTTAACCAACACTAACGATACTCAAAAATTTGTAGAGAATTTAATTTTACTTATAGAAGATCCTGTTTTAAGAAATACTATGGGAAACAATCTTTATCAAACAGTATATGAGGGATATTCTGAGAAAAAAGTCATCGAAAAATATATCGCTTTGCTACAAAATTAAATTTATGTACTTATTTAAGTCAATTATATTTCATTTCCCAATCATTCAGTTATATTTGTAGCAATATGAATGCAGATACAGTTATTGCTCAACAAAGTACCACACAATCTTTTTTTAGAGAATTGCAAAAAATAGTGCAAGATAAAGTGCTATATATAGTAGTTTGTGGGGTTTTGGTATCTTATTTTTATAATTTAGCAGTAGTTAAATATAGCCTTACCGGAGATAACGAATTCCGTTTGTACGATATTTTAGGGGTATTTTTGCTTTTTTATTTTTATAATTACAACCATATTCTAAAAGTGATTATATATAAAATACCCGTTTACAAGTTTTTGTATTGGTTGTTAAATTGGTCCGGTGTTATGATGCTAATTACCATGATTTTTAGTTTAGTACATGGACAGTTTTGGTCCTTTTTACAAGTTTTTTTGTATTGGTACCATTTTTGGGTATTTTATTTGGCTGGAGTTTTTATCTATTTATTTTGTTTGTCCAAGAGTAAGAGGAACTTATTTATTTATATAATTCTTATCGGTTCTATTATTGAAAGTGTCTTGGTAGTATTGCAAAATATCGGGGTAGTTCCTTTTTTATGGGGAGATATTTATTTAAAAGCATATAGTTTTTATTCAGGTACATTAGGCCCTAACAAAATAGTGTATGGGATGACTACTTTTTTTTCTTTGGTTTTAGCCATAGGCATTTTATTAGAAAAATCTATTAAAATCAACAAAATAATACTCATAGTAGCAGTTCTTGTAAACCTATATAGCGTATTGTTATCTGGCTCCAGAACCACCTATACTGCACTGCTAGTATTTCTAATTTATTTTGCAATTTTTAAAACTGCTAAATTCATTGTTACTTCTACTATTTTTGTTGCAATGGCAATTTTTGTAATTAGCTATAATCCTCAATTATATGACACGGTTAGTTCTGTGGTGGAAAATAGAGTGGTTGCAAAAGTTAATAATATAGAGAATCCAAACGACAAAAAAGATGCGGGAGAGTTATATTCTAAATTAGGCTCTGGTAGAGACAAGCTAACAAAAGGAAATTTCTATTATATTTTAGAAAACCCAATAATTATTCCCTTCGGAATGGGATTTGTAAACAGATTTAATTCTGCACCTGGATTGTCTGCTCATAATATGTATTTACAGGTTATTAAAGAACTTGGCTTGGTTGGATTTTTTTTGTATTTTGGGTGGTTAGTTCAATATTTACTAATAGATTTTAAAGATTTTTCTGGTTTTTCAATCGGACTTAAAGGATTTGTTCTTTCCATGTTAGTAACTCTTTTCTTTGGAGAACATTTATACATTTACAGACCTGTATTTGCATTGTTAGGTTTATTTTTAGCCATTACTTCTATATTTATCTCAATTTTACACAAAAATGAAAAATAAAGATACAAAAATAGCGGTTGTAATTCCGTATTACAACGCTCAAAAACATATTGCAATAGTTGTTAAGAACCTGCCAGATTGTATTCATACAATTATTATTGTAGATGACAAAAGCCCAGATGCTTTACCAAAAGAAGTTATTTTAGCCTCTAAGAAAGAACATGTATCTATTGTTTTTTTAGAAAATAAAATCAATTTAGGCGTTGGAGGTGCTACCAAAAATGGTTTTGAGTATGCCATGCAAAATGATATAGATGTAGTAATAAAGCTAGATGCAGACAATCAGATGGATGCTACATATATTCCAATAATGCTTGACTATTTAGTAGCTAAAAATATTCATGTAGTAAAAGGAAATAGATTTAGAGATACAAAAGCTCTTAAAAAAATGCCTTTTATACGAAGATTTGGAAATCTTGGACTTTCCTTTTTAACCAAAATTGCAACAGGATATTGGAATAGTTTTGATCCTACTAATGGTTATATTGCAATAAAAACGAGTGTGCTAAAAGAGTTGGATTTTTCTAAACTATCCAACAGATATTTTTTTGAAACCTCACTACTAGCAGAACTCTATTTTTGTAGAGCCAAAATTAAAGAAGTGCCAATGCCCGCCATATACGACGAAGAAAAATCTAGCATGCAAGTTTGGAAAATGCCTTTTATATTTTCTAGAAAACTTCTCGGTTTATTTCTAAAAAGACTTGCAAAAGCCTATTTTTTATATGATTTTAACATTGGAAGTATTTATCTAATTTTCGGAAATTTATTATTCTTTTTCGGGTTTATTTTCGGGCTTTACAATTGGATTTATTATGCAAGACTGGACGTAATTACTCCAACAGGCACTATTATGATAGCAACAGTTTCGTTAATTTTAGGTTTTCAGTTATTATTACAATTTATGCAATATGATATTTTAAATGCTCCTAAATGCCCAGATCATGACGAATAATTATCTTACAAAAAAACAATGGTTTCTGGTTCTAATTTTTAATATTATACTAGCTACAGGATTTTATCTTCATGCAATTAAAGCTCCTGTAACTGCTATTTCTTCCGATTTGGCTAATATTATCCCAATTTGTCAAAAATTAGATAATCCGAATTTATTCCAAAATGATTTGTATTTAAATGAGGTTAATAATATTAAATATTACACACCATTTTATGTGCAAACCTTACGTTTTATTGCTAAATTTACCAATCACGATTATATCCAAGCTTTAAATATATTTAGCTTTATTACTCATTTTTTGTATGGCTTTTTGTGGTTTTATTGCTTCTTTTTGCTGCGAAAAGATTTTTGGCTTGCCTTTGGATTTTCTATATTTATGAGAGGAATTATCTGGCCTCCAGGAATGGAATTGCTTGGCATTTCGGAACTTTGGACCATTATGCCACGAACCGTTTTCGCAGCATTAATACCATTGCCATTCATAATTTATGTTTTATCTAAAGGCAAATGGATACTATTTTCTGGGCTTGTATTAGGTTTATTGGTTAATTTTCATCCCATTTCGGGAGTTGGTGCAGTAATTGTTTATTTAAGTGTGTTTTTTGCAAATTATTATTACCAAAACAATCAAATTTCTTTTAAATTTATCAAACAATTGTTTGGTTTACTAATTGCTATTTTTATTGGATTGTTGCCTTATTTTCTCACCTATTTTTTAAATGTGAAATTAGACAATTCCTCCATTAATCAAGAACTATTCAACCAAGCAATTAATGCCAGAATAAATCCTATTTTCTTTAACGGAATATTATTTTTGCAAAGTTGGCACAGACCAGTTACCTACTTTTTTCTATTTACTTTTTTATTATTTTTCTTTTTTGATTCTTCCTTACAGAAAAGAACTTTCAAAATTTTATTTTTTTCGATAGTAGTTTTGCTCTTTTTTTGTAACGGAATTGTAGAGTTAGAAAAAATAATTAATACCGAATTTCATTCTAATCTTCGATTTGGTTTTCAGCTTGTTAGAGCACAAAAAAGTATGATTGTTATCATGCAAGTTGGATTCTTTTTGCTTTTGTTCGAAATTATTCAAAAATTTTCTATCACAAATGTCTTCAAAAGAAATATTGTATTGGTTTATATATTTTTATTAACGCTTTCCACAGCTCCTTTTATACATAAAATTCCATTACTTGGCGAAGATATTTCTACTTACATTTTGCCAAATTCTTTTAAGATTTTTCCACTAAAAGAAGAGAACGATTTGATAATCCCTGTTTTTGATTTTGTAAATAAAAACACGAGTAAAGAGTCTGTTTTTTATTGCAGAAATGTCTATTTCAGAACCGCAACACAACGAGCCGAGGCACTAGATTTTCATGCTGCTGGGATACTTATTGAAGGAAATCCACAGCAATATATAAGGGCATATCAAAATAATATAAAATTTAATTCCAATACAGAAACACAGAATATTTTATTATTAAAAGAAAAAAAAGTAACTTATATCATAGATACCAAAAAGTGGAACTTGCCTGTTTTGTTGTATAAGAATTCCAAATATTATATTTACAAAATATAGAACTGTTAATTAATAAATTATAATATTATGAGCTTAAAAGAAACTAAAAAAACATTTAAAAATGCCATTATTCAAATTTTAAATAAAAATGGTACCGATGAGGTACTCTCAGAAGCGGCTCTACCTGCATATGCTCATAAAAACCCTTTAATTGATTTTATATTTTGGCAAAGAATTGATGTTGCCATTAAAAAAATTCAAAACTCAAAAAAAGAACTTAATGTTTTGGATTTTGGTTGTGGTACAGGCGTTGTATCTTTTGAATTGTCTAAACAAGGTTGTAATGTTACCTCTATAGATTTAGATTTGACTCCCCAAAAATCGTTGTCTCAATTTGTTAATTTCCCAAATAATATAAATTTTTTAGAAGGAGACATTTTCAATCAACAATTCAATCAGAAATTTGACATAATTATCGCCTTAGATGTTTTAGAACATATCCCTCTGGATATCTTGCCTAAATATCTAAATCATTTTGCTGAGTTACTTTCAGAAAATGGGAAGGTAATAGTTTCAGGTCCAACAGAAAACATTTTATATAAAATAGGCAGATTTATAGCTGGTTCCGATTTTACAGGATCGTATCATGAAACTAACATAGCTTTAATTAAATTGGAGTTTGAAAAAATATTTCAAATAAAAAAGGTGAAAAAATTGTATTTTCCTTTTGTTTTATTTGAAATTTTTGAAGCTATAAAACGATAATTTTTTTACTTTTGTCTAAAGAAAAAGAATATGAAGTCTAATTCTAAAATGCATTTCGAGATTTCTGAGCGTAAAATATTGTTACGTGTTTTTGATGTATTTTTTGTTTTAGGAATTTTGTATTTATTAGGAATAATATTTCATTTCGATTATTTTAAGATTACCCAATTTAACTTTTCTTGGACTATAATTTTAACCATTTATTTGTTGTTTTTCGGCTCTGTATTTGATTTATACAACTTACAATGTTCTAGCAATCAGTTTATGACGATTAAAAGTATTTTGTTAGCCTCCACTTTTACAGTAGTATTCTATCTGCTAACCCCTATTATTACTCCTTCACTTCCTAAAAATAGATTCCAAATAGTATTGTTTTATTTGGCAATCTTTTTAGCCCTCTTAATTTGGCGAATGTTATATATTCGACTTTTTGCTTCTACAAGATTTATGAAAAATATTGTCTTAGTTTGCGAAGCTTCTCAGTTAAAAGAATTATATACAGGATTGCAAAAAGGAGACCCGAATTTTAAAATTATAGGATTTGTTAATTCTGATACAGAAAATGCAAGCGATTTTTATTTTGACTATATTAAACATGTTAAACTTAGCAAGTTAGAAAAATTTATACGAAAAAATGATATTTCGGAAATTGTAATTGCCTCTCAAAACACCGAAACTATTTCGGTAGAACTATATAACAAGTTGCTTTTTTTTCTTGAAAATGGTGTTATTATTAGAGAATATACACAAGTTTATGAAAATTTGACTCAAAGAATTCCAGTACAATATGCAGCAAGAGATTTTTACAAATATTTCCCATTTTCAAGAAGTAACAGTAATAAATTATATTTGTTAACTATACGTTTTTTCGAACTGTTTTTTTCGATACTTGGACTTTCGGTAGGAGTGGCTATTTTGCCTTTTTTATTACTAGGAAATTTGCTCGGAAACAGAGGGAATTTGTTCTATACCCAAGAGCGTATAGGCAAAAATGGTATTCCATTTAAAATATACAAACTTCGCTCTATGGTTAAAAATGCCGAGTCAAATGGTGCTGTTTTCGCTACCGCTAATGATAGTCGGATTACGCCTTTTGGAAAATTTTTACGGAAATCTCGTTTAGATGAAGTGCCGCAGTTTATAAACGTTCTAAAAGGGGACATGGCGATAATTGGACCAAGGCCAGAACGAGCTGTTTTTGTACAAAAAATTGCAGGAATCATGCCTTTTTACCATACAAGACACGTTATTAAGCCTGGCTTAACTGGTTGGGCTCAAGTTAATTATAGTTATGGAGAAAGCATTGACGACAGTCTGGTAAAGCTGCAATACGATTTGTATTACATAAAGCACAGAAGCATCTTTTTAGACATCAACATTGCTATTAAAACAATCAGTACTATTGTGTTTTATAAAGGGCAGTAGTTTTTGCTGTTTTAAAATTTCTGTACAGTAGTATAAAGGTTGCAACTATTATAGGGAAAACCATTCTAAAATATGGTTTGTTTAGTATAAATATGGTATATATTAATATTAAAATCAAACAAATTTGACTTAATCTTGCAGTCCAATAAATGTTTTTTCTGAAAATAAAATACAGCAATATTAATAGCAATGGATTGAATAACAGTATGTTATAATTCCAATAAAGTTCTTGATGATAAGAATAAATTCCCATAAAAGAAAACAAAACACCAATGAGACCTAGAACCAAAAAATAGAAATGAGTTACTACCTTGTTGTTTACTAATACAATGATGATTAGTACAGTTAGCAGCGAATAAATGCTATCCATAAATGAAAATTCTTTTTTTATAGAAATTGCCTTAAAGAGTGTTTTTGTTCCCTGAGCCAACTCTTTTTTATTATGTACTGCGGTTTTTAAATTTTGCAACAAATCAAATGGTAAAAAAATAGTAGTGTCTCTGCTATCAGACTTTATTCCAAAAATGATATTAATTCCTAATTCTTGGTAAAAATGATTCGCTGCATACGGATACAAAACTTCTCGATACGTTTTGCTAGTGCTGTTTTTTTTAACAATTGGTTTGTCTTGTAAAGCTAAATTTACAATATCAATAACTTTTGTGGTACAATTTCTATCAATAAATTTATAAGTATAAAATTTGTTTTCCTCTTTTAACGAAGTGTTTAGTAGTTGTACTAATTTTTGTTTTTCAGAATATGTTAAGTTTAATACTTGTTCAAAAATAGAACGATTATCAAGTTGGTAACTATATTCAAAATCTGGATATGGATAGGCAGCAGCATAATATTGTAAATCTCCTTTGGCAAATTTTGCAACAAAATTTGGTGTTGAAAAATCGAACATACCATAATTATAAACTAAATCTGTACCTAGAATAGGATCTTGAACTCGCAATGCGGTATGTCCGTATAGCGAGTGCGATTCATCTGCAACACCCACGGTTATAACACTTATAATGGCTTGATTGCTTATAGGATTGTTCTGTGC
This sequence comes from Flavobacterium psychrophilum, assembly GCA_022730285.1. Lineage (GTDB taxonomy): Bacteria > Bacteroidota > Bacteroidia > Flavobacteriales > Flavobacteriaceae > Flavobacterium > Flavobacterium psychrophilum_C. The sequence goes on from DZCQ01000022.1 coordinate 17,951, forward strand.
AACAGAAATATTTTTGCAACTGAATAGTAAGAGAAAAATAAATATTTTTTGGTACATATTTTGCAATTATCTAAAAATACTTAAATCTACTTTAACCGAAAACACATTTGAATATAATGCAGCACTTTGGTTTCCTAAGTCTGTTAGAGCATAATCTACCGAGATGCCTTTGTATTGAAATCCAACGCCTAAATTTGGTTGAAATCCAACTTTATTACCGCCGTCTATTTGCTGTATTTTTTGAAAATTTCCAAAACCAGCTCTCAAAAAAGCTATGTTTGTATAACCTAATTCAAAGCCCAAAGCCGGATCTATACTAACAAAAGAACTAGAAATAATATCGTTGTTTTGTTGAAATTGCATATTAAGATTCATCGTTCCTAACAAACTCATATCATTGTGAAATTCATATTTTTTAGCCAATCCCAATTGTGCTTTTGGAAGCGTAATTTCACTGCTTTCTGGCAAATCCTGATTTTGCAACGGATTTATTGTTTGTGCATTTTTAATCTTCTGAAATTCCGTTTCGTTAATATTCCAGATATTATAGGTCGTGGTTACATCTCTTAGTAATAGACCAAATTGCCAATCGTTTTTCTCAAACTGAATTCCTACATCAAAACCAAATCCCCAAGAGCTAGCAAAATCTCCAATTATACGTCTTATAATTTTTGCATTTACACCATATTGAAATCCTTGCAAAGGTAATTTTCGGGCGTATGAAAAAGTAAACCCATAATCCGCAGTAGAAAATAAAGTAATCCGATTGTAATCAATGTTTCCATTGGCATCAATTAGTTCGGTAGTGTTTAAAATATCATCTACCCCAAATCGGATAATAGAAATTCCCCAAGCACTTCTGTCGTCAATTTTTGTGGCAAAAGCACCATAATCGTATTTTGCAATATTCGCAAAATAATTTGCATGCATCAACGATGCTTCTCTGTCTTCTATTTTTAGCAATCCTGCGGGATTCCAATATCCAGAGTTTACATCGGCAGTTGCAGCAACCATCGCATTTGCCATACCAAAAGCACGAGCATCAACACCTATATTCATAAATTCATTAGAATATTTACGAATTGTTTGTGCTTGTAGGCAAATGGTGAAGCTAAAAAGAAATAAAAAAAGTTGTTTTTTCAAGTAAAAAAATTTAGTACAAAGATTAAATAAAAATCTGATATATGAAACGCAACTTAGTATTAAATTATTGTATTAACTTTGCTAATTATAAATTTTAAAAATAATGCAAAGAATAAAACGTCAAATTCCTAATATTTTCACATTACTTAATTTGTTTTCAGGCTGTGTTGCCTTAATTGCAATTTTCAAAAATCAATATGAATATGCTTTTTATTTTGTAGCATTAGGTATATTTTTTGATTTTTTTGACGGATTTTTTGCCAGATTGCTTCACGTTTCTAGTCCACTAGGTTTGCAATTAGATTCTCTTGCTGATATGGTAACAAGCGGCGTGGTACCAGGTGCTACCATGTTTTTTTTGTTTCAAAACGTATTATATGACCCAGCACGAATTGTTCCAATGTCTTTTATCGGTTTTCTAATCACTTTGGGAGCGTGTTATAGACTAGCAAATTTTAATATAGATACTAGGCAAACGGATAGTTTTATTGGATTGCCAACACCAGCCAATGCCTTGTTTATCATGAGTTTGCCGTTAATAATAAAATATAACGCAGAATCAAATTTACCCGTTATTTTAAGCAATATATGGATTTTAATTACAATAAGTTTAGCAAGTGCCTTTATCATGAATGCAGAAATCCCACTGTTTTCACTCAAAATTAAAAACTTTTCCTTTCAAAAAAATCTTTTACAACTCTTTTTTATAGTGACTTCTATTCTATTAATTATTATTTTTGGATATCTTGGTGTAGCATTGACTATCGTTTTTTATATTCTGTTGTCTGTGTTTTATAATTTTTTTCAAAAAAAAACAATAAATGGCAATAAAGAGAATTTCTCGTAAAAGCAAAAATAATTATTTTGTTTACAAGCTTGTTTTTTTTATCCTTTTGGGACTATTTTTATATAGTCAAAAAAACACTTTATCAAGATATTTAGGCTTTATTTCTTCTAAAACCACAAATCTAGAAACACGCAATATTCCATTAGAAAAAATTCTAGACACACATATAGAGAAATCTTTTGGTTTAGACATTTCAGAATATCAGTCCAATATAGATTGGGATAATTTAGAAGAGTTGGACGGTGGTTATCCAATTGAATTTGTGTTTATTAGAGCCACTGCTGGAAGCAAAAAGAAAGATAAGAAGTTTAAAAAATATTGGGCAAAAGCAAAAGATAAAAAATTAATATGTGGAGCATACCATTATTACAGACCAAACGAAAATTCTGCCCAACAAGCAGAAAATTTCATACAAACAGTGCATTTATCCAAAGGCGATTTTCCTCCAGTTTTAGACATTGAGCGTTTGCCAAAAGAGCAATCTATTGCCCGACTAAAAATAGGACTTCAGCGTTGGCTTACCATTGTCGAAAAAAAGTATGGAGTTAAACCAATCATTTACAGTAACGAAAGCTATTATCTAGATTTTTTGAAAGATGATTTTGCAGAATATCCCTTTTGGATTGCGAACTATACGGCTTTTTACAAAACAATAAATCCCAATTGGTCAATTTGGCAAATATCCGAAAACGGCGTTGTTCCAGAAATAAATGGGAAAGTAGATGTTAATATCTTTAACGGCACTTCCGAAGATTTAAAGCAATTGCTAATACAATAAAAATGACTACATTTCAAACTAATCTGCAAAAGTACTGTTTGGGAGTCCTCTCCGTAAACTACGGGTTGGACTTCCCAGAAAATCAATCAATATATTAAGAGCCAAGAGTATCATTAGGTTAATTCGTTTTACTTACAACCTGTTCTGTTATGAACAAGTTGTGTGATTAAATTTGTTAGCAATTAAATAGCTGATAGACAGATAATATTCAAAAAAAATGGATTTTTAGATACAAGTTATTCAAAAAAAATATCTATTTGTATAGATTTCAGTAAATAATCAAACGGCGTCTTTGATTTTCTTTAAATAAGAAAAATCAAATTTTAGAACCCACCATTAGAGTTTGTAGTTTTTAGAGATTATCTTAAAAAAATGTTAAAAAATATTCAAACCAATATTCCCACTTCAAAAGATGTCGTTTATAGTTATGAATGTTCTAATTGTGGTGCTCCTTATGACGATTCCACACATGATACTTGCAATTATTGCGAAACAGTTGTTGTTGACGAATCTAAAAACTGGATATTAAGTAAATTTGAAATCAATTTATAAATTCCATTCCTTTTTAAAAAATAAAATTTCAAATTTGACCAAAAAGCACCAAAAATAGGGTTTTTATTTAAATATTTGTGAGCAAATTACAAAGAATTTGGAATTTTCAACAGCAATTTTCATTTTTTAATATTCATGAAAATTTTGATGTGTTTTACACTCCATTTTTAAATACCGATTTAGGAAAAATACACCAAAGTTTTCCAGTTCCTGTGTAAATCCTTTTGTGTGACACATAAAAAAGAATTTGATAAAATAAACACTGAAATCGAATTATTGAAAATTGAAATCGAGAATATGAAAGTTAGTAAATAGAATTCCCCCTAACAATCCGCAACATTCACGGCAACTGCCAAGCCACCTTCTGATGTTTCTTTATATTTAGAATTCATGTCTCTAGCCGTTTGCCACATAGTATTGATGACTTTATCCAAAGGAACTTTAGCATTTTTCGCATCGGTTTCCATCGCTAATTCGGCTGCATTTATAGCTTTAATCGCACCCATTGTATTTCGTTCAATACACGGAATTTGTACCAAACCACCAATAGGATCACAAGTTAAACCTAGGTGATGCTCCATAGCAATTTCGGCTGCCATTTGCACTTGGTCAGGCGTTCCACCCATAACTTCACATAAAGCTGCTGCAGCCATAGCACTGGAGACACCAATTTCTGCTTGACAACCACCCATTGCTGCCGAAATTGTAGAGCCTTTCTTGAAAATACTTCCAATTTCTCCAGCAACCATCAAAAATTGCTTGATTTCTTTCTCTCCAGCTTCATGGTTTTCTATGCATAAATAATACATCAAAACAGCAGGAATTACACCCGCACTTCCGTTTGTTGGAGCTGTTACAACCCTTCCTAACGAGGCATTTACTTCATTAACTGCTAAGGCAAAGCAAGAAACCCACTTCAGTATTTGGCGAAATTTTACTTCCGTTTTACGAATGCATTGTAACCATTCCTCCGGCGAATTATAATTAGACAAACCTATCAATCCTTGATGCATATCAAAAGATCTTCGACGAACATTTAAACCACCAGGTAAAATTCCTTCGCTATGACAACCAATGTACATGCATTCTAACATCGTATCCCAAATATGAAGCAACTTATCATGAATTTCTTTTTCCGAACGCATCGACTTTTCGTTATCATAAACAATTTCTGATATTTTTCGGTTTTGACTTGTGCAGTATTTTAATAACTCCTCGGCATTTTGAATTGGATAAGGAAAAGCACCTTTTATTTGCAGTTTCTTTTTGGCATTAACACGTTCCTCTTTGACTACAAATCCGCCTCCTATGGAGTAAAAAGTAGAAGTTAATTCGGCATTAGTAACTAGAAAAGCTGTAAACATCATTCCATTTGCATGAAATGGTAAAAAATTCTTATTAAAAACAATATCTTTTTTTATATCAAATGGAATGAAAAGTTGACTCCCTAAATGGATTTGATTTGTACTTTTGATAGAAAATATAATTTTGTCAATATTATTAACAGGAATATTTTCAGGATCTTGACCGCTTAAACCTAACATAACTGCCAAGTCTGTTGCATGACCAACGCCTGTTAATGAAAGCGAGCCATATAAGTTAACTTGAATACCGATTACCATTTCTAGCATATTTTCTTGTCGTAATTCTGCTAAAAATCGTTCTGCAGCACGCCAAGGTCCAAGTGTGTGTGAACTTGATGGACCAATTCCTATTTTAAGCATATCAAAAACCGAAATACATTCTTCCATAAATAATTTATCTAATTTGGTTAAACAAAGATAGCTTTTGTTTTTATTAAACTAAAGGAGGGTTCTAAAAATTAGTTTTTTTGTAAATTTATTTTTTTGCTGTTACTCTTTTTGTTTTATTTCGGCATCTTTTCCTCATTTTTTTTGCTTAAATATACTTATATTTGAGCAGAAAAATTTGCACAAAATAATTCCAAAAATAACTATCAGCTAATTTTTAGAATCCACCTAGAAAATACTTCTAGGATAATTCAACTTCTATTAATTGTCAGTACAATGGCAAATAAATTTTAATCGATTATATAAATATGTGTGTATAAACGACTTTTTTGACTAAAAAATAGTATTTTTACAAAAAAAATCATGAGAAAAGATGTTAAAATAATTGGATTTTTGGCTCTAGCTATTATCCTTTTTTTTGTTGGAAAATACGTTTATACTGTTAATATTAATCATAATTTTGAAACTATTACGGAAGGAAAAGTATATAAAAGTGGTGTAATTCCTCCTGATGAAATTGCAGATTATGTAAAAAAGAACAAGATAAAAAGCATTGTTGATTTAAGATATCCTGGCACTGGTGATACCATAAATAATCCCGAAATCCCTGCAGATTTGCTAGCAGAGCAACGTGCCGTAAAAAAAATAGATGGACTTAGATACTTTAACAACGGTTCTGACCAAGTGCCTACCCAAAAAAATTTAGAAGTTTTTTTTAAAATAATGGATGATCCTAGTAATTATCCCGTTTTAATTCATTGTTATCATGGAGTAGGGCGTGCCGAAATGTATTCTGCGTTATACCGAATAGAATATGAAAATATGGATAAGGATAAAGCAAGAACCAACACCCGTTTTTTAACTAAATTTAGCTCCTTTGATTTAGGAAAGGAAAAAGGAGATTACTTGCATCATTACATTTCCAGAAAGGATTCTGTAAAATTAAATCTTAAAAAATAATTATTTAGTAGAAAGAAAAATAATTGTTTCTAAATTCTATTATGAAATATACACGATTAACGAAAGAACAACTAGAACAACTCCATTTAGAATTTGCACAATTTCTTGCAGTCCAATCCATAGACAAAATAGAATGGGATAGATTAAAACAAGAACATCAAGAAATTGCAGAAGAAAAATTAGATGTGTTTTCAGATTTAATTTGGGAAGGTGTGCTAGATAAAGCAAAATATTTAGAGCATTTTTCTAAAAATCATATTTTTCTGTTTGAATGTTTGGAAACTCATATTGAGTCTATCGTTCTAAAATCATTAGTGCCAGATGTAGATTTTTTAAGTAAAAAAGGACTGCAATGGCTTAGCGATAATATGTTTACAGATACTATCGAAATGAAAATTGGCAAAAAAGAATTTTCTGAAAAGAGAAATAGTTCTATTTTTCAATTAATAGAGCAAGGTTCTTTCTTGAGCGATGGACAACTATACACTCAAATTAACTCCATAGTAAAATCTTAATTTACCATAAGAATGTCTGTTTTACAACAAATACAAAACTTGCGTGAAGAATTAAATATGCATAATTACAACTATTATGTGTTAGATAATCCCACAATTTCCGATTTTGATTTTGATATAAAACTCGCAGAATTACATAAATTAGAAACAGAAAATCCAGAATATTTTGATGAAAATTCGCCTACACAAAGAGTTGGCGGTAGCATTATCAAAAATTTTGAAACAATAGCACACGAAACCAGAATGTATTCCTTAGATAATTCGTATTCTAAAGAAGACTTAATAGACTGGGAAGTACGAATTAAAAAAGTGTTAGGAGATGTACCAATAGATTATACCTGCGAGTTGAAATATGACGGAGCATCTATCTCCTTAACTTACAATAACGGAAAATTATTTAGAGCCTTAACACGTGGCGATGGGTATCAAGGTGACGATGTAACTAATAATGTTAAAACCATCAAGTCTATTCCACTAAAATTAAAGGGAAATTTTCCAGAGAAACTAGATATTAGAGGCGAAATAATAATTCCGTTTGCTGGCTTTGAAAAAATGAATCAAGAGCTAATAGAAATTGGCGAAACTCCCTATTCTAACCCCAGAAATACAGCCTCTGGAAGTTTAAAGCTACAAGACAGCTCGCAAGTTGCAAAAAGACCTTTGGATTGTTTGCTATATGCACTTGCTGGAAATTTTGGTTTTAAAACTCATTTTGAATCTTTACAAAATGCTAGAAATTGGGGATTTAAAGTACCAACACAAATTAGATTAACAAAAAATATACAGGAAATTTTAGATTTTATAAATTACTGGGACATACACAGACACCAATTACCCTACGAAACAGATGGTGTGGTAATTAAAGTGGATAATTTAAACTATCAAGAAGAATTGGGATTTACTTCCAAGTCTCCAAGATGGGCAATTGCCTATAAATTTAAAAGCGAGCAAGCAGTTACAAAACTACTCTCCATTTCCTATCAAGTGGGACGTACTGGTGCAATAACTCCTGTTGCTAATTTAGAGCCTGTGCAATTAGCAGGAACTATTGTAAAAAGAGCATCATTACACAACGCAGACCAAATTGAGAAATTGGATATACGTATTAATGATGAGGTTTTTGTAGAAAAAGGAGGCGAGATTATACCTAAAATTGTAGGAGTAAATTTAGAGGCAAGAGCATCAAGTTTTTTGCCTATCAAATATATTACACATTGTCCAGAATGTAAGACTCTTTTAGAACGAAAGGAAGGAGAGGCAAATCATTATTGTCCAAATTTTTATGGTTGCCCACCACAAATTATTGGAAGAATACAACATTTTATTTCTAGAAAAGCAATGGATATAGAAGGACTTGGAGGAGAAACAGTTGCATTGTTATTTCAAAATAAATTAGTTCAGAATTATGCCGATTTATACCAGTTAAATATAGAACAAATAATTCCATTAGACAGAATGGCTCAAAAAAGTGCCGAAAACATGATTTTTGGAATAGAAAAATCTAAGCAAATTCCTTTTGAAAAAGTGTTATACGCATTAGGGATTAGATATGTAGGCGAAATTGTTGCCAAAAAATTAGCTAAACATTACAAAACCATACAAACATTATCTACCGCAACATTAGATGACTTAGTTCAGGTGGAAGAAATAGGAGAAAAAATTGCTCAAAGTGTAATTTTATTTTTCCAAAATCCTATTAACACGGCAACAATCGAAAAATTAATCGGTTTTGGTGTGCAAATGAAAGTAGCCGAACAAGATACGAATTTTGTGTCTAGCAAGTTTTTAAATAAAACCTTTGTGGTTTCAGGAATATTTCATTTATTTACACGGGACGAATTAAAGCAAACCATTGAAGCAAATGGAGGTAAAATAGGAAGTTCTATTTCTACCAAAACAAATTATGTTGTTGCTGGAGATGCCATGGGACCATCAAAATTAGAAAAAGCAACACAATTGCAAATTCCTATTATAACAGAGAGAGATTTAAAAAAAATGTTAGAATGAAATTAGCAAAATTTGCTCTTATTTTATACATTATAAGTAGTATTTTACTACTTTATTCTATTGTTTCTGATAATAAAAATATAGATTTAGTTATAAGTGGGATGTTAGTTCCAATCATTTTTTTACTATTTAGAATCTAACAACAATAAGATTATTAAATCTCAAATACTACTTTTTCTTCTTCTATTTATAATCGCTATTTTGTATTATGTAAAGTACGATTATTTAGACTATTAGTCCTTCTTATTCATGTGCCTTTTTTCTATATATTAATAACCTATGCAATACAAGATGCCAAAGCAATTACTCGGTGTATTAATTGTTATATTGCTAGTATTTTAGTAACATTATTTTTATTAAGTGTTAGTTATATTATAGCAAAAGACTTTTATACCTTATCTCCTAGCTTATTTATTCCAATTATGATACACGCCTTACTATTTTTAATATATTTATTTATAGTTGTTTATAATTTTTTTGCGAATCAATCAAAGTTAAATTACTTTTTGGTAGCAACTGCTCTTACACTAATTGGTTCTAATATACTTTATGCAGTTTCATTAGTAATTTATGAAAGTATCTATACAGAAGTTTTAACTGTTTTATTAGGGAGTTTATTCTACTATTTTCTTGCTAGATATCTAACGGTTAGAAATAGTTTACATAGTGCAACTTAAATATTTTTACAAAAAAAAAGCTCTTTGGAAAATCTTTCCAAAGAGCTTTTTTTAAGGTATTTAACTAAATTAACTATTTTGAAGAGTTCTGGAAATTACAATTCGTTGTATTTCTGATGTTCCTTCATATATTTGCGTTATTTTAGCATCACGCATCATTCTTTCTACGTGATATTCACTAACATATCCATTACCACCATGTATTTGCACTGCTTCAATAGTTGTATTCATTGCTGTTTCTGAGGCAAAAAGTTTAGCCATTGCACCAGATTGTGAAATATCTTGCCCTGCATCTTTTTCAGTAGCAGCTTTATAGCAAAGCATTCTTGCAGCAGTAATTTGTGTTGCCATATCGGCTAATTTAAAAGCAATTACTTGATGTTGCATAATTGGTTTTTTAAATGCAATACGCTCCTGAGCATACTTTAAAGCAAGCTGATAGGCTCCCTCTGCAATACCAAGTGCTTGCGATGCAATCCCGATACGCCCACCATTTAAAACCGCCATGGCAAAGTTAAATCCAAAGCCATTTTCTCCAATTCTGTTTTCCTTCGGTACTTTAACATCAGTAAATAGTAACGAATGAGTATCAGAACCTCTAATCCCCATTTTTTTCTCTTTTGGTCCAACCACAAAACCGTCCAATCCTTTTTCAACAATAAAAGCATTTATCCCTTTATGTCCTTTTTCTATATCGGTTTGTGCAATTACAATATAGGTAGAAGCAGTGCCTCCATTTGTAATCCAATTTTTTGTGCCATTAAGCAAGTAATAATCACCCATGTCTATAGCAGTTGTTTTTTGTGAAGTTGCATCACTTCCTGCTTCTGGTTCTGATAAGCAAAAAGCACCTATCACTTCTCCTTTTGCTAGCGGAACTAGGTATTTTTGTTTCTGAAATTCATCAGAATATTTTTCTAAACCTGCACAAACTAAAGAGTTGTTCACGGACATTATTACTGCTGCCGAAGCATCTACTTTTGCTATTTCTTCCATTGCTAAAACATACGATAGGCTGTCTAAACCAGAGCCACCATATTTAGGATCCACCATCATACCTAGAAAGCCTAGTTCAGCCATTTTTTTTACCGCTTCGGCAGGGAATTTAGAAAACTCATCTCTTTCTATAACACCTGGTAGTAATTCTGCAATGGCAAAATCTCTAGCAGCTTGTTGAATCATTAGTTGCTCTTCGGTTAAATTAAAGTTCATATTGTTATTTATATTTTAAATTGTTGTAATTGAAAAATTTATCAAATGTACTAGATTTTTACTTATTTTTCAAATCAATTTCACTAATTTTAGCCCATGATTAAGAAAAACTATAACGTTATAGGAGTTATGTCTGGTACTTCACTAGATGGAATAGATTTGGCCTATATTCATTTTACGGAAAGTAGAGGTGTTTGGAGTTTTGAAATTCTTTATTCTGAAACGGTAAAATACTCCGATTTTTGGTTGCAAATTCTTCAAAAAGCTGTTGATTTTTCTTCACATGAATTAGAGGATTTGAATATTGATTATACAAAGCTACTAGGTTCCGTTATAGTGAGTTTTATTACAAAACACAAACTTAATAAGATAGATGCTGTTTGTTCTCACGGACATACTATTTTGCATCAACCTGCCAATGGAATTACTTTGCAAATTGGAAATTTATCCGAAATTGCAACTATCTGTCAGCAAAAAGTGATTTGTGATTTTAGAATCCAGGATGTTCGATTAGGTGGTCAAGGTGCACCACTTGTTCCCATTGGCGACCAACTTCTGTTTAAACAGTACACGTATTGCTTAAATTTAGGTGGATTTTCTAATATTTCGTTTCAAAAGGGCAAAAATAGAATAGCTTTTGATATTTCGGCGGTAAATACAGTTCTTAATTTTTATGCTAATAAATTAGGTTTTGATTATGATGATAAAGGAGCAGTAGCTGCTACTGGAACTATTTCTGATAGCTTGTTAATAGAATTAAACAAAATAGATTATTATCAAAAAAAATATCCTAAATCTCTTGGTTTCGAATACGTTAAAGAAGTTGTAATTCCTATTATTGAAAAGCATAACATTGAAACCACAGATATACTAGCCACTTTTGTGGAGCATATTGCACAGCAAATAGCAATTGCATTACCACTAAAAAATGGAAAATTATTAATAACAGGAGGTGGTGCATACAATATTTTTTTAGTACAAAGAATGCAAAAATATTTACCTAAAATGGAATTTGATGTTCCTGAAAAAACAATTTTAGAATATAAAGAAGCAGTTATTTTTGGGTTATTAGGAGTTTTAAAACTTCGGAATGAGATAAATGTATTGGCAAGCGTGACTGGAGCTATTCATGATCATAGCTCAGGAATTGTTTTTGATATTTAATAATTATTTTAACATTAAAAAGGCAGCCTTTATAATTATTTTGAGTAGCTTTGCGGCATTAAATAATACAACCCCGATGAAAAAAAATGTACTAATAATTGTGTTTTTAATAATGCAATTTGGTGTAATCTTTGCACAAAATCAAATAGAAAAAGATGGTGTTATTGTTCCAAAAAGTATGGAATTTAACAATGAAAAATTAGTTTTAAATGGTTATGGAACTAGATCTAAAGCTTGGTTAGACTTATATGTACAAGCATTATACCTCACAGTCCCATCGCAAGACCCACAAGAAATTCTAGATAGCGAAACAGAGATGGCAATTAGAATTGAAATTATTTCGAAATTGGTTTCCTCTAAAAAGCTAACCAAAGCACTAGAAAATGGATTTGAAAAGTCTTGTGGTGATAATCTTGCGATAATGCAACCTAAAATAGACCTTTTTAAAACCATGTTAACAGATGCAATAGTAGATAATGATGTGTTTGTGCTACTTTATAACCCTTCAGAAATAGCTATTGAAGTTTATAAGAATAATTTGCTAAAAGGAAAAATTCCAGGAAGTGATTTTAAAAAAGCATTGTTCGGAATTTGGCTGTCAGATAATCCAGCCGATGATGATCTAAAAAATGAATTATTAGGACTTATTAAATAATAGTAACCAAAGAAAACAGTTTATTAAAAGATATGCAAATTGCAAATTCAATTTTGTAAGTTTGTATGTCTTTTTTAATTTACATCAAAAAAAAATATACAAAAAACAACAATGAAAAATCTCTTAAAAAAATTTGAAAATAAAGAACCAGAAATAATTTTTAATTGGAAAGATCAGGAAACAGAAGCAGAAGGCTGGACAGTTATTAACTCCCTACGGGGTGGTGCAGCAGGAGGAGGAACTAGAATGCGAAAAGGATTAGACAGTAATGAGGTGCTTTCTTTAGCTAAAACAATGGAAGTTAAATTTACTGTATCTGGACCTGCAATTGGTGGAGCTAAATCTGGAATTAATTTTGACCCAAACGACCCTCGTAAAAAAGGAGTTTTGCAACGGTGGTACAAAGCGGTTTCTCCATTATTAAAAAGTTATTATGGTACAGGTGGCGACTTAAATGTAGATGAAATTCATGAGGTAATTCCAATGACAGAGGAATGTGGCGTTTGGCATCCACAGGAGGGTGTTTTTAATGGACATTTTAAACCTACCGAAGCAGATAAAATAAACAGAATAGGACAATTGCGGCAAGGAGTTGTTAAAGTAATAGAAAATATAACTTTTTCTCCAAATATTACCAAAAAATATACAGTAGCAGATATGATAACGGGTTACGGAGTGGCCCAAGCAGTAAGGCATTTCTACACAATTTATGGTGGAAATGTGAAGGAGAAAAGAGCTATTGTACAAGGTTTTGGAAATGTTGGTTCTGCCGCAGCATTTTATCTTGCCGAAATGGGAGTCAAAATTGTTGGTATTATTGATAGAGAAGGAGGATTAATTAATGAAAATGGATTTTCTTTCGAAGAAATTAGAACCCTTTTTCTAAAGAAAGAAGGAAACAAACTTGTAGCAAATAGCATGATTCCATTTGAAGAAATAAACCAAAAAATATGGACTATTGGTGCAGAAATATTTGTACCATGTGCTGCTTCCAGGCTGGTTGCAAATGATCAAGTGGATAGTTTAATTGCTAATAATCTAGAAGTTATTTCCTGTGGTGCAAATGTTCCTTTTGCTGACAAAGAAATATTTTTTGGACCAATTATGGAATCTGTGGATAGTAGAGTAAGCCTAATCCCTGACTTTATATCCAATTGTGGTATGGCAAGAGTTTTTGCCTATTTTATGGAACAAAAAGTAGAAATGACAGATGAATCTATTTTTAATGATACTTCAGAAGTGATTAAAAATGCTATTCAAAATGTGTACAATTTGAATACTAGCAAAACTAATATAAGTGCTACTGCATTTGAAATTGCCTTAAAACAATTAGTTTAAGGTACATTTTTATACTAGTTGGCATACTACTATTTGGTTATTTTCGTTACTAACACAAACAGTTGCATTCTATGAATACCACGATTACACCATCAGACAGAAAAAAAGCATTGATAATTACTACTTTTATCTATACTTTTTTGTTGTTATTGCTTTTTTTTATCCGTTTTTGGCCACCTTCTAATACCACAGAGGCTTTATTAGCAGGTGGAGGCGGAGGTGGTCTGACTGTAAATTTTGGGGATAGCGATTTAGGCTCTGGTAAAAATTACACAAGTGAAACTTTAGATATTCAAACGGAATCTAAATCTAATAAGTCTATGGCAGATAACTCTCCAGAGGATATTTTATCTCAAAATTCTGAGGACGATACTTATGCTATTACTAAAGCTGAAAAACCGAAAAAGAAAGTTATTATTACAGAAAATCCAACTAAAAATAAAGAAAATAAACCAAAAGTAGATAAAAACACAAACGATGTACTTTCGAATCTCTTAAATGGGAATAAAGGAGGTGATGGGAATGATAATCAAGCTGGAAATAAAGGCAAATCTAATGGAAGTTTAAACAATAGTGGTTATGGTTCTGGAGGCTCTGGAGATGGTACAGGAAACGGAAACGGCTCTGGGAATGGCTCTGGCAGTGGCTCAGGAGGAGGTGTGGGATATTCTTTAGGGAATAGAAAAGCATTGTCAAAACCTTCTCCAAAATATATTTGCGATGAAACTGGTAGGGTTGTAGTAGAGGTTGTAGTTGATAGAAGTGGGAATACTATTAGTGTTGTTACTGGGATAAAGGGAACTACAAATACTGCTAAATGCTTACTGGAACAAGCAAAAATTGCGGCTATGAACACCAAATGGCAAGCCAGCACCGATGCACCAGAAAAACAAATAGGCAAGATAATATATAGCTTTAGTCTGAATTAGTTTTAGTGTCTAACTTTACATATAAATTGTTCGCAATTTTAGAAGAAATGCTTATTTGCTTCTGATTTATTTTAACTTGTAATGATAAATCAAATGGTTCTTTACTTATAATTTGAATTTTGGAACCTAACGCAATAGATTGCTTATCTAAATATTGTAAAAATTCAGAGGAAGAATCTTTAACACCTATACAAATGCCTACTTCATTTTCTGTAAGTTCGCTTAATAGTTGTTTTGCTATTTTAGTAATTTGTCCAGCAGCATTTGGAATTGGATCTCCGTGAGGATCTGTATTTGGAAATCCTAAAAAAGCATCTAATTTGTCAATTAGTTTTTCAGATTGTATATGTTCTAATTCTTCCGCAATGTCGTGTACTTCGTCCCAAGTAAAATTTAATTTTTGTAATAAAAAAACTTCCCATAGTCGGTGTTTTCGTATAATCATTTTAGCAATGTGCAAACCTGTTGCCGTTAGCGTAACGCCTTGGTATTTTTTGTAGGTTACTAAATTTTTGTCTGCTAATTTTTTAAGCATATCTGTAACTGATGATGCTTTTGTTTCCATTTTATAGGCAATAGCATTGGTGTTTATTTCTGTTTGAATATTGCTAGTTAAATGGTATATGGTTTTTAGATAATTTTCTTCAGAAAAAGTCATGGTCTTAGTATATAGGTTAAATTATTTTTTCACAATAAACAATGGAATAGAAATATTATGTCTTAATTTATCTACCGTTGTGCCAAAAATAAGATCTTTAATTCCTTTATGCCCGTGAGTTCCCATTACCAAAATATCAAAATTAGCATTGTTGATAATCTCTGGAATTGCCTTACATGGTTTTCCATATCCTAGAAGAATATTTACAGGAAAGCCTTTTTCTAACAATAGTTTCTTGTATTCTTCCATTAATTTTTTATCAATAATAGTTTCTTGATCTGCAGTATCATTTCCATAAATCATAGCACCAACAGTTTCGACTATATGAATTAATGTGTAGTTTGCTTCTTTTCCACCAAGTTCAAATGCACTATTTAATGCAATTTCATCTGCGGAAGAAAAATCTACAGCTATCGCGATATTTTTTTTAGCATAAGTGGTAGATTCGGAAAAACTTACATTCATATTATGTGGCGAATGATTTTTATATAATTTTTGTGTTTTTGTAACAAATGGTTTGATAATAATATACAGCAATAGTATTAAAAATGCAAGTGCTAACGGAACAACAGTAAGCCACAAATAGATTGGATTTTCGGCATTGGTTATCCAAGAACTAATTTCGTTAAACACTAATTTAGCGTTTAGGCTTACAATAATTAGGGCAACTATCCAAGAGGCAATTTTAGTGATTCTAGAAATTTGAAAGTCTTGCATTTTTTGCTTATCACTCACAAAATGAATTAGAGGAATAATTGCAAATCCAAGTTGTAAACTTAATATTACTTGACTTAAAATCAGCATTTTTCCAGTAGAACTTTCCCCAAAAACAGCAATAACTATTACTGCGGGAACAATAGCAATAAGTCTAGTAATAATTCTGCGAACCCAAGGTTGAATCCTTAAATTTAAGTATCCTTCCATAATAATTTGCCCTGCCAATGTTCCTGTTATTGTAGAACTTTGTCCTGCGGCTATCAGTGCAACGGCAAATAATATAGATGCCCATTTAGAACCCAACATAGGGGATAATAATTTGTACGCATCTTGAATTTCTGCCACTTGAAAAAGACCATTTTTATAAAATGTTGCTGCTGCAAGTATCAATATCGCTGCATTTACAAAAAAAGCTAAATTTAAAGCGATAGTCGAATCTATAAAATTGTATTTCAATGCTTGTTTAATACCTTTGGGAGTACGTTCAAATTTTCTTGTTTGTACTAAGGAAGAATGTAGGTATAAATTGTGTGGCATAACGGTTGCTCCTATAATTCCGATAGCAATGTACAAAGCAGTTTCGTTTGGGATAGAAGGTATTAATCCATTAAGAATACTTCCAACTTCGGGTTGTGCAAACATCATTTCTGCAAAAAAAGAAACACCTATTATTACCACTAATGCTATAATAAAAGCCTCCATTTTCCGTATTCCTTTGTTTATCAAAAATAATAGCAAAAAAGTATCTAAAACAGTAATCATTACTCCTTCTAATAAAGGAATTCCAAACAAAAGATTAATACCTATTGCCATTCCTAACACTTCGGCAAGATCGCAAGCCGCAATAGCTATTTCTGCTAAAAAATAAAGAATATAATTTATAAATTTGGAATAAGTTTCTCTAGATGCTTGTGCCAAATCTCTTTGTGTAACAATGCCTAGCCTTGCAGATAAACTTTGTAAAAGTAATGCCATTATATTACTCATTAGTAATACCCATAGCAGACTATACCCAAATTGACTTCCACCAGCTATATCTGTTGCCCAGTTTCCTGGATCCATATATCCAACACTTATTAGATATGCTGGTCCAAAAAAGGCTAATATCTTTTTAATAATTGAAGTTTTATTTTCTGTTTGTACCGATTGATTTACATCTTGTAACGATTTTTCCATTATATCAATAAATTTATTTATACAAAAATAAATAAAAATATTTAATAAATAAAAATATTTTTTAGATTTGCCTAAAAAAATATATGCAATCAAAAAAAATATTTATTTCACTATTGTTATTTAATGTAACTGCATTGTTTTCGCAAGAGGCGGGTACTATTCAAGCTGATAGACCAGATCAAACAGAAACACCTTATCTTGTACCTAAAAATAAATTCCAAATAGAAACGGGAATAATATATGAGCAAGTCAATCCTGATTATACAACTTTGATTGCTCCAACTATTTTATACAAATATGGTATAAACTCTCTTTTTGAACTTCGTTTTGTTACAGAATATGTAATAGAGAGTCAAAACAGTACTGTAACTCAAGGTGTTTTACCATTAACAATAGGTTGTAAAATAAAAATTTGCGAGGAAAATTCCTTTCTACCCAAAACTTCAATTTTAGCACATATTTCACTTCCAAAAACCTTTCACAATGAATTTCAAAGCGACAAATGGCTTCCCTCTTTTAGGCTCGCCATGCAACATTCAGTATTAGATAAAATGAGTTTGAGTTATAATCTAGGTGTAGAGTGGAACGATCTTTATACAAAGGAAATACTTATTTATTCACTCACTACAGGCTATTCTGTTACTAATAAGATAGGAAGTTATATAGAAATGTTTGGAGGTTTTTCTTCTAAAGAAACAGAAAACCATAATTTAGATGCAGGAATAACCTATCTAATTTCAAATTATACAATGATAGATATTTCTGCTGGAATGCAAATTTTTACCAAGCAACCTTCTTCTTGTTATTATTCTATTGGTTTTTCTTTTAGATTGTAAACCTAAAATTAACATTGTGTAAATCATTATTTCTAAGTATTTTAGTATTTTTACTTTTAGATTTACAACCATGATTAACAAACGCTTGCTTATTAAAAATCTTTTAGCTCATAACGACGAATGTAGTTTTTATGACAAAAAGAGACAGCTTAACTTGCATACAAGAGAAGGAAAAGCAAAGTTTTTAAAACATATTTGTGCACTATCTAATTCTAATCCTTCTAATAATTCTTACATTGTGGTTGGGGTAGAAGATTCTGATAATGAAATAGTTGGAATCGATTTTTATGATGATAGTCGCATTCAGAATTTAGTAAATGCATTTTTAGAAAATCCTCCAAAAATTCAATACGAAAATGTACCCTTTCCTAATCTTCCCAAAGACAGAGTAATTGGACTTGTAACTATTAGAGCAAACCATAAAATTTCTTGTTTTAAAAAAAATATCCATACTATTACAAGTAAATCAACTTTTATTCGAATAGGAAGTAATACAATTCCAACACACAGCAAAATACCATTTTCTAAACAAAATGTAGAATCTGTAATTAGTCTAGAAAATAACTCACGCAATAACATTGCTTTAACGCTAGATAGTGTTCTGCATTTTATAAACGTAAGACATAAAAACAGATTTGCAACATATACCGTTTTTAAAGAACTTTTTGTAGTATGTTGGTCTGGGAGGGAAAAAGTTGTAAAAGACAAAACCTATCTTTCTCGGGTAGATATAGAATTAACTAACGAGCAAATAAAATTGTTTTATTCGGCTCAAGATGAGGTAACTATACAGCTTACAGATAATGCTTTTAAAATTACAGAATATGTTTTGTTACAGTTTGGAGAGCAAAAAAATTATTATCCATTAGAACAATTAACCATCACTTTTTATGACAATGGATATTATAAAATTGAAACCACAATGCTATTTCAACCACCACAATTTGACAAAAAAATGCTCCATCACATATACAATACCAATGCCGCAATTTTATTAAAAATTACCGAAAATAGGACCTTATCCAAAGAGGAAGAAGCAGATTTGCAAAACTTACCATCAAATTACATGATTTGTTATTTTAACGGATTCTTAGAGTCTAAAAAAATATTAATAGAATCAAAAGACATGTTGAAGCAATTTCCAGAAGTATATCTATCTTTTAAAGAAGCAATGCGTGTTTTACGAAAAATGAAATACGACAAATAATAAAGGGTTGAAGGGCAATTCTGTGACATAAAAAAGTAAGAAATAAAAATAAAATGATATATTTGCAAAAAAAGCAAAAACAATAAAAATGAAAAAATTAACATACGCAGTTTTATTACTAGTGGTAGGTATGTCTAATGCACAAGTTGCCTATAAAGGAAAAGGAGATGTTAAAGCACAAGTTGGAGCAAATATTCAAAGTGGGGCAACTGGTATATTTGCATCTGCAGATTTTGGTTTAGGTGAAAATATGTCCGTTGGACTTTCTAGCAACTATTTATTATCAGTGCAAGGGGATTATTTTGAATTAAACACAAGCAATCCTTCCAATCCATATTATGAAGTAGTTTCTCCAAAATTTACAGATAGAATAGATTTAAAAGCTCGTTTTAACGCAAATATTGGTAGCGTCATTGGTCTTGACGAAAAAATGGACGTTTATCCAGGATTAGATTTAGGTCTTCGCAACTTTGGGACACACCTTGGTTTTAGATATTTTTTCACCGAAGGCTTTGGAGTTTTTGGAGAAGCAGGAATTCCACTTGCAAAATATTCTAATAATAATAAAGGATTTGACTATTATAACAATCAATTTGGTTTTAATATTGGAGCTTCTTTCAACCTGTAAACATTACAGAATTAGATAATAATAATACAAAAAACAAATTTTAGAAATAAGATTTGTTTTTTTTTAATAAAAATAACCATGACACCAGTAGAAAAAAATCTATATAGCCGTAGCAATTCTAAATGTGAACTATGTGGAAGCACAGAAGATTTAAGAATATATTTAACTAAAGAAGAAACTATCTCAGCAGACAATTCAATTTTAGTTTGTTCGGTATGCAAGGGGCAAATAGAAAACCCTTCTACCACAGACGCAAACCATTGGAGATGCTTGAGCGACAGCATGTGGAACGAAAATAAACCAGTGCAAGTTGTTGCATGGAGAATGCTAAACAGACTACGACCAGAAGGCTGGCCTCAGGACTTGTTGGATATGATGTATCTAGACGAAGAAACCTTAGTTTGGGCTGCTGCAACAGGAGAGGGAGAAGACGAAGACGGGAAAATAATCCACAAAGACAGTAACGGAAATATTTTAAAAGATGGAGATTCAGTAGTCTTAATTAAAGATTTAGATGTAAAAGGTTCTTCACTTACTGCAAAAAGAGGTGCAGCTGTGCATAACATAAAATTAGTTTGGGACAATCAAGACCAAATAGAAGGTAGGGTAGAAGGACAACATATTGTTATACTAACCCAATTTGTAAAAAAGACAAAATAATTATACAAGGTTTCAAATTGTTCTTTGCTTTTATTTTTTTTAAAAGCAAAGAACAGTTTTTTATAGAAAATAGCGTTAAAAAAGGTATAATACAAAGCACACTCAACTATTTTAATTACTTTTGTAATGCCGTTTCTGTTTTGGATTTACCTCAAAAAAATGGTGTAATATTCTCTGCAAAGAGCTTTAATTTTAAGAATAATGTATAAAAAGATAGCTTCCATTTTGTTTTCAACAAGATTAATGGCAATTTTGTTTTTAACCTTCGCGATTGCCATGATTGCAGGAACTTTCATAGAAAGTAAGTACAATACCGATACTGCAAGAATTTTAATATACAATACTTGGTGGTTTGAGGCTATTATGTTGTTTTTTCTGATTAATTTTTTTGGAAATATAAAAAAATACCAATTGTTCAAAAAAGAAAAATGGGCAACTTTATTACTGCATTTGTCCTTTATTTTTATCTTAATTGGAGCTTTTGTAACACGATACATTAGTTATGAAGGTATGATGCCAATTAGAGAAAAAGAAACCGAAAACAGATTTTATTCTGATAAAACCTATATTACTACCATGATTGATGGTGATTATAAAGGAGAATTAAAACGACTAACCTTTCAATCGCCAGTGCTATTTTCGCCAGCTGTAAACAATCGTTTTTCGCTAGAAAAAAAATTCGATAAAACACCTTTTCGTATTACCTTAAAAGAATATGTAATGGGAGCAAAAGAAGTGATTAAACCACAAATAAACGGAATAGAATTTTTAAAAATGGTAGAGTCTGGCGAGGGAACTCGTCATGAACATTTTTTAAAATCAGGTGAAATTGTAAATATACACAATGTGCTTTTTGCTTTTAATAAATATACAAAAGGAGCAGTAAATATAAATACAACTCAATTAAATAATTATACCATAGAGTCCCCATTTGATGGAGAATTTATGAGAATGATAGATAAACATACAGGAAGAGTTCTAAAAGATAAAAAAGAAAAATTAGAACTTCGCTCGTTGTATAATCTTGGTGGAACTCAATTTGTATTTCCAGATATCCCTCAAAAAGGAGTAATCGCTTACCATTCAGATAATGATTATAAAGCTAAAAATCAAGAAGATGTACTTGTTTTAAATGTCGAATCTGAAGGGCAACAAAAAGAGGTTGCCTTAATGGGATCTAAAGGGAAAATGGGAGAACCACAAACAATTACAATTGGAAAGTTGGATTATACTTTGTTTTTTGGAAGTCGTGTTTATGAACTTCCTTTCAAGATAAAGCTAAACAACTTTATTGCCAAAAAATATCCAGGTACCGAAAAAAGTTTTGCGTCTTTTGAAAGTCAAGTAACAGTTTTGGATACTAAATCATTTAATGCAGATATTTATATGAACCATGTGTTGGATTATCGTGGTTATCGTTTCTTTCAATCTGGTTTTGACCCAGACGAACAAGGGACACAACTATCTGTAAGTCATGATTTTTGGGGTACTTGGATTACTTATATTGGCTATTTTTTATTATTCTTTTCTATGTTAGCAATTTTATTTACAAAAAACACTCGCTTTGCAGATTTGAAACAAAAACTTGCAGTCGTGAAAGAAAAAAAAGCTACATTATTGCCTATAATTATTTTTTTATTTTCTTTTTCAGCATATTCACAAAATCATAATGCAACTTCTTTTACGCCACAACAAATAGATTCTGTTTTAGATAAAAGAAAGGTTAGCAAAGAACATGCTGCAAAATTTGCACGTTTAATTATACAAGATGCAGGTGGACGTATGAAGCCTGTTAATACTTTTTCATCAGAATTATTACGAAAGGTTAGTCACCAAGACAGCTATAAAGATATGAATTCTGATCAAGTTTTTATATCCATGACACAATACCCAAATGCTTGGTACGAAGTTCCTTTAATTTATCTAAAATCTGGAAACGATAGTATTCGTAAAATTATTGGTATTAATAAAGATGTTGCTTTAGCTAAATTTATCGATTTTTTTGACGAAAAAGGAAACTATAAATTGTCTAAATATTTAGAAAGTTCTTACAAAGTTGCAAATCCTAATAATTTTGAAAAAGATTTTATAGAAGCAGATAAGAAAGTAAACTTATTGAACTTGGCACTTTCTGGTAGTATTTTAAAAATATTTCCTATTCCATATGATGAAAACAACAAATGGGTTTCTTATCCAGAATTAGGGCAAGAAAACTTAAAAGGAATGGATTCTATTTTCACAAAACAAATTTTACCCATTTACTTAATATCATTAGAAAATGCAGTTAAAAATAACAATTATAAAGAACCAGATTTTTATCTTGATGGAATAACAAGATACCAAATTAAATTTGGTGGTAAAATAATGCCAAGTTCCGAAAAAGTTGTAGCCGAAATTTTATACAATAAGTATAATATTCTTCAAAAATTACCTTATTGGTACATGGGTACTGCTGTTTTGATGTTGTTTTTAATAATTTTGCAAATTTTTAAAGACCACAAATATCTTCATCTTGGGATTAATATGGTGCATATTGCAATAGTACTACTTTTTGTATTGCATACCATTGCTTTAATTGCACGTTGGTATATTTCTGGTCACGCACCTTGGAGTAATGCTTATGAAGCTATTGTTTATGTAGCTTGGGCAACCATGTTCTTTGGATTAGCTTTTGATAGAAAATCTAAATTGACTGTTGCATCTGCTGCTTTTGTAACCGCAATGATATTGGCAGCTGCTTATGCAAACTGGATTGATCCAGAAATAGCAAACTTACAACCGGTATTAAATTCCTATTGGTTGATGATTCACGTTGCTGTAATTGTTGCTAGTTATGGACCTTTTGCTTTGGGCATGATTTTAGGATTTGTAAGTTTGCTTTTAATCTTTTTTACCAATACTAAGAATAAAGCAAAAATGGACTTAAATATACAGGAGCTTACTTATATTAACGAAATGGCATTGACCATTGGGTTAGTTATGCTAACCATTGGTAATTTTCTTGGTGGACAATGGGCAAATGAGTCTTGGGGACGTTATTGGGGTTGGGATCCTAAAGAAACATGGGCACTAATAAGCATTATGATTTATGCCTTTGTTATCCACGCTAGATTTGTTCCAATGTTAAGAGGAAAATGGGTTTTTAACTTAATGAGTATGTTTGCATTTGTATCTATATTGTTTACTTATTATGGGGTGAATTTTCATTTGGTAGGTTTGCATTCTTATGCAAGTGGAGAGGCAAAATCGTTAGATTGGATATGGTATTCTTTAGGAGGAATTGCCTTAATAGGAGCAATTACCTACCCAAAATACAAAAAATTCTATCAAAAAAATAATTCTAAAATTACAAAGTAGATTGTAGCACATTACATATTCTTTTTTTAAATGACACAAATTAATAATCCTTTACACGGTATTACACTCTTGCAAATTGTTGAAAAACTTGTTGATTTTTATGGATTTGATACACTTGGGGAACTAATTAACATAAATTGTTTTAAAGAAAATCCATCTGTAAAATCTAGTTTAACTTTTTTAAGAAAAACAGATTGGGCTCGAAAAAAAGTCGAAAATTTGTACGTACAGAGTTTATCTAAATTTTAATCTTCCTCAATTTCAAATTCGGCATCTTTTTCCCAAATTTCCATTTCGCAGGGTTTGCAATTAAATTTTAGTTTGTATTCCAGTTCGCCTTGTTTCAAAACCAAAGGTTCTTTGACTTTTACACCTAAGGTATCTTTATGGTATTTTGGGCATTTTTCTAATTCATATTTAATGCAATATTTGGTGGTCATTACTCTCGATTTTCCTGGATCCCATTGCAATTCAAACGCTTTTTCGATTTCGGTTACACCGTGCCGTTCATAAAATTTACGAGCTTGTTTGTTGGCAACATTGTACATAAAATCGAGTTTTGTTTCAGGATATGGATGCTTCGTTTTCTCGATTTGATGCTCCTCACGATGATAATTTGCTAAACGAATTTCAGACAATTGTTCCAAAACCATTCGTCGCATTTCATTGATTTTAGAAATAGGTAAAAACCAATTCTGGCTAAAATTAATTTCAATTTCATCAATAACATAAGGTGTAAAACCCGTTTTTGCTAAATTTATTTTAAAATTTTCTGCAATCGATTCGTTGTTTTTAGTAATCTCTTTTGGGTGAATTAAAGTTACTTTGCTAACATTTTCATCTTCGTCAATAGCAGTTAATTCAAAACCGTTTTCGTTTTCTGTTAACAACAATTTTGTGCCAATTTTACGAACCGCACTGTCTTCTCGTTCTACAATTTTGATAAAAGCAGCATCATTATTTCGGTAAATAAAAGTGCCGTTTGGAATTTCCTTTAGCACATTTGGATAGGCAATTCCGTTTTCGACTTTATTAACATAAATGCCGTCGGCTTCGTTATTTTCGTTAATAAAACACAAACCGTCGCCATTATTCAGTAATTCGCCGTTTTCAATTTGGTACGAATTTCCTATCGTTGCAATCAATTTCCCAATATATTGTCCTTTCGATTTTGGACTTTCCCAAGATCCGATAGATTGGTATCGTTCGTTCACAAAATAATCGGTATAGCCACGATTAAAACTTCGGTCAAGTGATGAATCGAAGGAAAAAGTACATTTTCCAGAAGATGCTTTGATATATTTATCGCTGTTTTTATCTAAAAAAGCATCTAATTTTTGACGTAAAAAAGCCACATTATTTTTTACATAAACAATATCTTTTAATCGTCCTTCAATTTTGAAGGAACAAATTCCTGCTTCAATCAAATTTGGAATTTGGTCGGTAACATCAAAATCTTTTATGGATAACAAATGACTATTTTTGATTAATGTTTCGCCATTTCCATCAATCAAATTATAAGGCAAACGACAATTTTGAGCACACGAACCTCTGTTGGCACTGCGTTCGCCATTGGCGACACTCATATAACAATTGCCACTAAACGAAACACACAACGCACCTGTAACAAAAAATTCTAATTCGACATCACTTGCTTGGCTGATTTCTTTTATTTGATGCAAATTCAATTCACGAGCCAAAACAACCCGTTTTATTCCTGCTTCTTTCAAGAATTTAATTTTAGCAGCATCACGATTGTTGGTTTGTGTACTGGCGTGAAGCACTATTGGTGGCAAATCCATCTCGAGAATTGCCATATCTTGAATGATTAATGCATCAACATCAATATCATACAATTGCCAAATCATTTGTCGACAATTTTCCAATTCGTTATCATACAAAATAGTGTTGATAACTACAAAAACTTGTACGTTAAAAAGGTGTGCATATTTGACCAATGCGGCCACATCTTCAATAGAATTAGTAGCATTTGACCTAGCACCATACAACGGAGCACCAATATATATAGCATCGGCACCGCTATTAATGGCAGCAATTCCTTGAATTAAATCTTTGGCAGGAGCCAGAATTTCTATTTTTTTCTTCATTAATTATTTCCCTTAACAAAAGTGTGCAAAGTACTTGAATTTTAATTTATAATTTAAGTTTTTTCTAAAATAAATTAATTTAATTTTTTCTTTTCCAAAATATAATTTAGAATACAGATTTTTTTTTTGTAAGTTATAAATTACAAAGAGGTATTTTTCACAAATAATGTGCTTTAGGAAATTGTTTTCTATAAAATTTTAGTTTATAAAGGTAATATTTAAATACACAAAGGCTTCAAATTTTTTGAAGCCTTTGTGTATTATTTGTATTTAAGTATTACTCTTTAATCAATTTTACTGTTTGTGTTTGGTTGTTTTCGGTGGTTATTTTAGCAAAATAAATACCTGCTGTAAAACTGCTTAGGTTTAGGGTTGCTGTACCCACTGTTATTTTTTGTGAGGCAATTTGTTTGCCCAGCACATCAAATACGGTTACTGTTGCATTATTTTGTGCCTCTACAGTAAACACCCCGTTAGAAGGGTTAGGATACACCGTAAAACCACCAACTTGTGTGTAAGATGCCGTGCTTAAAACCGCACCTGTTATTTTGCGTATTCTATGATTATTCCTGTCAGCTACATATACATTCCCCGAAGCATTATCTA
>DZCQ01000023.1 GCA_022730285.1 Flavobacterium psychrophilum
AGGGTTGTTGCTTAATTATTTGTTAATCTTGGTTTAAATTCTTTGGCAACATCTGCAATTAATTTTATATGTTCTGGCGTTGTCCCACAGCACCCGCCTATAATATTAACTAAATTGTCCTGCAAATATTCTTTGATTAGACTTTGCATTTCTTCTGGCGATTGGTCGTATTCTCCAAAAGCATTTGGTAAGCCAGCATTTGGGTGTGCCGAAATATTAAGTTGGGTGTTATGTGCCAATGTTTTTAAGTATGGTTTTAACTGATCGGCACCTAACGCACAATTAAACCCGATGCTTAATAGCGGGATATGAGCCATGGAAATTAAAAATGCTTCGGCAGTTTGTCCAGAAAGTGTTCTTCCCGAGGCATCGGTTATTGTTCCTGAAACCATTATTGGAATTTCTATATGGCGTTCTTCTTGCACTTCTTCAATAGCAAAAAGAGCTGCTTTTGCATTCAGGGTGTCAAAAATAGTTTCTACTAAAAGTAAATCTGCACCACCATCTATTAATGCTTCTACTTGCTGTTTGTAAGCAATGCGTAAATCATTGAAAGTTACTGTTCGAAATCCTGGGTCATTCACATCTGGTGACATAGATGCAGTACGATTTGTAGGTCCAATGGATCCTGCTACAAAACGTTTTCTGTCGGTAAATTCATCGGCAACTTCACGGGCAATTTTGGCAGATTGATAATTTAACTCGTAAACTAAATCTTGCATGTGATAATCGGCCATACCAATTGTTGTTCCAGAAAAGGTATTGGTTTCTACAATATCGGCTCCTGCCTCAAAATACAAGCGATGCACTTGCTTTACAGCTTTGGGTTGTGTTATAGATAGTAAATCGTTATTTCCTTTTAAAGGATGTGGAAAATCTTTGAAGCGTTTGCCACGAAAATCATCTTCTTCAAATTTATATCGCTGCAACATGGTTCCCATAGCCCCATCTAGCACAAGGATTCTTTCTTTAATAGCTTGCTGGATACTTTGTGAATAATTACAATTATTCTCTTTTGGTATTTTAGTTTCTTCTGACATATATAATTACCCATTATTGATTTGGGTTGTTTAAAATAAATATATGTTATCAGGAAAGTTTAGGAAAAAACTTATGGTTATCTGTTCTCGATTAAAAATGAGATAGAATGTAGCACCTTTTCGTAGTAACGAAGGTTGCTAAGCTTTCAATGGGTCTATTCCCTCCAGCTTTCGTGATAACAAACAAAATGTGTATGAACATTGCAAAAATATAAATTTTTTTTGAATTTGCAATTTTTTTAATTCAAAGATAATTTTATTTTTCCAAATGATATCTAAAAACGGAAATTAATAGTCCGTTAGAGAATTAACTTAATCGGCCGTTTACTATAAAGCACTTATACTTTCTGGTATAATTAAAAAAAGGAGGTAATTAATTTCAATAATTGCCCCCTTTTTGTGTTTAAACTTACAACTTAGCAGAAATAGGAATATTTAGTCCAAAAACAATATTTCTACCAATATTATTCAAATTCATCGGTTTTAATAGCGATAAATGATCTATATAGGCTTTGTCAAGCAAATTGTTTCCTGAAATATACCAATTAAAATCTTGCTTTTTAATTTGAAGTGTAGCACCAATACTCATATTAAACAACTCGTAAGAAGGTGTATATGTTTCTGAATAACCTAGTTCATTTTGGCTTTGGTAGCTAGTGTAGTTAAACAAAAGATACGAATTTTTAAAGAAAGAAGTTATATCTTTTTCTAATTTAAGTTCTGCAACTAATCTGTTTTGTGGAATTTCTGTCAGAAATCCTCCTTGTTTTAATTCTCCTCTTGTATAAGTATAGTTTGTATGAATACCTGCCCAGCTAAGTGGGTGGTAATCTAAGCTAGCCTCACCACCATATATGTTTGCATCTGCTTGCAAATATTGCCATATTTTTCCTCCACCAATTGGTGCTACAGCGGTAGTTTGCACAATAAAAATATATTTGTCAATCATATTATAGAAAGGACTTACATCAAAAACTAAATTGTTTGTATGCAAATGATAGTTAAAATCTAATTGATAATTATTTTGTGGTTTTAGAGTAATATCTCCTCTTTCAAACCTATTTTGATGTATTCCGTTTTGAGTTAGCTCAGAGATGTTTGGACTTCTATACCCTTTTGCAATATTTAATTTGAAGGTTTGTTTTTCTAACTTATAAGTTGTTCCTACAGAACCACTAAAATTTCCATAATTTAAATCCACAGTATATTTACTAAGTCCAGAACCCGTGTATGGAAAAGACTGCATGGTTCTAATATCGTAACGAATTCCTGCATTTAAGTTCAGCTTTTCTGATAAATTATGTTCATTGATAACAAAAAAACCTAAATCGTTAATCTTTGCATCAGGCATTGGGTTGCTATTTTTATAAAAATCGTTGGCATCGTTATTTATATTTGCACCATTAAATCCTAAGTATAAGATATTATTATCTGTATTAAAAGTATATTTAAAATTATAAGAGATGGTTTGCAATTGCATTTCTGCAAAAATCATTTCTGGGTTTGGGTTAGAAGTATCGCTCAATCCTATCCGTTTATTTTCCTGATATGCAAAATCTGCATCTAATGTGTTTTTACCAATGTAAAATTTATTTTTGGAAGCAATTAGATGATTGTCTAAACTTTGATACCAATATTCTATTTCTCTGTCATTATTTTTTATAAATACAACTGATTTTGGGTTTGTTACTCCATATTTTGGCATTGCAAAATCGTGAGAAAGGGTAAAATTTCCTAACTTGCTACGATACCCAATAGTTGTGCCTAAATTTAACTCCTCAAATCGAGTATTAATTATTTGTTTTCCATTGCCATCTTTGTAATCTTTGTCCGATTTTCTAGTAAAACTAGCTCCTCCATACCATTTTTCTCCTCCTATTTTTACAGAAATATTATTTACAAATCCTTCTGTATTGCTATGATATTGGCTATTAATACTTGCTTGTATGGTATTTACAGGAGCAGCATTTTCTTTAATCACATTAATCACACCGCCCACTGCATCTGAGCCATATATAAGAGAAACAGGTCCTTTTATGACTTCTATTTTTTTTGCAGAAAACTCATCAGCTATAAATGGGTGGTTGCTAGAAAACTGAAAATTTTCTGCTTTTATCCCATTATTTAAAAAAACAATATTCGTATTACTAAGCCCTCTTATAACAGGTTTTGTAGCTGCAACTCCGTTGCTAGAATTATTTACCCCTGGTATTTTAGATAAATTTGCTGCTAGCGAAAGTTGCCCAGATTTATACAATTCGTCTTTGCTAATAGTTTCTATGGCATAAGAAATCTTTTCTCTACTTTTACCTCCACCACCACCAGTAACAATAATTTCGTCTATTTCTAATAAATTGTTATCTAAGGCAATAACATTTTCAGTGTTTTCTAAAAGAGTTATTACTTTCGTTTTAAATCCTAGATGTGAGACTTCGACTTGTAATTTTTTTGTGCTATTTCCAATAATCACAAAATTTCCTACCATATTTGTAGTTACAGATTTGTTTAAATTAAACGCATATATTGTAGTGTTAGAAATTGCTTCGTTTGTTTTTAAATCTACTACTTTTCCAGTAAATTTTTGTTGCGAGAACATCATGGTAGATAAAAGCAGAATAAAAAGCGTTACTTGTGTTTTCATATTTCTTTTTTTTGCAAAGATACACAAATTTAACTTATTGCAACAGTGTTGCAATAATATTTTTATAAAAATAAAACTTTTTTTTAATTCGCCTGTTTTAAGAGTTTCAAAATTATGTTTTCTACCTCTACCGAATTCCATTTGTTAGCGATATCATCTATTTTTAATACTTGTTCCATAATAGCATTTTGAAAATCTCCGATAACAAGTGACTCTGAATAAGGTTGTAAGGTAAAAGTGACTCTGCTATACAGAGGCAACCATTTTTCTGGATACTTATCCGAAAACCATTTTTCAATTTTTTTTTGGAGTTGAAAATTCGCATCTGCAGTTTTAGAGCTCATTTCTACAAAATTTCGTCGAGATAGTTCTGCGATAGCATCGGTATTTGATTTTCGTGATTTTTGGTATTCAGAGAAAATTGTTTTCCAATCATTCTTATATTTTAAAATCATTTCATTTAAAACACTTATATCTTCAAACCCAGCATTCATTCCATGCCCATAAAAAGGAACAATAGCATGGGCAGCATCTCCTATTAGAGCAACTTTATCGTTATAAGTCCAAGGAAAGCACTTCATTATTGCTAAATAACTAGTTGGATTTTTAAAAAAATCTTTGACTAAATCTGGAATAACTTCTTTGGTATCTGGAAAAAAATTAGCAAAGAAATCAACTAAAACATTTTCGTTAGTAAGCTTTTCGAAAGAATTTTCTCCTTCAAAAGGCATGAATAAAGTACAAGTAAAACTTCCGTCAAGGTTTGCTAGCCCCATAAGCATAAAATCTCCTCTTGGCCATATATGTAAAGAATTTTTGTCAATTTTATGAGAGCCATCAGCATTTGCTGGGATATGTAATTCTTTATATCCAAGTTTCATAAATTCTTGCGAATAATCAAACATAGATTGTCTTTGCATTCGATGTCGGATTCTAGAAAAAGCACCATCGGCACCAAAAACCATATCGTAGTTAAGTTCTTGCCATTCCCCTTGTTCTGTATCTCCTTCAAACAAAGTTGCTGTTGCTAAGGAAACATCCCAAATTTTTCTATTAAAAAAAAAATTTACTCCAGCTTCTTCCGCTAAATCAATCATTTTTCTATTCAGTATTCCACGAGAAAGAGAAAAAATGGCTTCTCCTTCTTTGCCATAATATTGGTAATTTTGTGTGCCGTTTTGCAAATGAATGGCACGTTTATCTACTGGAATTCCAATTTTTTTTATGGCATCTTCTAGTCCAATATCGCTTAGTGCTTTCCAGCCCCGATGAGACATTACTAGATTGATGGAACGTCCAGAAAACTCAACCTTTCTTATATCTTCACTTCTATCATAAACATGTACAATATGTTTGTGTTTTTTAAGATAAATTGCTAATAAAGTTCCAACTAAACCAGAGCCTACTATGGCTATTTTTTGTGGAGTTTGCATTTAATTGTTTATAACAGGTTTTTTTTAAATTGGTTTTTTTCTAATTGTAGAAGATACATATTATTTAATTGGAACAAAAGTTAGTTTAGTAGAAGTTGCAATAATTTCTTTTTTATTTAACTTCATTTTTCTAAATTTTCCTGCATTATACATTGCGGCTTGATCGCTGTAATGTGGGCTTGTTTGTACGCCAGATTGTCCTGTTGGAATAATACTTATACTGTTTTCTACATCAGAGAAATCTATAATTCTTCTGGTAGATGGTCCTGCTGTCACTTTATACAACCCATCGTTAGTATAATTGAATTTTAGATTATTAATAACTTCTCCTGTTCCTGGAACGGAAAATGGGCCTACATTAAAATAACTTCTTAATGCCGCAACTTTTCCAAGTGCATGTTGGTGTTCTAGCGTATGTACACTACCCCAAGTCCATTTAGTCATATCTTTTCCTAGTTGTTTTTCAAGGGCGACTATTGCTTCGTGAAAAGAGGTTTCAAATATTTGTTTTCTTGTCTCAATGCCGTTTTTTGATTGTATATTATCCCACCAAATACTTTTATCATTAGCAACTAACGGTTCTATCATTCTTTTCATTACTTGACTTCCTATAAATGTTTCAAAAATATCTTTCCCCATTTCATCTTTAAAGGTGTTTTCATAAATTCTAAACATAATTTTATTGTAAATGGTAGGAGCAATTGCATTTGTAGCATTGTTTCCATTCCATTTATTTAAAAATGCAAATGCTTCTTTTTCATTTTTGTTTAAATTGATGTCATTCAAATTAGATAGAATAGTTTGCGTGTTTTTTACTTCTACCACAGAAGTGTCATCATTTATCATTTTTGCAACATCTTCTTTTGTCCAATTATTTTTAGAATCCAAAAAACTTACAATTCTATCCGCTCTATTGTTTGGAGCATAATAGCCTGGGTACAAAAAGTTATTAACAGCTTGTGGCTGATTGTTAGCTGAATAGACATAATTCCAAGTAGGATTAAGTGCCGATGGATTTTGAGAAAAATCCAAAAATTCTTTTTTATCGTCAATTGTGTTTGCTCCATTTAGCACAAAATTTGGATTAACAGATTTATCCTGTTTGTACAATTTACCAACAGCTTTCCAACCAATATTCCCGAGTGCATCGCCATACATAATATTAAGTCCTGGTGCTGCCAGTTGTGCTGTGTTTTTGTAAA
This sequence comes from Flavobacterium psychrophilum, assembly GCA_022730285.1. GTDB lineage: Bacteria > Bacteroidota > Bacteroidia > Flavobacteriales > Flavobacteriaceae > Flavobacterium > Flavobacterium psychrophilum_C. The sequence goes on from DZCQ01000023.1 coordinate 6,317, forward strand.
AATCGGTTACATTTTTAGCATGAGATAGAGCATGAACTGCTTTTAAAATGTCGTTTTTTTGTTGTGTATATATCCAATACATTGCCAAATTCTTTCTATCTTTTAAGCCTAACAATTCATCAATTACTGGCCCATGGATAGATTTTTTTATGGTTAAAACTACATCGGAACTATCTTTAACTTTTATTGTTTTTTTAATAATTTCGAATTTTTTAAAGTCACTACCATATTTGTATTCTTGGTTGTTAGCAGGATTTAATTCTTCTTCAAACATATCCACATCATCATTAATAAACATGGTTAAACCATACGCATATTGATGGTTGTGTCCTAATAGTGGGAATGGCGTTCCAGCAATATAGTAACCATACATCTCGTGATTTGGGCTATCTAGGTGTGCTTCATACCAAGTGCAAGGTTGCGAAAAAGTGATGTGAGGGTCATTTGCAAAAATAACCTTTCCTGATTTTGTTTTTTCACCCCCTATAACCCAAGAATTACTCCCTAAGAAAGGTGCAACAGGCATAGTTGTAAACAAACTAGCAATTGTTTTAGAAACTTCATTGTATTCTTTTGCTTTTCCTTCAAAGTTTTTGATTCTTGTAGTGCTAAACTCTCCGTCTAGACCAAAATCTTTTAGATATTTATCTCCTAATTTTAACTTAATATCCGTCATCATAGGGTCTGATTTTTGCCCTACCGCAAAGCTAAAAGACATAAAACCATAAATATTACAAATATCTTTAAGAGTGAATTTTTCTTTTTTTACACCTACTAATTCATATTCTAAAGGAGTGGTTCCGTTTTCTAAAAACTGATTTAACCCTTCTAAATATGCCATTGATAATTTATAAACTTCCGAATTTTTATCTAATTCATCAACAATTTTTTGAGAGGTCTCCTCTATTCCAATTCCCGCAAAAAGCTTATCGCTTTTTAATGCTTTTGTTCCAAAAAGTTCTGCTAGCCTTCCTGGTGCAATTCTTCGCATGAGTTCCATTTGCCATAATCTATCTTGTGCATGTACATAACCCAAAACAATCATTGCGTCTCGTTCTGTAGCTCCGTAAATATGCGGAATTCCATACTCATCAAAATATACAGTTGTATTTTTAGAAATTCCTTTAATAGCTATTTTTCCTTCGTTTTTTGGCATTAAATAACGACTATATGCATAAATTCCTAGAGCTAGAAACACAAAAATAACTAATAATGTAATACCAACTTTTTTTACTTTTTTCATTTTTACGGATATAAATTTTTCATTTTTTTGAAATCTCTTATTTTTACATTTATCACAAAAGGAGAATTGATTCTATTTTTAACATAATTATCTAATTTTGTAAACCAACTTTATTGTAAAGATATTAAAAACTAATTTGTTAAAAAAATAACCATATTGTTTCTCGTAATTTGGTGCTACAATACCAAAAAAGGATACTTATTTTAATTTTTTGCAAATTCAATTTTTGTTCCAACATTCAGACCGTTGTTTTTGGCAAGCACACCACACATATGAAATAACATTCTTGCTCCTACATTTCCGTCCCAATCGTCGTTTTCACCTGGTGCAACCTCAACTAAATCGAAACCGATGATTTCTTTGCCACTTTCGGCCAATTTATTGAATAAATAAGTCGCTTGCTCAAATGAAAAACCACCTGGCACTGGTGTTCCTGTATTTGGACAATACCATGGGTACATTCCATCTACATCAAATGAAATGCATACTTTTTGTGGTAGTGAAGCAATAATTGCATCACATTGCTCTGCCCAAGTTTTCCCTTCAAAAGCTTCTTTTTTCAAATCAGAATCCGTGTGAACTAAAACTCTTCCGTTTTGTGATTTTACAACATCTACTTCTTGTTCGCAGAAATCACGAATTCCAACTTGGACTATTTTAGAAATTTGTGGAATTTGCAATGCATTATACATAATTGACGCATGCGAATAAGTAAACCCTTCATAAGCAATACGCAAATCCATGTGTGCATCAAGGTGCAAAACCCCAAAGTTGTCGTGTTGAGTTGCTAAAGCTTCGTAATATCCAAGCGGTGTGGAATGGTCTCCGCCAAGAAGAACGACTTTTTTTCCTTGATTCATCCAATGTAAAACCGTTTCTTTAACTTGGGTGTGTAAATCGCGACAAACTGTGTTTATGGTTTCCAAATCAGATTGCAAAGCTGGAATTTTAGTTATATCTTTCCCATTTTCCAAAGCTTCTATAATAGGTTGAGCTAGGGCTTTGTATTTGTCTGAATTAGCTTTCCAAGATTCGGGAATTTCGGCATAATACATTCCTAGTTTCCACAATTCTGGAAAATCTTGATGATTCAAATCTACTTGAAAAGAAGCATTTAAAACCGCTTCAGTCCCTTCGGACGCACCTGCTCCATAACTTACGGTTACTTCCCAAGGCACAGGAATTATGATAATTTCTGATTGTTCTGAAGAAAATGGTAATCCAAAAATAGTTGCATCGGCTAATCCTGGCTGTGATGGATCAAAATTTTGTAAAATTTGTTGTTTTGTCATTTTATTTTGAATGAATTAAGAGTATCCCTTGTTTTAAAATTTGTCCAAATCTGTACATATCTTCATAAGAAGTATATAATGGAACAGGAGCAAGACGAATTACGTTTGGTTCACGCCAATCGGTTATAATGCCATTACTCGTTAAGTAATCGAACAAGCTTCTGCCTTCTCCATGCAAAAAAACAGATAATTGACAAGCTCTTTCCTCTTGATTAGTTGGTGTGATTATTTCGAAAGTACTATCCACTTCTTTGTCTATTTCGTGAACAATAAATTCTAAATAAGCTGTTATTTGATTTCTTTTTGCGATTAGTTTTTCCATTCCAACTTCGGCAAATAGTTCTACCGATGCTAAATAAGGTGCCAGTGATAGAATTGGCAAATTAGAAACTTGCCAACCATCGGCTCCATGAACAGGATTGAAAGTTGGTTCCATTTTGAAACGTCTATCTTTATTATGTCCCCACCAACCAGCAAATCGTGGTAAGTTGGAATGATGGTGCTTTTCGTGAACAAAACAACCAGAAGCATTTCCTGGTCCTGAATTCATGTACTTATACGAACACCAAGCAGCAAAATCGACTTCCCAATTGTGTAGTTCTAATTTAATATTTCCAGCAGCGTGAGCTAGGTCAAAACCGACATTTGCCCCAACTTTATGTGCTGTTTCTGTAATGCTTTTCATATCAAAAACTTGTCCTGTATAATAGTTTACCCCACCAAATAATACTAAGGCTAGTTCGTTGCCTACTTCTTCAATTTTGGCTACAATATCTTCCAGACGAATATTGTGTTCCCCCTCTCGTCTTTTAATTTCGATTATTGCTTCTTTTGGGTCAAATCCGTGATGATGTACTTGTGATTGAAGCATATATTGGTCGGACGGAAATGCTTTTTCTTCGCAAATAATTTTGAATCGTGTTTTGGTTGGGCGATAAAAAGAAACCATTAGTAAGTGCAAATTAACTGTCAATGTGTTCATTACAGTAACTTCAGAAGGTTTTGCTCCAACAATTTTGCTTAGTGGTTCTGCAAAACGTTCTTGGTAATCCCACCATGGTTTCTCGGCATAAAAATGTCCTTCCACACCTAGATTTGCCCAATCAGTCATTACCTCATCAACGTAGGTTTTGGCGGATTTTGGTTGTAATCCAAGTGAATTTCCAGTAAAATAAATTACATCTTTACCATTATGTTGTGGAAAAATGAATTGTTGTCTATATTTTTTTAATTCGTCTTGAAAATCTAATTGTTGTGCAAATTCTAGTGTGTTTTTAAAATTCATTTGTTTTAAATTTACAATATTTTAGACAATTAATATCTAGATAAAACCCTATCTAGTTTATTAGAAAAGTTGCTAATTAATTTAGAATAATCCATCACCATCGAAAGCGTTTCTGTATTGTCTTCTTTACTAATGTTTTGTTTCATTTCTTCAATAATTTTATTTACTAAAAACCAACGTAAGGACAATATTGTTTCGGAAACATATTGACTAATTGTTTGATTTTTTTGTTTAACATATATTTGCTTTGCCTCCCAGTTATGCAAAGAAACCCTTTCTTCGTCCATTAAAATAGTGGTGACTTCCTGTGCTAATTCGGGAGTAATTTGCATAAGATATTGCTCTATTTGGTAGTCATTGTTTTGGTTAAAATAAGCTATTAAATTCGTGTAAATTTCTTGAAAAACAGGAGTAGATAGTTCAACTTCGTCTTCTTGTAAACTTAAATAAACACGTTCAAAGACTTTGTATTTGTTGTTAATTTTTACTTCTGTTAGTTCCCCATTTTCAGTAGCTTTAATGTAATAATCGTCAAAATCTTCTTCAATTGCACCATAAAGTAACAATATTTCTATTAGTTTTCGTTCCAATTCGTATAAGACATCTATACCAGATTGTATTGTTTGATTTTCATTTTTATAAACTTCAAAGGCTTTTTGGTCTTTTTTAAATTCTTTGGTAGCGTCGTTATCTTCTTTTTTAATAAACTGAGCGAGAGTGTTAAACAAAACTCCTTCCGAAATATCCATAATTCTAGAACATTCTTGGATATAAATTTCTCTTTTTATTCTATCTGGTATTTTAGAAATGCTTTTAACCATTTCCTGAATTAATTCGGCTTTTTTTATTGGATCCTGTTTCGCATCTTTTATTAATAGAGATGCTTTGAATTGGATAAAATCCATCGAATTTTCTTCCAAATACGGAATTAGCTGCTCTAAAGGTGTTTTTTTTGCAAAACTATCTGGATCTTCTCCTTCCGGAAAGCTACAAACCTTTACATTCATACCTTCTTCTAGAATTAAATCAATTCCTTTAATAGAAGCCCGTAAGCCTGCAGCATCACCATCAAAAAGAACGGTTATGTTTTTGGTTAATCTGTTAATAAGTCTTATTTGATCTGGAGTTAGAGCCGTTCCTGAGGAGGCTACCACATTTTCAATTCCTGCTTGGTGCATTTGAATAACATCTGTGTATCCCTCGCATAAATAGCAATTATCTAGTTTTGCAATAGCTTGTTTTGCATGATATATGCCGTATAAAACTTTGCTTTTATGATAAATTTCGCTCTCTGGAGAGTTTAGGTATTTTGCTGCTTTCTTGTCATTAGTTAAAATTCTTCCACCAAATCCTACTATTCGCCCAGACATACTTTGAATAGGAAACATAACCCTAGATTTGAATCTGTCAAAGTTTTTGCCATTTTCTCTTTTAATTGTTAGCCCTACCTTTTCTAAATAATCCAGTTTATATCCTTTTTCTAGTGCATGATTTGTAAAACTATCCCATTCACTGGGAGAATATCCTAGGGAGAATTTTTTGATGGTTTCGGTTGTAAATCCTCTAGTTTTAAAATAAGAGAATCCTACCGATTTTCCTTCATCGGTATTTAACATGTTGTCTTGAAAGTATTTCATTGCAAATTCAGAAATCAAATACATGCTTTCCTTTTCTCCTGCTTGCTCTTTTTCTTCCGAGGATTGCTCTGTTTCTTCTATTTCAATATTGTATTTTCTTGCCAAATACCTGATGGCTTCTGGATAAGAAAAATGCTCGTGTTCCATTACAAAAGCAATTGCATTCCCTCCTTTTCCAGAACTAAAATCTTTCCAAATTTGCTTTACTGGCGATACCATAAAAGAAGGAGATCGTTCGTCTGAGAAAGGGCTTAGTCCTTTAAAATTACTTCCTGCTCTTTTTAACTGTACAAAATCGCCAATTACCTCCTCTACTCGGGCAGTTTCATAAACAAGATCGATAGTGTTTTTAGAAATCAATGGGTTTGTATTTGTGTCAAAGATACAAAGTTATTTTGTTTTGTTTAACTAAAAAAGTGCTTCTTAACAGAAACACTTTTGATTTTATTTTGCATGAAAAATTAATTTTTTCACACTTATTTTTTGTCTTTTACAAAAACTTTATCGTTTGGATTTAACTCGTTAGTAACTAACGAATAAGGCCCTGTAACTATAGTATCTCCTTTAACAAGTCCAGACAAAACTTGTATGTACGAATTGTCTTGAATTCCTGTGGTTATTATTTTTAATTTTACCTTTTTCGCTTTTTTTACAAAAACACATTCATATCGTTTTTCATCTTTTCCATCGGTTTCAGCAGCATTTGTGTCAGAATCTTCTGCATCTTCTTCCATCAGTATTTTTCTAGTTGCAGTAGTATCTATTCGCATAACTACGGCACTTATTGGTATTGCAATTATTTTTTCTTTTCTAGTAGTTTCAATATCTACCGTTGCAGTCATTCCTGGTCTAAAAGGGGAATAGCTTGCAGGTTTTCCTTGTGTTAAATCTAGGTAAGAATCTTTAAGAATACGTACCTTAACTTTAAAGTTAGTTACTTGATCTGCAGAAACGGTAGCGTTTGCCGAATTAGAAATACTGGTTACAATTCCTTTAAATTGTTTGTTTAAGTAAGCATCTACCTCTACTTTTGCTACATCTCCAATGGCAATTTTTACAATATCATTTTCGTTTACATCCACCTCCACTTCCATATTATTTAGGTTGGCAACTCGCATCATTTCGGTTCCTGTCATTTGTTGTGTGCCTAAAACTCTTTCTCCTAATTCCACCCCTAACTTTGATATTGTACCATCAATCGGAGAATAAATAGCTGTTTTTCCCAGATTTTCTTTAGATTCGTTTACAGTAGCCGAAGCACTTTGCACGGTATAATATGCTGCTTGTTTTGCAGCTCTTGCTCCTTCAAAAGTTGCTATCGATTTTTCCCAATCAGCTTTAGAAATTATTCCTTTTTCAAATAATTTTTGGCTACGTTCATAGCTTAATTTTGCTTCTTTGTATTGTGCATCTATTTGGCTTAGTCCTGCTTTTGTGTTAGAAAGTCCCGCTTGGGATCTATTGAGTCCTTGTGTGTAAAGTTTAGGATTTACACGCACCAGAAGATCTCCTTTTTTTACTATTTGTCCATCTTTAACAGGTAGCGTAATAATTTCACCCGATACTTCAGAGCTTATTTTAACCTCTATTTCTGGTTGAATTTTTCCTGTTGCCGAAACGGTTTCTATTATGGTTCTTTCTTCTACTTTTGCTATTTCTACTTCTTTTCCTTTGTCTTTTTCGCCAAAAACTCCTGCTTTGCTCAACGAAATTAACAAAATTATCGCTCCTATTATTCCTCCTATTACTAGATATGTGGTTTTTTTAGTCATCTTTTTTATTTCTTATTATTAATGGGAATTCCAAAGTAGAATTCCAAAATTTTTGTTCTAAAAATATAGTCGTATTTGGTACGTAAAACCTCTGATTGGGCATTCGAGAATACTGTTTGGACTTGGTTATAATCAAACACATTCATTAATCCAATTTCATAGCGTTCCTTTGCGTATTGTAAGGCATTTTCTCTTGCTTTTAGTGCAATTAGAGCGGCTTCGTAAGACTTTTGAGCTCCTTGTGTATCTGTATAAGAGGTAAAAATGGTTCTTTCTAGAGACAATTTTTCTTGTTCTAACATAATTTTAGATCGTTCTAGTGCAATTTTAGACCTTGCTACATTATTTTTTGTAAAAAAGCCATTTAAAATAGGCATGTTTAAGGATATTCCAAAACTCTGTCCTTTATTGTTACTAAATTGATTGAAAACGGCATCTGGTTTTCCTAAAATTGTACTGAAATTTGGTTGCAATACATTTTGATTAGTTCCTTCTACAAATCCAATAATAGAAGTAGGATTTGTGGTATTTGTTTGAAATCCAACTATTCTATCAGAGTAGGCAGCTCTAGTATTAAAGTTATAAAAACCCTGCAAACTTGGCAAAAAACCACCACGAGCTATTTTTAAATCTTTTTCGGCTATTTGTACATTTGTTTCGGCTATTTTAAGTTCCGCTCTAGTTTGCTTCGCTATTTCTAGTATGTCTTTTGGTTGTTGAAGTAGTATGGTGCTTTCTGGAGCTTCTAAATCAGAATTTGCGATATCAAATGTTTCAAAATCTTTTATTTGAAGCAATTGTGCAAGGCTTAGCTTTGCTAGTAGCAATGTATTTTCAGCTACAATAATTTTTTGATTATCTGCTGCTAATGTTGCTTGTATATCTAACAAATCGCCACGAGGTATTACTCCTGCTTCTACTAATTCTTGACTACGAACTAGCTGTCCGCTATCATATACTTGTTGCTGTTGTTGTACTTTTAAGTTTTCTTTGCTAAAAAGAATTTGCAAATAAGCATTAGCTACATTTAACGAAATGTCTTCTTGCATTTTTGTTAGCTGGTATTTAGCCGCAATAATTGTCAAATTAGATTTTCGCAATTGATTTATATTTTGCAAACCCTTAAAAATATCAATCCCAACGTTTAACCCAGCGGAAGTAAATTGTGTGGTTTGATTCTCTAGTAATCCCGTTGTAATGTTTTGGTTTAATCCTATGTTCCAAGAATGCGATGCTTGTGCGTTAATGGTGGGAAGAAATTTTCCAAAAGCATCTTTTTTAGATAATAAACTTGTTTGTGCGTCTAAGCTAGATTGTTTAATAGAAATATTGTTTTGGATAGCATAATCTACACATTCTTCCAAAGTCCATTTTTTGCCCTGTCCAAATAATAGAATATTCCATAAAAAGAATACCAATACAGCTGTTTTTTTTGTTCTATGCATAATGTAAGGAAACATATTTTAGCTAAATTTAATACAAATTTAATTCTTTTTTGCGTGTCTCGATAATAAGACGGAAAGAATTCTATTTTGTTACACTTGTAGAATCAAAATTTAAAGATATTTTTTTACATTTGTTTAAATATTTTTAAAAATAAATGAAAAAAGCACTACTCTTACTGCATCTTATCCTTTTACTTTTTTTACTAAACTCCTGCTCTTCTGTACAAAAAATTGAATTAATGAAACCCGAACCAGACAATGCAACAGCAGTAATATTCCCTGTAACATCTTCTTACATTAGTTTTCCTGTAAATTTATCTATTCAAGATATTGAAAAACAAACTAACAAAACAATTGTAGATGTAATTTATGAAGATTACAACTTGGAAGACGATAATACACAAATGAAAATATGGAAGCAAGCACCAATTTTGATGACAGAAGATAACTCGAAATTAAAAAGTGTAATTCCTTTAAAAATTTGGGTAAAAATCAAATATGGAACAAGTGCTTTAGGAATGGATTTATACGACACGAAAGAGTTTAATTTAAATGGAATCATCACCTTATTGAGTGATGTAAGAATGACTAATTGGAAAATTAACACACAAACGCAATTAATAGATTTTTATTGGAATGAAAGTCCCTCTATTACCATTGCTGGGAAACAAATAGCTATTACTTATTTAATAAATTCAACAATAAAATTATTTAGAAACAAAATTGAAAAAACAATTGACGAGTCTTTAAATAAAACACTTGATTTTAAAACAAATATACTAGAACTAGTTCAAAAAGCTAGTCAGCCAATACAACTAAGCACCACTTACCAAACTTGGCTAAAGATAGTTCCACAAGAATTATACACCACACAATCCATCATAGAAAAAAAAGCAATACGTTTAAATGTAGGTTTAAAGTGCCTTATGGAATCTTTTATTGGAACAAAACCAAATACAGAATTTGATAAAGCTAAAATAATTTTAAAATCTGCAACAACATTACCAGATAAAATTAACGCAAACATTGCTGCCGTTTCAACCTATCAAGATGCCTCTAGAATAATGACCGCTAACTTCAAAGGACAAACTTTTGGGAACGAAAAAAGAAAAGTGACTGTACAAAATGTTGAAATATGGCATAAAAACAGCAAAATGATTATTGCTCTAGATTTAATTGGAAGCTTAAACGGCAAGATATATTTGTCTGGATTTCCACAATATAATAACCAAACAAAAGAACTTTATTTTGATGATTTAGATTACGCCATAGAAACCAAAAGCAAATTAATAAAAACCGCAAATTGGCTGGCACAAAGCATTATTTTACAAAAAATAAGACAAAGCTGCCGCTATTCTATTGAACCAAATTTAGAGGAAGGAAAGAAAAGTATTTTGTCTTACCTTACTAATTATTCTCCTATGCAAGGTATTTTTGTAAATGGAAAATTAAATTCTTTAACGCTAGAAAAAATTCAGCTTACAAATACTGCAATTGTTGCATTTTTAAATATTACAGGAAATGCAAAAATATCTATCAATGGAATTTAATATTACAAAACAAACTAATATATACCTAAAAAACAAGTGTTTATTAGCAAGCTACAGGTTTACAAGACTCCAGAACTTAACTTATTTGATGCAAATTTTATAAATCAGTACAAATTAATTGGCGAGAATTTATGAAATTAGTGTCAAAATATTTAGAACCTGAAAGAAAATTACACTAAAAGTCATAGTTTTAACTATTTTTGAGATCAGTAAAAAACAGTAGCAGTAAAATTTTGCAAATACTACAAATTTCACTGCTACTAATGTTATAGGTAAAAAAACAGTTTTTTTTTTATTTTCGGGCAATTGCAATAAGGGCCGCTTTTACAATTGCTTGGTTATTTAACTCGTATTTATCCATAAGTTGCTCTGGAGTGCCACTTTCGCCAAAACTATCTCTAACGGCAACAAATTCTTGTGGTAGCGGCTTGTTAAGTGCTAAAACTCTGGAAACACTCTCGCCAAGACCACCCAAAACATTGTGTTCTTCTGCCGTTACAATACATTTTGTTTTTTCTACTGATTGTAGAATTGCATTTTCATCTAATGGCTTAATAGTATGAATATTAATTACTTCCACACTAATTCCTTGCTCCTTTAATTTTTCCGCAGCAAGCAATGCTTCCCAAACCAAATGTCCAGTTGCTACAATAGTTACATCGGTTCCTTCTTGTAATAAGATAGCCTTCCCGATAACAAAAGGTTCGTTAGAAGGCATAAAATTTGGAACCACTGGACGACCAAAACGTAAATAAACAGGTCCGTGATGATTTGCAATTGCAATGGTTGCTGCTTTAGTTTGGTTATAATCGCAGGTGTTAATCACGGTCATACCAGGCAACATTTTCATTAATCCGATATCTTCTAATATCTGGTGTGTTGCTCCATCCTCTCCAAGTGTTAAACCTGCATGGGAAGCACAAATTTTCACGTTTTTATCAGAATAAGCAACAGATTGACGAATTTGATCGTAAACACGTCCCGTAGAAAAATTTGCAAAAGTTCCTGTAAAAGGTATTTTCCCTCCAATAGTTAAACCAGCTGCAATTCCTATCATATTTGCTTCGGCAATTCCTATTTGAAAAAAACGCTCTGGATGGTTTTTTTTAAAATCGTCAAACTTTAAAGAGCCTATTAAATCGGCACAAAGTCCAACTACGTTTTCATTTGTTTGTCCCAATTCGGTCATTCCAGCACCAAATCCAGATCGAGTATCTTTGCTACCAGTATTTAGTGCGGCCACTCCATTTTCGGTGATTTCTAATAATGGTTTGTTGCTATTATGGGAATTCATTTCTATTGCAACTTCAAAACTAGGTTCTTTTTCTCCTATTTCTGTTTGAGCAACATAATCTCCTAATGTTTCTGGGTTTTGTGCCAATGCATTTTCTAGTTGTTCATTATTAGGGGCTTTTCCGTGCCAAGCATGCGAATACATCATATAATCTACACCATTGCCCATTTCGGTATGCAACAATATACATACTGGTTTTCCGTTTCCTGTTAAGGTTTTTGCGTGATTTAATCCTGAGATTATGTCTTGAATAGAATTTCCTTTATGGATATCTAAAACAATCCAATCAAATGCTTCAAATTTAGCACGAATGCTTCCCATATTTAAAACCTCGTCGGTTGTTCCATCTATTTGTTTTCCATTTAAATCGATGGTTGCAATTAAATTATCTACTTTCTTCGCCGATGCATACATGATTGCTTCCCAGTTTTGCCCTTCTTGTAATTCGCCATCTCCATGAAGAGTGTAAATTAAATGAGGGTCATTGTTTAACTTTTTAGCTTGTGCAGCTCCTATTGCAACAGATAGTCCTTGACCAAGAGAGCCTGAGGCAATACGGACTCCTGGTAAACCGTCGTGTGTGGTTGGGTGTCCTTGCAGTCTGGTATTTAATTTTCTAAAAGTTGCAAGTTCATTTACGGGAAAATATCCACTCCGTGCTAAAACGCTATAAAATACAGGCGATATATGTCCATTGGATAGGAAAAACAAATCTTCTCCATAGCCATTCATATCAAAACCTTCTTTTCTGGTTAGTATGTTTTGGTATAAAACCACTAAAAATTCTGCACAGCCTAAAGAACCACCTGGATGTCCAGAATTAACAGCGTGTACCATACGGAGTATATCTCTACGTACTTGTTGTGTAAAATCTTGTAATTGTTGTGTGTTTAAATTCATCTTGCTATTAAAAAGGTTAGAGTTATACAAAAGTAATTCTTATTAACCATTTTACAAAATGAAAAACAACGGAAATATTATTGTATTCTATTTATTTTCTAGTTTTGCGTTGTTCAATTAGCACTGAAATTTATTATTCGAAGATATTAATCGTGTTAATTTAAAAAAAGGCTATTTTCTAAAAGAACAACATGACCAATAGTTTAGAGAACCACACATCAAAATGTTACTTTTCAGATTATAAAATCTAAAAAAACTAGATTGTTGCTTTAAATTGTTCTAAAAATCGGACATCATTTTCATAAAACATTCTGATATCTCCTATTTGGTAAAGCAACATTGCAATTCGTTCAATTCCCATACCAAAAGCAAAACCATTGTATTCTTCTGGGTTAATGCTGCAATTTTTTAACACATTTGGATCTACCATACCACAGCCCATTATTTCTAACCAACCAGTTCCTTTTGTAATTCGGTAGTCTGTTTCGGTTTTAAGTCCCCAGTAAATATCTACCTCGGCACTGGGTTCTGTAAATGGAAAGTAAGATGGACGAAGTCTAATTTTTGATTTTCCAAACATTTCTTTCGTAAAGTATAAAAGAGTTTGTTTTAAATCGGCAAAAGAAACGTCTTTATCTATATACAATCCTTCAACTTGGTGAAAAATACAGTGCGAACGAGAGGAAACTGCTTCGTTACGAAAAACTCTTCCTGGTGAAATGGTGCGTATTGGTGGCGTATTATTTTCCATGTATCTTACTTGTACCGATGAAGTGTGGGTTCTTAGTAATATGTCTGGATTTGTTTGTATAAAAAAAGTATCTTGCATGTCTCGAGCGGGATGGTACTCTGGAAGATTTAATGCTGTGAAATTGTGCCAATCGTCTTCTATTTCAGGCCCTTCAGAAACATTAAAACCAATGTTTGAAAAAATATCTATTATTTGATTTCTCACTAAAGATATTGGGTGTCTAGATCCTAATAAAATAGGCGATTCGGGTCTTGTTAAATCCCCATAAAAGCTTTTTATTTCTTGCTTGCTTTCTAATAATTCTTGTATGGAATTTACTTTTTCTTCAGCAGTTGTTTTTAGCAAATTAATTACCTGCCCAAACTCTTTTTTTTGTTCATTTGGGACATTTTTAAATTCGGCAAAAATAGATTTTACCAAACCCTTTGACCCTAAAAATTTTATTCTGAAAATCTCTAATTCTTCTTTGTTTTGCGTTGTAAATGTGGCAACTTCTTGAATATATTCTTGTATTTTTTGTATCATTTTATAAATGCTAGATTGCAAATTTAATCATTTTAGTTTAAAATAAATGCTAGTGTTAGTACATTTATTTTCAATATTAAAACTCAAAATTATTGTTGATTTTTACTGGATAATATCTTTTTCAAGAAAATAAGTTACTATTGCTTCTTTCATCAACACCGATTGTTCTCCTGCTTTAAGTGTAGGTAAACTTTCTTTTACTTTGTAATGCGGCCAACCATCGTTATCAAAATGCTCAAATTCGTAATATCCATAAGGTTCTAACAAACGACAAATGGCAATATGCATAAGGTTTAGTTTTTCGTCTTTTTGGTATTTGGTGTTAAATTTACCCAATTCTTGTACGCCAACTAAATAAATAATTGCGTCTAAATCGAGGTTTTCACCTTGTGAGAATTGATTAGACAAAATAGTGACTAAGTTTTCCCATCGTTCTTTTAGTTGTATATCTCTTGACATGCTATATGTATGGTAATTTTATTTATAAATAGTAAATTTCTAGTTGTTTTAGATAAAACTACTAAGAACCTATTAGTTTTGCAAATATACATACTTGAAAACATAAATTAATTTATATTTTTGCTTTTAAATGCAAACGTAGGGCAATTGTTTTGCAATTAGCATTTTGCACTCTTAACCTTAAATAATTACAAGTATGATTTTTATAGATATTTTATTAGGAGCCTTACTGGCTTATAGTTTTTACAAAGGATTTTCTAATGGTTTTTTTCTTGAATTAGCTTCGTTAATTTCATTTATAATTGGTGTATATATAGCAATTAAATTTTCGGACAATATAGGAAATTGGTTCATTACAAACTATGCATTTTCCGAAAAAACCGCCAAAATTACTGCTTTTATAGTTACTCTACTAGTAGTGATTGTTGCCATTCATTTGTTAGCTAAAATATTTACCCGTTTATTTAGTTTTGCATTTTTAGGTTGGCTTAATACAATTCTTGGAGGTCTATTTGCGGTAATTAAAACGGCATTATTATTAGGAATTGTTTTAGGCTTGTTTCAAAAAATAAACAGCAATTATTTTTTTATGTCTAAAGAAACACAAGAAAAATCGATTTTTATAAGCCCTTGTTTAAAAACCTCTACCATGCTGCTACCTGTCCTTTCCAATTGGTTTGATAGTATAAAAGAAAAAGTAAAGTCTTCCTAATTTAACACATACATTTATATAAAAAAACCACTCTTTTTAGAGTGGTTATAGTATGAGCGAAAGACGAGGCTCGAACTCGCGACAACCAGCTTGGAAGGCTGGAGCTCTACCAACTGAGCTACTTTCGCATAAGGTGGGGCAAAGATAGGTAATAATGTTTTAAATTTCCAAATTTTAAATTAAAAATTTATATTTTTTTTTGCAAAAAAATATAAATACTTTATTGTGAAACTTTTACAAAGTTTAAAAAAGAAGTAATATTTATGAATTTTTAGCAAAAGACATCTGTTTAACAGAAAATGTCGCATTACGAAAAAGGAAAATCAATAGAATCTTGTTTAATAGAAAACGATAATATGCCAAGAACAAAACATTTTAGCATATTTTTGAAGAAAAATAATTAGAGTTCTAAGTATTTTTAAAAATAAAAACATTACTTTTGAACTCCCCTTTCAATACCAAATTCGTAGCATGACAGTTTTGAAAAACATTTCGAAACCATGCTTTAAATTCACAAAATACTTAATTTGGTTAATGCCAAATAAAATGCCGTTGGTTTTTCTCAAAATTAGGATACAAACCTATTGGCACATTTTTTGAAATACAATTATTGTGAAGTATATTATCTTGTTCAAAAAAAATATAAAAATGAAATATTCTTTCTTTTTAACGCTGGGATTGCTGTTTTTTTGCACTTCCAAAAACAACATGGGCAATACATCAATTATAGATTATGTATTTCAAGACAATTTGATCACAATAGATTCTTTGGAAATAAAAAAAATTAATGATCCAAAAATCACCTCATTTTACAAAAACTTTCATAATCAAACCGTTTGGAACACCACTAAGTTACGAGAATCCTTTTTTAGTGATTTAAAAAATTGTGACACGGAAGGTATGAATCCAGAAGACTACAACTATTCTCAATTGGTGCAGTTAGAAAGCAAATACAATGACATGGATACTATTCAAAAAGGAAGTTTTGATTTATTCTTTACAAAAAATTTACAAAAATATGTTTCGGATATATCAAAAGGGAAAGTGAATCCGAAGAGTATTTATAAAGATTGGGATTTAAAAGAAAAAAATATAGAGGTAAATAATTTACTTTTTCAAGCAATAGTAGATAATAACCTTGACGATATTTTACAAAAGTGCAAACCTAAGCACGCTGTTTATCAGAGTCTAAAAGAATCTTTAAATTTGCTTAAAGAATACCCAGAAGATACAATTCCATTAATAGATTACAATCCAAAAACAAAACTAGTGCTTCATAAAAGCAACAAGATTGTTCCAATAATTAAACAAAAATTAATGTATTGGCAAGATATGAAATATACCGACACCATCACTAATATTTTTGATAATCAAACCAAAGAAGCTCTTAAGAAATTCCAATCCAGGCATGGTCTAAATCCAGATGGTGTGGTGGGAAAAGGCACTATTTTGGCTTTAAATTATACAAGAAACCAACGTATTGAACAAGTTATTTCTAATCTAGAGAGATGGAGATGGTTTTCGTCCGATTTTGGAAAAAACTACCTATTAATTAACATCCCAGATTATACATTAGTTGCTATAAACAATGGCGATACTATTCAAAAACAACGTATTGTTGTTGGAAAAGAAAGTCGGCAAACTCCTGTTTTAGAATCTAGGGTTTCTAATATTAATTTAAATCCAAATTGGACTGTTCCCCCAACTATTTTAAAAGAAGATATATATCCATTAGCCATTAAAGATAAAAGTACTTTTAGCAAAAAAGGGTTGGTTATTTATAATTCTAAAAGCCAAGAAATAAGCCCCTGGCAATGGACTATTAAAGATGCTTACAAATATAAATATGTACAAAATCCTAGCAGAAATAATGCGTTAGGTTCAATGAAAATTAATTTCCCAAATAGCCATTCTGTATATTTACACGATACTAATCATCGGGATTTTTTTGTTTATTATTTTCGTTCCCTAAGTTCTGGTTGTGTTCGGTTAGAAAACCCATTAGAAATGGCTGCTTATCTTATTAATAACCCCGAAGAATGGCCGCTAAAAACTATTCAGGATACTACGGATATTAATCATTACAAAAAAATTCAAGCAGAAAAAATTAAAAAAATAGCCATAAAAGACGCAAAACTATTAGCTAAAAATCCTAATTTAATTTTACCCGAACGAAAATATAAAACTCCTGAATTAAAAACAATCGTTATAAAAATAAAAGACACTATTGGAGTGCAACAGTTGTATTGGACCGCTTGGTCTAAGAATAAACAACTTTATTTTAGAGAAGATATATATTGCTTAGACTCTCCTCTATACTCCAAACTACGCTATTAAGAATTTTCTTTACTTGAATGGTAAATGTACAAGCAACTTTTGTCCTTAATGGTATTAATAATGTCTTTTTTAAATTCTTCTGGAATTGCTGGACAACCTTGACTTCTACCTAAATACCCTTGTTTTTCGACAAGTTTTTGGTTCGAGTAACTAGCACCATGCACTACAATAGCTCTTCTTCTTGCCATATCATTAATTCCTTGCTCTTGTCCGTCTAGTTTTAAAGATAAACCATGTTTTCCTGTATATGTTTCGGCAGTGATATATAACCCTAAGCTACTTTTGTTAGAATTTGGCACATTAGAAAAACTATCCGCAAACTCTTCGCCAGATTTAATCCCATGCGAAACTAATGTATTGTAAAGAACTATATGGGTAGCCATGTCAATTACCCAAAGTCTTTTTTGGGTCGAAGAAATACTAAAGTCTATTATTGTAATAATGTCTTTGTTAATCAATCCTTTTTCCTTTGCACTATAATAGCTTTCGGCAGCCTGCTTAAAGCAATTCATCTCTGGCAAATTAAAACTTGTAGTAGATATAGTATGGTACAACATTTCTATTTCCGAATCTTTAGAGCTAGGAAACTGATTTGGTTGGGGTTCAATTGTTTTAATTTCTTTTGAAGAGAATGACATCAAAAACAATAAAAATAGGGGGAATATTTTATAGTTCATTGAAAAAAAGTGATTTGTAGGTTTATAGTTGCAAACAAATATCAAAAATAAATACATACTAAACAACATTATTCACATTTTATCGTTAAAATTTAACACTTTATCGATTTTTTTGTACTGTTTATGATAATGTTAAACATATCCTAATTAACATTTGCAGTCAATAATATTTTTAATTTTGCAACTCAAAGTCCAGTTTATGATAAAAAATCATTTTGCACTTCTATTTTTTAATTTTTGCATTAGTATTAATTATGCACAATCTATCCAACCGAATAATACAGCTATTACGAAAGATAGCTTGGCTCCAAAAAAAACCATAACTACTACGTTTACTTCCGAAAAAATAATACTAGATGGAGTTTTTGAAGAAAAATCTTGGCTTGATGCTTCTGTTGCAACCGATTTTGTAATGCTGGAACCTGATAATGGAAAACCTATTGATAATCAAAAAAGAACAGAAGTTCGGGTTATATACAATAATGATGGCATTTATATTGCTGCGAAAATGCACGATAGCAACCCCTCAAAAATATTAAGGGAAATTACAGAAAGAGATAATTTTGGTGCTTCAGATATTTTTGGCGTTTTTATTAATGGGTATAATGACGGACAACAAGATTTTTCGTTCTATGTAACTGCGGGAAATACACAAGTTGATGCAATATCAACAAATTCTGGAGACGACTTTTCTTGGAATGCCATTTGGGATAGCAAAGCAATAATTACAAACAATGGCTGGGCTGTAGAAATGAAAATACCGTA
Organism: Flavobacterium psychrophilum; assembly: GCA_022730285.1. Classification (GTDB taxonomy): domain Bacteria; phylum Bacteroidota; class Bacteroidia; order Flavobacteriales; family Flavobacteriaceae; genus Flavobacterium; species Flavobacterium psychrophilum_C. Next base: position 24,961 of record DZCQ01000023.1, read on the forward strand.
TGCTGCGGTTCGATTTCCAAGTCAAGAGAAACAATTGTGGGGAATTAACTTTTTTAGAGAAATAAAAAGAGATAGATACAATTATACTTGGAATTTTGTAAATAACAAAATCGGAACTTTTACACAGCAAGCAGGAATATTAGAGGGAATAGAAAACATAAAACCACCAACAAGACTGTTTTTGCTACCCTACACTTCCTACTATTTAAACGCAAACAAGCAAAATAAGACAAAAGGAACAATTAAAGGAGGATTGGATATTAAATATGGTATTAACGAAGCTTTTACCTTAGACGTTATTCTTGTTCCAGATTTCGGACAAACAGCAATAGACCAAAAAGTGCTCAATTTAGGCCCTTTTGAACAACAATTTAACGAAAATAGATCTTTTTTTACAGAAGGAGTAGATTTGTTTAGCAAAGGAAGCATACTTTACACCCGAAGAATTGGTGGTAACCCAACAGGAACTCCTATTCTTAATACAAATGAAGTTGTTTTAGAATCGCCTATAAATGTTAGTCTTCTAAATGCCTTAAAAGTGTCTGGAAGAACTAATAATGGCTTAGGTATAGGCATTTTAAACGCAATCACTAAAAACACATACGCAACCATTCTGAACAATGCCACACAGGAAACTAGAAAAGAATTAATAGAACCTTTAGCAAATTATAACGTATTAGTATTTGACCAGCGTTTTCGCAAAAACTCTTCTATATCCTTTATAAACACGAATGTAACAAGAAATGGAAGTTTTAGAGATGCAAATGTAAGTGCCTTGGTATGGGACTTAAATACCAAAGAAAGTACTTATGGTTTACAAGGAAATTTTAAATATAGTTTTGTAAATCAATTAGAACCAAAAAAAGGCATTAGCACTTATTTAGAATTCAATAAAACAAGCGGAAAGTTTAGGCATGGATTTGGATCTAAAATTGTTACAAAAAACTATGATATCAACGATTTGGGTATTAATTTTGAAACAAATTACTATAACATCTATGCAAATTCTAGCTATCGCATTTTAAATCCTACCAAGCATTTTAATAGTTTTAGCATTTGGGCAAATGTATATACAGAGTTCCAAAAAAACACTGGAAAGATAAAAAATAACAGTTTAAATATTAGAACGAATATTACCAATAAAAAAAATAATTCCTATGGATTTGGCGTGAACATGCATCCATTAGAATCGTATGACTATTACGAGCCGAGAGCAGAAGGAAGATACGTTATAAACCCAGATAGGTACGGAGCTTTTGCCTATTATTCTACTAATTATGCTAAAAAATTTGCTTTTGATATTAGCCTAGATATGGTGTTGTACAACGAGTTAGATCGAAATTATTTTGGAATAAATTTAGCTCCAAGATATCGATTTAATAATAAATTCTCTCTAATATATCAAACAAATTATTCCAAACAAAATAACAACAAAGGATTTGTAGATAACATCTCTGATGCTATTATTTTTAGTAACAGAAATATTAATAGCCTGTCCAATAATTTAACTGCTAAATATTCGCTAAATAGCAATATCACGCTAAATGCAAAAGTTGCTCACTACTGGTCTTATTCTGAAAACAAAAACTTCTTAACATTAACCCCTAACGGATTATTAACAGAAAACACAACTATCTCGAATAACTACAACCAAGATTTTTCAACATGGAACTTAGATTTGTCCCTCGCCTACTGGTTTGCCCCCGGTAGCCAAATATCTGTTTTATACCGAAATAATTCTTTTAATTATAATTCTGAAATTCAAAAAAATTATTCTCAAAACATAAGTACTCTTTTAAACAACAATATTTTAGATCACATTTTTTCTGTTAGTATAAACTATTTTATAGACTATAATAGTGCCAAAAATGTTTTTACAAAAAGAAGATAACAAAAATGTCTTTACTGCCAACGGCTTTTTTTAAATACTTATCTTTGTATAAAAAATAACACTACAATGAACAAAAAAGTAATTCTGATGATTCTGGACGGTTGGGGAAAATCTCCAGACCCAAAAGTTTCCGCAATAGACAATGCCAACGTGCCTTTTATCAATAGTTTATATGCCAAATATCCAAATGCTCAACTAAGAACTGATGGTTTAAATGTAGGCTTACCCGAAGGTCAAATGGGAAATTCCGAAGTAGGCCACATGAATCTTGGTGCAGGACGAATTGTGTATCAAGACTTGGCAAAAATAAATTTAGCCGTTCAAAACAAAACCATGAGTCAAGAAAAACCACTTCTTGATGCTTTTAAATATGCTTTAGAAAACGATAAAAAAGTACACTTTTTAGGATTGGTTTCTAACGGAGGTGTGCATTCTCACACATCGCATTTGTACGGATTATTAGATACAGCCCAGGAATATGGTTTACAAAAAGTATTTATTCATGCCTTTACAGATGGTCGCGATGTGGATCCAAAATCAGCAATTACGGATATTCAAAATTTGGAAAATCACATAAAAAATTCTACTGCAAATATTGCCACAATCATTGGTCGTTATTACGCAATGGACAGAGATAAACGCTGGGAAAGAGTAAAATTAGCCTATGATTTACTTGTGAATTCTGACGGAGAAAAATCGACAAATGCATTAGAAAGTATTCAAAAAAGTTACAACAATAATATAACAGACGAGTTTTTACAACCTATTGTAATGACTGATAAAAATGCAAATCCTTTAGCTAAAATCGAAGATGATGACGTAGTTATCTTTTTCAATTTCAGAACAGATAGAGGTCGTGAATTGACAGAAGCACTTTCGCAAAAAGATATTCATGAGTTTAATATGCACAAACTCAATTTATACTATGTTACCATGACTAATTATGATGACACGTATAAAAATGTTCATGTAATTTATGACAAAGACAACATTACAGAAACACTTGGCGAAGTTTTAGAAAAAGCTGGGAAAAAGCAAATTCGCATTGCAGAAACTGAAAAATATCCACACGTAACATTCTTCTTTTCGGGCGGAAGAGAAATTCCATTTGAAGGCGAAACTAGAATTTTAAGAAATTCCCCAAAAGTAGCCACTTACGATTTACAACCTGAAATGAGTGCTTATGAACTGAAAGATGCTTTAATTCCAGAGCTTAAAAAAGGAGAAGTTGATTTTGTTTGTCTAAATTTTGCCAATGGTGATATGGTTGGACACACAGGTGTTATGGAAGCGGCAATAAAAGCTTGTGAAGCCATTGATATTTGTGTAAGAGAAGTGGTTGAAACAGCTTTAGAAAACAATTATACCACAATAATTATAGCTGATCATGGAAATTGTGAAACCATGATAAACCCTGACGGTTCACCAAATACAGCACATACAACCAATCCGGTGCCAATTATTTTAGTAGATAAAGAGTTAAAAACAATTCACGATGGTGTTTTGGGCGATATTGCTCCTACTATTTTAGAATTAATGGGAATTGAAAAACCGACTGTGATGACACAACATTCGTTGTTGTAAAATTTTTGATATTACAAAAGCTACAATTCCTATTTCCAATAAAACAAAAATAGCTTTGACAAAGCTCCAAAACCTTGCAAAGCTATTTTTATCATCTACATTTTATTAAACAATTCGTAGTATTCTCTTTCGATGCTTTCTTGATGATTCGGATGTGCAATTCTTACCAATTCTGTCGCACGTTGCTTTAATGTTTTCCCATACAAATCAGCAATTCCATTTTCGGTAATTACATAATGTATATGTGCACGTGTAGTAACCACTCCCGCACCTTGTTTTAAAAACGGAACAATTCTACTTTCTCCTTTTGTAGTGATAGATGGGAGTGCTATAATGGCCTTTCCTCCATTACTTAAAGATGCACCTCTTATAAAATCCATCTGTCCACCAACTCCAGAATACATTTGTGCACCAATAGAATCAGAACATACTTGCCCAGTAACATCTACTTCTATTGCCGAATTAATAGCAACCATTTTTGGGTTTTTTCTAATTCGAGCTGTATCATTCACCATAGAAGATTCTTTCATTTCTATAAATGGATTGTCGTTTACATAATCATACAATCGTTTTGACCCTACTAAAAAAGTGGCAAGAACCCTTCCTTTTAAGGTACCTTTATAATTACAATTAATTACGTTTTTTTCGATTAAATCTATTACACCATCTGAAAACATTTCGGTATGCAACCCCAAATCTTTATGATTGGTTAATTTTGTTAAAGCCGCATTGGGGATAGACCCAATTCCCATTTGTAAGGTACTTTGGTCTTCTATAAGAGAAGCTATATAGCCGCCTATCTTGTCTTCTAGTGGTGAAATTGCAGCCATTTCGTGCCCATATATTGCTTGGTTTACCTCAACCAAATAATCAATTTCTGACACATGAATAATTCCGTCCCCAAAGGTTCTAGGCATTTGAGGATTTACTTGTGCTACCACAATTTTAGAATTTTCTATTGCGGCAATAGTGGCTTCTACCGAAACTCCAAGAGAACAATAACCATGATAATCTGGTGGCGAAACGTGAATAAAAACCACATCCAAAAGGACTGCTTTTTTTCGGAATAAATTTGGCAATTCGCTAAGAAATACCGGTGTATAAGAGCCGTTTCCTGCTCGTATAGTATGTCTAACATTTGCACCTATAAAAAAGGAATTTACATGAAAACTAGATGCCAGTTCTGGATTTGCATACCTAGCTTCTCCTTCGGTATGAAGATGACAAATTTCAACATTTTTGAGTTCTGATGCCCTTTCTGTTAGAGCATTAGCTAAAACAGTAGGAGCAGCGGCAGCGGCTTGAAAATAAACTCGATCTCCAGATTTCACTACTTTTACAGCATCTTGTGCAGATATATATTGTCCCATAATTTATTTTTTAAGACTTTCTTTGTGCGATTATTGTAATATAGGTGGACTCTAAAAATTAGTTTTAGTTTAAAAAGAACTACACAAAAATCATATCAAAGATACAATTTTAAAGAATTAGAGAATATGATAAAACTCATTTTTTATAAATCAGTTTTTAATCGTACTTTTGCAGTCTTAAAAATACATCATGATTATCCAAAAAAATCGAGAAGAAATTGAATTAATGCGAGAAAGTGCTCTAATTGTATCTAAAACATTAGGAATGATTGCTTCTGAAATAAAAGAAGGCATCACTACTTTATACCTTGACAAACTTGCAGAAGAATTTATTAGAGATCATGGGGCTGTACCCAGTTTTTTGGGGTTGTATGGTTTTCCAAATTCCCTTTGCATGAGTCCTAATTCACAAGTAGTACACGGCATTCCAAACAATATTCCTTTGCAAAGTGGTGATGTGATTTCGGTAGATTGTGGTGCTTTTAAAAATGGGTATCATGGCGATCATGCTTATTCTTTCGAGATTGGGGAGGTATCGCCAGAAACAAAAAAGTTATTACAAATTACCAAGGAATCTTTATATCTAGGCATTCGTGAGTTTAAAAAAGGAAATAGAGTAGAAGATGTTGGAAATGCTATTCAAAAATACACCGAAGAGCATGGCTATAGTGTGGTTAGAGAACTAGTAGGGCATGGTTTAGGGCAAAAAATGCATGAAGATCCAGAAATGCCAAACTACGGAAAACGAGGTCGTGGAAAACTTTTTGTAGAAGGTATGGTTGTTGCAATAGAACCGATGATAAACATGGGAACTAAAAACATAAAACAACACAAAGATGGCTGGACAATTACTACTGCAGACGGAAAACCATCGGCACACTTTGAGCATGACGTGGCTCTTATTGATGGAAAACCAGAATTACTTTCTACTTTTGCTTATATTTACAAAGCTTTAGGAATTGTAAGTAATGAAGAAGATGAATTTAGAAAAGTGCCTCTTGTGCTTTAAACACGAATTTCACAAATTTTCACAAATTCCAAACGCTTTAAATTATTCAACCCAAAAACATGGAAGAACTTTATTTAAAAGATGAAACCTATAAAATAATAGGAATTTGTATGGAAGTTCATAAAATTTTAGGGAAAGGTCATAATGAAATAATTTATGGGGACGCATTAGAATATGAATTTAATAAAAATAACATTCCGTACAATAGAGAAATGAAATTTAATATTTCTTACAAAGACATTGTTTTGCCTCACTATTACTATTCATGTTTTGTGATTTTTAATGAAATTATTTTAAAAATAAAAGCAATTTCTGAACTTTCAAATAGTGAAATAAAACAAACATTAAACTATTTAGCTGCATCTAGAAACAAACTCGGATTATTAGTGAATTTTGGAGAAAATAGTTTAAAATACCGTAGAATAATCCTTTAATAATTCCAATTTTATGAAATTCATATTACCACATTATAATTTGTGTCAATCCGTGAAATTCGTGTTTAATTTTTTATACTATGAAATCTGTATTTAAACTAATACTCAACACCATTCCACGACCTATCTTAATCCGATTAAGTTATGTGGCACAACCATTTTTAGTGTTAATCCTAAAAGGAAACAAATTTACTGACCCAATTGATGGGAAAAGTTTTAAAATGTTCTTACCTTATGGTTATGGAACACAAAGAAATAATGTCTTATCGCCAAGTACACTTTCGTTAGAAAGACATCGGTTACTATGGTTATATCTCCAAAAGGAAACAGATTTTTTTTCGGCAAAAGAGAAAAAAAAAGTACTGCATTTTGCTCCAGAGCAAGCCTTTTATAAACTATTTCGAAATCAAAAAAATCTAGACTATACCACAACCGATTTGTTTTCACCTTTGGCAGATGTAAAAGCAGATATTTGCAATTTGCCTTTTCTGGACAATGAATATGACGTTATTTTATGTAACCACGTTCTAGAACATATTCCAGACGACACGAAAGCCATGAAAGAATTGTTTAGAGTGTTAAAGCCTGATGGTATGGCAATTTTGCAAATTCCACAAGATTTATCTCGAACAACTACTTTTGCAGATAATAGCATTGTAGATCCAAAAGAACGTGCAAAAATATTTGGACAATATGACCACGTTAGAATATATGGTAGAGATTATTTTGATAAGTTACGAAGCATTGGATTTACAGTTGAAGAAGTAGATTATACAGCAAAATTATCGACAGAATTAGTCACTAAATATTGTTTGGCAAAAGGCGAGCTTATTCCGGTTTGTTTCAAAAAATAAAAAGAGGCATCATAATTGTATAAATTGTCTATCTTTACCATTAATAAATTTCAATAGTATGAATTTCAGTAAAATAGCAGTAACTTTATTATTTATAACCACCAATATATTTGGGCAAGTAATGGTTGAAACTTCTCCTCCATACAATATTAAGACACTTACCTTTACGCAAAACACTAACAATGTTATTCCAATTTTTCAGTTAGGAGATTCATTTCAAATTTCTTTTGATGATTTATTTGGAAACGAATCGGACTATTATTACACACTTACACATTGTAATTATAACTGGACACCATCAGAACTTTCTAAAAACGAATACTTAGATGGAATAGACAATCAAAGAATTATAACGTATGAAAATTCTTTTAACACGTTGCAAATGTTTACGCATTATGAATTAAGTTTTCCAAATAGTCTTACCAAGATTATTAAAAGTGGTAACTATATTCTATCTATATTTAATGATTCTAACGAACTTGTATTTACAAGAAAATTTATTGTTTATGAAAATATAGCCCAAATCCCGATAGAAATAAAGCGTTCTAGAAATGTTGCAAATATAGAATGGAAACAAAATTTAGAATTTAGCATTAAAACCGATCAAATCTTGTTTCAAAATCCAGTTCAAAATGTTAAGGTGGTTCTCTTTCAAAATGGAAAATGGGATAATGCAATAGTGAATATTAAACCACAATATACCATTGGGAACGATTTAATTTTTAAATACAATAAAGAGACAGAATTTTTTGGAGGAAATGAATATTTGTATTTTGACACAAAAGAAATAAGAGTAGTTAGCAATACTATTGCCCGAATTGACTCCAACGGAAGCTTGTACAACTCCCATTTATACACTGATAATTCTCGCAAAGACAAAGGTTATACCTATTATCCAGATATAGATGGCAACTTTAAAGTTCGTAACTTAAATGCACAAAACAACAATACTGAAGCCGATTATTCATGGGTGTATTTTAGCCTTTTTTCGCCTACAACACCTGCAAACACCGAAATTTATGTAACAGGAATGTTTAACAACTATCTATTAAACCCTGAGAACAAGATGGACTTTAATCCTAAAACAGGTGTTTTTGAAAAAGCAATTTTAATAAAACAAGGCTTTAGCAACTATAATTTCACGATGTTAGACGCAAATGGAAATATAGACCAAGCAAATGCTATTGATGGAAATTATTACCAAACAGAAAATAATTATACCATAGTTGGGTATTATCGTGCAAATGGCGAACGGTATGACAGAGTGATAGGAAAAGGGGAAGCGAACTCAATAAATATTACTAATTAAAATTAACACTTTATTTACATTTTTATATAGTAAAAAAACATTAACTTTGTAATTGTAAATCATAGTATTATGGTAACTCAAATTACACGAGGAATACAAATTTCAGTTTTAACAGATTTTGAAGGAACATACTACAAGAATCATAAATTGCATTTTGCCTTTCGATATCACATTACTATAAAAAATTATAGTAAAGATTCTGTGCAACTACTTGCTCGCCATTGGGAAGTTATTGATGCCTTAAACCAAGTAGAAATTATTGATGGAGAAGGTGTAGTAGGTAAAAAACCGATAATAAAACCCAGTGATTCTTACCAATATTCGTCAGGAACGTTGCTGTGTTCTTCTTTTGGAGCAATGCAAGGCTTTTTTAGTATGATTAATTTTACTACTGCAAAATCTTTTGAAGTTGCAATACCAAAATTTTGCCTAAGTGTTCCTTTTGCATTAAATTAAATCTTTTTTTACAAAATAAATTATAGCGTTTTAAAATTTTAGAATGACAAATAGTATCTTGGCAAGCACTTCTACACTATTCGGGCAAGATTATCTAGAATACCTATTGCCAGAACTTAGCATCCATTTTAAAAACTGTAAATCTATACTTTTCATACCCTATGCAAGCCCAAATGGAATTTCCTACCAAGAATACACAAAAATAGTACAAAATGCTTTTTCTAAAATAAACATAAATGTACAAGGAATCCAAGAGTTTAAAAATCCAGCTAATGCTATAAATAATGCAGAAGGAATTTTTACTGGAGGAGGCAACACCTTTTTATTGGTACACACCTTATACCAAAAAAAAATAATGGAAAGTTTAAAACAAGCTATAACGAAAGGAACTCCTTATTTAGGCACAAGTGCAGGTAGTAATATTGCGGGCTTAACTATGAACAATACAAACGATATGCCTATTATAATGCCAAAAAGTTTTCAAACATTAGGGCTTATCCATTGCAACTTAAATCCCCATTATTTAGATAAAACAGACATAACCACACACATGGGAGAATCTAGAGAAACAAGAATAAAAGAGTTTCATACCATAAGCAGTATTCCTGTTTTAGGACTAAGAGAAGGTAGTTGGTTAGTAGTGAAGGACAATAAATGCATTTTGAAAGGCAATTTAACAGCACGGTTATTCTTGCAAGACAAAAATGCAATAGAAATAGAAAGCAAACAAGATATATACAATTTCATTTAACCATATTTACACTATATGCTAAGTATTTCTCCAAAAGACATTACTACTATACAGTTACAAAATTATCTACAAGGAGCAGTAGGTCCAAGACCAATTGCACTTGCTAGCACTATCGATTCAAATGGAAATCCAAATCTTTCGCCTTTTAGTTTTTTTAATTTATTTAGTGCCAATCCACCAATTTTAATATTTTCGCCTTCCAGAAGAGTAAGAGACAACACTACAAAACATACTTTACAAAATGCAGAAAACACTAAAGAGGTTGTAATAAACGTGGTTAATTATAACTTAGTACAGCAAACTTCTTTGTCTAGTACTGAATATGAAAAAAATATTAACGAATTTATAAAAGCAGGACTTACCACCATTCCTTCGGACATAGTAAAGCCCTATCGTGTAGCAGAATCCCCAGTTCAGTTTGAATGCAAAGTAACCGAAATTATACCATTAGGACAAGAAGGCGGTGCGGGAAATTTAGTTATTTGTGAAGTGCTTAAAATACATATAAATGAGGAAATTCTAGATGAAAATGGTGCAATAAATCCATATAAAATAGATTTAGTTTCAAGGTTGGGGGGCAACTGGTATTCTAGAGCCAATGTAGGTTTATTTGAAGTAATAAAACCCCTAGAAACACTTGGAATTGGAGTAGATTCGATACCAAATCATATCAAAAAAAGTCCTGTTTTTGATGGAAATGATTTAGGAATGTTGGGCAATATTGAATCCTTGCCAACTTCAGAAGAAATTACTATCTTTGCACAAGATAATTTTTCCATTAAAGGGATTTTAAGTTCTGATGATGAAGAAAAATTGTTTCTTAAAGCAAAAGAATATTTGAATAACCAAGACATACTCTCCGCATGGAAAGTACTACTAGCAAAACAATAATTATGGAAGTTTCAGGAAGAATTAAAATGATTGACCAAACCAAAGAAGTGGGAACTGGTGGATTTAAAAAAAGAGATATAGTTGTTACTACAGATGAGCAATATCCACAACATATATTGGTGCAATTTGTGCAAGACAAGTGTGATTTATTAAACACATACCAAGTTGGCGAACTTGTAAAAATAGATATCAATTTAAGAGGTCGTGAGTGGACAAACCCACAAGGAGAAACAGTTTATTTTAACACCATACAGGGGTGGAGAATTGCAAAACAACAAGCAGAAATTGCCAGTGAACAAGTATATCAAGTTCCTGCAATGCCTACAGCCGACACATTTGCCTCTGCTACAAATTTAAAAGAAGAAGAACCAGACGATTTGCCTTTTTAAGCAAAAATCTATCGTATAATCAACAAATAAATGCAACTTCTTTCTTAAAAGTTGCATTTATTTACTGAATCAAAATAATCTAAAAGAAAAAATAATCACAGAAAAACTAGTTTTAGTCTTCTTATTCTATAGATTTTACAACCTGTTTTTCGGCTTCTTTTCTAGTTCCATCAAATCCATCTACTCCAGAGACGGTGGTATACTTTAACACATATTTTTTACCAGGATTCATTCGCTGATACACACTTTGTACCATTAATGTAGCTTCGTGAAAACCACAAAGTATTAGTTTTAATTTTCCTGGATAAATGTTTACATCGCCAATTGCATAAATCCCTTCTATATTGGTTTGATAATCTAAAGCATTATTTACTTTTATCGCATTTTTTTCTATTTCTAAACCCCATTGAGCAATTGGCCCTAACTTTGGTGTCAATCCAAACAAAGGGATAAAATGATCTGTTTCAATGTTTATCAAAGTTTCTCCATGTATAATATTTACAGATTCAATTTTATTCTCACCTGTAAATCCAACAACTTCTGCGGGAGTTAGTAATTTTATTTTATTTTGTGCTTTTAGCTCTTGAACTTTTTCTACAGAATCTAACGCCCCTCTAAATTCGTTTCGGCGATGTACAAGAGTTACTTCGGAGGCAATATCTGCTAAAAAGACGCTCCAATCTAGTGCTGAATCTCCTCCACCGGAGATTACTACTTTTTTATTTCTAAATTTTTCCGGATCTTTGATAAAATACTCCACACCAGTTCCATTTTCATAAAAATCTATATTTTCTATTAGCGGCTTTCTAGGTTCAAAACTACCAAGTCCACCAGCAATAGCAACCGAGTTTGCGTGGTGTTTAGTCCCCTTATTTGTGGTTACTATAAAAGTGCCGTCTTCTAATTTATCTATAGTTTCAGCAACTTCGTTTAAGGTAAATCCAGGTTGAAATTGTTTTATCTGCTCCATTAAATTGGTCACTAAGTCTCCTGCAAACACAGATGGATACCCTGGAATATCAAAAATAGGTTTTTTAGGATATAGTTCGGTTAATTGCCCTCCTGGTTGTGGCAATCCGTCTATTATATGGCATTTTAACTTCAGCAATCCTGCTTCAAAGACAGCAAAAAGTCCCGTGGGACCAGCTCCTATTATGAGTATATCGGTTTCAATCATCGTTAATATATTATATTTAGCAAAGGTCTAAAAAAGATTTTTTTTATTTTCTGATAATTATCATTTATTTCTTGTAGCTATTTCTAAAAAAACATTTCTTTATGCCTATTTTTTTGCGTGAGGGATAGGAAGTGGAAATCCTTTTTTGCCGTTTTTTTTGGCGAAAAAGATTACTTCACAAAACTTCATTTTCAAAGGGGTTCAGTGAACCCTGTTTAAAACGTATAGCCCACCCGTAGTTTATGCAGGAACATGCCAAAATAGTGGTTTTGCTGCTTATAACTTGTTTTAACTAATATTTTCTACAGTTTCTATTTGTGGGGCATATTTTTTGATAGTTGTTTCCACACCCGCTTTCATAGTCATTTGACTAACACTACAATTTGTACAAGCTCCTTCTAACCTAACCTTTACATGTGTGTCATTTTCTATAGATATTAAGCTAATATCCCCACCGTCCAATTTTAAGAAAGGTCTTATTTCGTCTAATGCTTTTTGAACAATTTGTGTTAATTCTTGGGTTGTCATAATTTTTTTAATGCTTTTAAAAGGTATTTTAGCAATATTATTCTATTTTTTGATAGCAGAACAACCTGCCATTGTGGTAATTTTAATAGCTTCGGTTGCTGGAATATTTTCATTTCTTGCTACAACTTCTTCTACAATTTTTCGAGTAACATTTTCAAAAACATCTTCGACCGATGTATTTGTTTGCATTGCTGCTGGACGACCATAATCAGCAGCCTCTCGAATGCTTTGTACTAAAGGAATTTCGCCTAAAAATGTAATATTCAAATCTTCTGCCAAATTTTTAGCTCCCTCTTTCCCAAAGATATAATGCTTGGTGGTGTTTGAATCATCTGCAGAAAAATATGCCATATTCTCTATAATTCCTAGTACAGGGACTTTAATATTATCTAACAAAAACATTGAAACTCCTTTTTTAGCATCTGCTAGTGCAACTGCTTGAGGGGTGCTTACAACTACCGCTCCTGTTATTGGTAAAGATTGCATTATAGATAAGTGTATATCTCCAGTTCCTGGTGGAAGATCTATAAGTAAAAAATCTAGCTCTCCCCAATCTGCATCAAATATCATTTGATTTAAAGCTTTTGCAGCCATTGGTCCACGCCAAATTACTGCTTGACTTGGTGAGGTGAAAAATCCGATGGATAGAATTTTTATACCAAAACTCTCTATTGGCTTCATTTTAGACTTGCCATTTACTTCGATAGAAATTGGTTTTTCATTTTCTATATCAAACATAATAGGCATACTAGGCCCATATATATCTGCATCTAAAATTCCGACTTTAAATCCCATTTTTGCAAGAGTTACTGCTACATTTGCAGTTACTGTCGATTTTCCTACCCCTCCTTTTCCTGATGCTACAGCAACAATATTTTGAATCCCTGGAATGGCTTTTCCTTTAATTAGGTTTGGATTATCTGCTTTTTGCGGGGCTTCTATTTTTGAATTAATCACAACTTGTATTGTATCTGAAAAAGTGTTGTGTATTATTTTCTTAATATCGTCTTCGGCTCTTTTTTTAATATGCAAAGCGGGTGAAGTAAGCACTAAATCTATAATTACTTCGTTAGCAAATGTAATAACGTTTGTTATAGCTCCACTTTCTACTATATTTTTACCTTCTCCAGCTATCGAAATACTTTCTAAGGCATTTAGTATTTGTTTTTTTTCTAATTTCATTCAAAAAAATTATTTAAAATTATTACAAAGATAGAAAATATTTAATTTCTTATTTGCAACAAAAAATTACTTTTATAAAAATTTAGCTTTCTGGTGCTAATTCTATTTCGAGTCCATTTAAGGCTTCTGTTATGTGGATTTGACAGCCAAGACGACTATTTGGTTTTACATTAAATGCTTCCGATAGCATTGCTTGCTCATCATCTCCTTTTTCTGGGAGTTCTGTGTCGTTTAAAACATAACATTGACAAGATGCACACATGGCCATTCCGCCACATATACCAATAGTTCCTTCTGGAGCAAGCTCATAAGCTCTAACTAGCTCCATTATATTCATATTCATATCTGTAGGAGCTGCTACTTGATGGGTAATTCCATCTCTATCTGTTATTTTTATGGAGATATCTTGTGGCATTTTTTTTTTTACAAAAGTACAAAATATTCGATTAAAATTGTATTTTTGCTCAAAAAAATGGGGGATTAGCTCATTTGGCTAGAGCGCTTGCCTGGCAGGCAAGAGGTGGTCGGTTCGAATCCGATATTCTCCACATAAAATACTACGTACCCTTAAAACACTAGGGTTACGCAGTTTTTCGTTAAAAAGTGTGTGTCAAAAATGTGTCATTAACATAATTTTAAAAAAATTATTCTTTAACTATTTTCTGTTAGATTGACGCTGTGGCTTTACACTTAATCGCTTTTTTTTACATTTAATCAGCTTTTTAGAATATTTATAAATATTTAATCTACTTTTACAGTAATTAATTAATCTTGGGTTTAATATGAAAAAATTCTACTTCTTATCTGTATTCTTTTTATTTACAATTGTTTATGGTTATTCCCAATGTACTTTTCCTGCTGGTGCTACGCAAAATGGTGCTACTAGAATTTTTTGTGCAGATACTCCTACACCAACCTTAAGTGTAACTGGAGTAACAGGAAATAATTTTATTTTACTAAATGTGGTACAAGGTTTTACTTATACCTTTTCTGTGGGAGATGTTTTTGCTGTCAATACCGAAAATTTAGATGTTTTTGACACAGCTAATACAAATATAGGGTTTGCCACTGGTGCCACTGGAGTAGCTATAACTAACTGGGTTGCGCCTTTTTCTGGAGAAATTAAAATTGTTTTGTCTTACGATGCTTGCAATTTTTCAAGTACCGCAGGAAAAACAGTCAGCTTATCACTTGTAGCTTTCGGAAACACGCAAGACAATCAAAATGCAATGGGCACCGATACATGGGTTGGTCATGTCTATAATTGGTCTGGAGTTTCTGCACCTCCCGGAGGAACATCGCCTGCGAGTCCACAAAATACAATGCCGTTTAATCCAGAAAATTATTTAGGCTATTACAACATAGCCGCTGAAAATTTCGCAGAAGGCTTTGGAGGTAGTTATACCTGTTTTCCTGTTTTGAGTAATGATGTTGTTAGAACGAATGTTAATACACAAACGTATGCTGTTCGCTATAAAATGCGTTCTACAAGACCTGCGGGTTGCTATATTGCAAAATTTAGAGGAGATGATGGTATTAGACTTTATACAGATGGGCAATTGGTTTTTAACGCTTGGGCAGAGCAAGCTCCAACTGAATATTTTAATGTTTTTATTTATTTAGATGGCGATGCAGAATTAGTGTTAGACTTTTATGAAAATGGAGGGCAAAATGTGGTGGAATTTAGTTTGTCACCTTTTGATACAACTTCAAATAACATTTCATTAATTGGTAGTTCCCCTGTTTGTAACAATGTTGCTCCGGGTGTTATTGATGGTTCTGCCTTTATTTATAAAGGCACTGTAATAAATCCTACTATAAAATATCAATGGCAGGTATCTACCAATAACGTTACCTTTACTGATATAGCAGGTGCAACAGCAGAAGATTATTCGCCACCTGCAACAACAACTGCCGGAACTAAATATTATAGAAGAGTAGTTTCATCAGCAGCAAATGCAGCCAGTTGTAGTTTTAACAGTAATGTAGTTGCCATCGAAACACTAGCAACTGCGGCTTCTGCGGCTCCAACAATTACAGCTCCAACAAATCCGGTGTGTAACGGATTTGATGCTAATTGGAATGCTGTGGCAGGAGCAACCACTTATTTATTATATGTTTCTACAAACAATACCTTTACAGCTATAGTACCTGGATACAATGGGCTAAATGTAGGAAATGTAGCCACTTATACTATTACTGGATTAACTTATAATGTAAGATATTATTATCGCCTTCAGGCTGTAACCAGCTGTTCTAGTGCATTCTCTGGTACCGCAAATTTTTTATATTTAGATAATCCTGCACAACCAACTATGACACCAATTTCTTGTGACTCCTTTACGATAAACTGGGCAGCTGTTATAAGGGCAGATAGCTATGTATTAGATGTTTCTACGGTTAGTAATTTTGCAACACGAATTGCTGGTTATGACGGATTAAATGTTGGAAACGTAACTTCTTACACCGTTTCGGGATTACCAGAAAATACGCCTATTTATTTTAGAATACGAGCAGTAAGTATCGCTTGTGGACAAAGTGGAAATTCTGCATCAAACAATAATACCACTACTTGGAACGGAACTGCATGGTCTCAATCTGCGCCATCATTTTCACGTTATGCAATAATTACGGGTCTTTATGATATGAACTCTCAACCAAGTTTTGATGCATGTAGTATAGATGTTAATAATGGTGGAAAGTTAATTATTACTGCAGGAAAATATGCTAATGTGGAAAATATTGTTAGAGTAAATGGTACTGGAGTTTTACAAGTAAAAGATGACGGAGCACTTGTTCAAATTACAGATGGTATTGGAAATATTGGAAATATTTCTGCAGAACGAACTACTCAAATACGATTAAATGATTATGTTTATTGGTCATCTCCTGTTTTAAATTTTCCTATTTCTTCTATATCTCCTAGTACTCCTTCTGGATATATTTTTCAATGGAATACTACAGTTGCTAATCCAAACGGAGGACAAGGAAATTGGCAATATCCAAGTGGCAATATGGTTCTTGGTAAAGGGTATGCTGTTCGTGGCCCTAACGGATTTAATGATAGTGCAACACAAGCTTATACAGCTACTTTTACAGGAGTTCCTAATAATGGTATAATAAGTTTTCCTATAGAAAGAGGAAGCAACACAGGAGCAGGTTCAAACGGTCCAAATGGCGTATTAAGAACAATTTATGACGACAATTGGAACTTAGTAGGAAATCCTTATCCATCATCTATTGATGCAAATACTTTTTTAACAAATAATACCGCTATAGACGGTAACATCAGAATTTGGTCACATACTAATTTACCTTCTTCTGCCATATCGGATCCTTTTTATAATGATTTTGTATATAACTATACTCCAAATGATTACATAGTTCATAATGGCACAGCAACAACTAGTGGTCCAGGAACATTTAATGGAAGAATAGCTTCAGGACAAGCCTTTATGGTAATGATGAATGAGGCAGCAAGTGCCACAACTGGAACAGTTGCATTTAATAACTCCATGAGAAATTATTCATATGATAATTCGCAGTTTTTTAGAAATGCAACAAATAATAAAAATCGTATTTGGTTAGACTTAATTTCTGCTACAAATGGCATATCTAGAACAGTAATAGGATATGTAAATGGTGCAACAAATGACAAAGACAGGTTGTATGATGCAGTAACAGATTATAAAATGAATCAAAACTTTTATTCTATTTTAGATAACAACATCTTTTCTATTCAAGGAAAAAGTCTTCCGTTTTTAGACTCAGATACTATTCCACTAGGATTCAAAGCGAGTCAAAATGGAAGTTATACCATAGCAATTGGCGCGGTAGATGGTATTTTTACAAACAAACAAGTTATTTATTTAGAAGACAAGCAAAATAACATTATCCATAACTTATCTGAAAATCCGTACATTTTTAGCACTAATACAGGAGTTGATAATAATCGCTTTGTTTTGAGATACACAAATGGAACGTTATCAAAATTGGACTTTGCAAATTTGAATTCTGTAGCAATCTATACAAACAACGGCAAGGTTTATATCATTTCTGAAACAAAATTGGTTAGTTCTTACGAAATTTATGATGTTTTAGGAAGACTTTTAGCAAGCGAAAAAAACTTATCTGCGAATAAAATAGAGAAAGATTTACAGATAGCAAATCAGGCTTTAATTATAAAGGTAAAATTAGAAAACAATCAAGTAATTAGTAAAAAAATAATTTACTAAAGTATATTTTTA
>DZCQ01000041.1 GCA_022730285.1 Flavobacterium psychrophilum
TTTTGTAGGTATAGGAAACACAAATCCCATCACAAAATTAGACCTTAGAGGGACAAAAGCTCACAACGCTGGAGGAGGTACAGGTGCTGCTAATGATGATCCTTCGCAAGCGGTAATCCCTGCTGGGTCTGATGGTAGTTCTTATGTTAATGATTGGCCAAATGGTTGGGGTGGTGGTTTAGCAACTTATGACATTGTTGGGGCTTCAACTTTTATGAATAATTATTTCACAAGGTCAGACAAGCGTTTAAAAAATACTATTAAACCAATGGATGCTACTATTACGTCTAATTTTATGAAGCTTAGACCTGTGACTTATATGTTAAACAAACAAACTCCAGAAACAGAGGGGTTACAATATGGGTTTATAGCACAAGAGGTTGCGGAGCTTTTTCCTAGTATTGTTACTAAAGATTCGGGTGCTCCAGATGCTATTATTGGAATGAATTATCAAGCATTAATTGCACCAACCGTACAAATGGTACAAGAACAACAAAAGCAAATTATGGAACTTCAAAAAATTATTATAGACTTACAACAACAAATAAATTCTTTGAAAAAATAGTTCTTAGTTTTCTTTAAAATAAAAATGCCACAGTTAAATTGCTAAATTTAGTTGTGGCATTTTTCACTAGTACAGAATTTTATTTTTCAAATTCTTGTAAGGTTTTTATTATGATAGTAACACAATTTAATATTTGATCTTTAGTAATTGTTAATGGTGGTGCAAATCGTATAATATTACCATGAGTTGGTTTTGCTAAAAGTCCATTTTCTTTTAGAGCTAAGCAAATATTCCAAGCCGTTTCACTATCTTCTGTATCATTAATTACAATGGCATTCAGCAAGCCTTTCCCTCTTACTACTAGTGCAATGTTAGATTTCTGAATGTATTTATTCAATTCTGCACGAAATAAAATTCCAAGATTTTCGGCATTTTCGGCAAGATTTTCATTTGTAATAACTTCTAATGCTGCCATTGCAACCACTGCCGCCATTGGATTTCCTCCAAAAGTAGATCCGTGTTGTCCTGGTTTAATAACCTCCATGATAGGATTATTTGCTAGTACCGCCGAAACAGGATAGGTTCCTCCAGATAGTGCTTTTCCAAGTATTAAAATGTCTGGTTTTACATTTTCATGATCTACAGCTAGTAATTTTCCTGTTCTAGCAATTCCTGTTTGTACTTCATCTGCAATAAATAAAACGTTGTACTGTTCGCATAATGCTTTTGCTTTAGCCAAGTAGCCTTCTGCGGGTACATATACACCCGCTTCTCCTTGTATCGGTTCGACTAAAAAGCCTGCAATAGTAGGATTTTGTTTTAGAGTATTTTCTAACTCGGTTATATTGTCATAGGCTATTGTAATAAATCCATCAGTGAAGGGGCCGAAATTGTTTTTGGCATTTTCATCGTCTGAAAATGAAATTATTGTAGTAGTCCTGCCATGAAAATTACCGTTGCACACTACTATTTGTGCTTTATTTTTGGCAATACCTTTCTTCTCATACGCCCATTTTCTGGCAATTTTCAAAGCAGTTTCCACGGCTTCTGCACCAGTATTCATTGGTAATATTTTATCAAAACCAAAATATTTTGACATATATTCTTCATACACACCTAGTTTATCGTTATAAAATGCTCTAGAGGTAAGTGTAAGGGTTTGTGCTTGTTTAATTAATGCATTAATGATTTTTGGGTGACAATGACCTTGATTTACCGCTGAATATGCGGATAAAAAATCGTAATATTGTTTGCCATTAATATCCCAAACATGTACGCCTTCTCCTTTGGTTAAAACTACGGGAAGTGGGTGGTAGTTATGTGCTCCGTATTGGTCTTCTAGTATTATTGCGGTTGCAACACTTTTTTGTTCGTCAATTACCATGATTTAAAAAATGGATTTAATTTGTATTCTACGATTCCTACTTTTAGGAGAGAAATCTTCCTTTTTAATTCAAAAGTACTAAAAATAATCCTAATTTAGCATTTTTGAATTCAAAATATAGCAAGATAAAATAGGTTAGCAATTAACACTTTTAAATATGAAAGAGCAAAGGCTAAATTATATATTTACTTGTAAAACTATAAATGAGATGAGTGTACTTTATATTTACGATCAGAAGTTCTTGAATAAAACATTTTCTTCAGATGACATAACCCAAAAGGAGTTTGAAAATTGTGAGTTTGAAAATTGCGATTTTACAGCATGTAATTTTCAAGGAGCTGTTTTTGTAGATTCTATTTTTGATTCTTGCAACTTTAAAGAGGCAAAAATAGGGCATGTGGGTTTGCGAAATGCACAATTTACAGGATGCAATTTTTCTTCGGTTAATTTTGCAATGACAGACCAAATTATTTACGATTTTAATTTTAAATCCTGTAATCTAGATTATGCACAATTTTATAATTTAAAACTTCGAGGAATCCAGTTTATAGATTGCAGTATGGTTAGCACAGATTTTATGCAATCGGATTTAACAGAAGCATTGTTTGATAATTGTAATTTGCATTTGGCTGTTTTTAGCGATGCAATTGCAAATAAAGTCGATTTTTATTCTAGTTACTTTTTCTCCATCGATCCTGAAAAAACAAAACTTAAAAAAGCCGTTTTTTCTCAGGAAGGATTAAAAGGATTATTGGAAAAGTATGATCTTATTGTTCGTTAAAATGTTTTTTGAAGCAAATATTGTTTTAATTCAGTGTATTCTTTTATTTGAATACTTTTTTTCTCTTTGTTTAAAACACTTTTTATTTGCCTTGGAATTTCCAATTGAATATTCAAAAGAGGTTCTACGGTTTCTAGAAACTTAATAGGGTGTGCTGTTTCAAGGAATATTCCGATGCTATTTTGGTGGTTTGTAAGTTCTTTTTTGAGACCTAAATAGCCAACAGCTCCATGTGGTTCTGCTATGTAGTGGTAATTTTTGTAAATTTCTTGCAAAGCAGCTTTTGTTTGTTCATCTGTAAAGGAAAAAGACGAAAAATCTTTTTTTAGGGCATCAATGTTGTGATTGTATAGTTCTAATATTCGAGCAAAATTGCTAGGATTTCCTACATCCATGGCATTTGAAATGGTTTCTTTAGATGGTTTTGGAGAATATTTTTGGGTTGTTAAAAATTGCGGTACAGTATCGTTTACATTTGTAGAAGCAACAAAATGGGCTATTGGTAAACCTATTTTTTTAGCTAAAATTCCAGCACAAATATTTCCAAAATTTCCACTTGGACACGATATGATTAATGATTTGTTTTGTTTTTTCAATTCTTTATAGGCAAAGAAAAAGTAAAACATTTGTGGTAGCCATCTTGCAATGTTGATAGAATTTGCGGAAGTTAAATGACTATTTGCTAATTCAGGATCTAGGAATGCTTGTTTTACCATATCTTGACAATCGTCAAAAACGCCATCTACTTCTATTGCAGTAATATTTTGTCCAAGTGTTGTTAGTTGTCTTTCTTGTATATCGCTTACCTTTCCAGATGGATATAAAATTACTACTTCTACTCCTTTAGTGTTTAAAAATCCACTTGCTACAGCACCACCAGTATCTCCAGAGGTTGCTACAAGAACTATATTTTTTTGATTTTTCCCTTCGTTAAAATACGCTAAACATCTTGCCATGAATCTTGCACCTACATCTTTAAAAGCCATTGTTGGCCCATGGTAAAGTTCTAAGGAATAGCAGTTTTCGTGTAGAGATATTATGGGAAAATCAAAAGATAGGGTTTCCTGTACTATTTCTTTTAATTTTTCTTCTGGAATTGAATCTCCTACAAAAGGTTTAATTACTTGAAATGCAATTTCGGCGTTGGATAAATTTTCGATTGTGTCAAAAAAAGATTTTTCCAAAGGTTTTATTTTTGATGGAAAATATAATCCTTTGTCTTGTGCAAGTCCTTGTATTACTGCTTCTTTAAAGCTTACTTGTGTGTTTTTATTATTTAGGCTATAATAGTTCATTTGTGTATAATTTTAGTTTTGTACTACTTTCACTCCATCTGGATTTATTTTAGATATATGTATATCGAATAAGATTCCTGTATTTTGATAACTATTACTCATTGCAATTGCAATTTTTTCTGCTTTTTCTTGTCCTTTACATAGTGCAAAAATAGAGGGGCCTGCTCCTGAAATTCCTGCTCCTAAGGCTCCATTTTGCAAAGCAACATTTTTCACATTGTCAAAATTAGGAATTAAATGCTTACGAAATGGTTCTATTATGACATCTTGTAAAGAACGACTAATTAATGCATAATCTTGTGTGTATAGTCCTGCTACAAATCCAGCAATATTTCCTGTTTGTGTGATGGTATTTTTTAAAGAAACCATGGGTTGCAATACTGCTCTTGCATCTGCTGTTTTTACTTCGATATGTGGGTGAAGGACTACTGCATATAGATTTTCAGGGCTTTCTATACAGATTATATCTAGTGGGTTGTATCCTCTTACTAAGGTAAATCCACCTAGTAGGCATGGTGCAACATTATCAGCATGTTCGCTACCACTGGCTACTATTTCGCCTTTCATTGCAAATTGTACTAGTTGTTTTTTGGTAAATGGATTGTTTAACAGCTCATTAATTCCAAAAACTGCTCCAGCTGCACTTGCAGAACTACTGCCGATGCCACTTCCAGCTTTAATTTTTTTGTGTATTTCTATTTCAAAACCAAAAGTGTTGTTTGGGAGAGCTTCTAAAAGTGTTTGTGCAGCAACTCCTGCCACGTTTTTAGAGGTTTCTAATGGAAGATTTGCTCCTGTTATTTTGGTTATTCTAATGCCTTTTTCGTGAGATTTACGAATAATCATTTCATCGCCAATATTGTTTAAGCACAATCCTAATACATCAAATCCGCAATTTAAATTAGCTATGGTGGCTGGACAGAATATTTTAATTTCGTTCATGGTTTTAAAAAACTAATTGTTTTTTTGTTTAAAAGTAGGCAAAATGTCTTGTTTTCTAACCCTGATTGCAGTGAAAATCCTTGCCTTTTTTGGCAAGATTGTAACGGAAAGCAGGTCGTTTTTGTAAGGATTTGTCTCTGGTTTGGTTTCTAAATTTCTTTTTAATTGTTTCCAACTCGGATTACATCGGAGAATATTCCAGATGCTGTAACTGCTGCTCCAGCACCTGCTCCTTTAATGATTAGTGGTTGGTCTGAATATCTTTCGGTATAAAATTGCACGATGTTGTCTTTTCCTTCAAGGTTGTAAAATGGGCTTTCTTGTGGAATGAATTGCAGTCCTACGTTTGCCTTGCCATTTTGAAATGTTGCTACAAATTTTAGGCGACTTTTTTTGGTGTTTGCCTCGTTTAATAGTTTGTTAAAATGTTCAGCATTTTGAAGTAATGAATCAAAAAAATCTTTGTTATTTGTGGTTTCCATGCACTCTTTTGGTAAAAAAGAGTTGTTTTCTATATCTTCCATTTCCATTGGGTAGCCACTTTCTCTTATCAAAATAAGTATTTTTCGGGCTACATCTACACCACTTAGGTCTATTTTTGGGTCTGGTTCTGTGTAGCCTTGTATTCCTGCTTCTTGTACTACATCGTGAAAGGAATTGTTTGCATCAAAATTATTGAATATAAAATTTAAACTTCCAGACAATACTGCTTGTATTTGGGTGACTCTGTCTCCAGATGCGATGAGGTTTTTTAGGGTATCTATAATTGGTAGTCCTGCACCTACATTGGTTTCAAATAGGAATGGGGCATTGTATTTTCGGGATAAGTTTTTTAGATTTTTGTAATTTTCATAACTGGACGAACAAGCAATTTTGTTGCATGTTACAATTGCTATGTTTTGCTTTAAAAATTGGTCGTATATGCTTGCAATATTTTCGTTTGCGGTGTTATCTACAAAAATACTATTTCTTAAATTAAGACTACTTGCTTTGGAGATAAATTGTTGCAGGTTTGTTGTTTCGGCATTTTCCAAATTGGCTTTCCAGTTTTCCAAATCGATGCCCTCTGGGTTAAAGTGCATTTTTCTAGAATTAGAAATTGCTATTACTCGGATGTTAATTTTTAAATTATTTTTTAGATATTCGTGTTGTTGATTAATTTGTTTTAAAAATATTTCGCCTACATTTCCTACCCCTATTACAAATAGGTTTAGTTGTTTTGTATTGTCTTCAAAAAAACGTTCATGAAGTGCATTTAATGCTTTTTTTACATCTTTTTCAAGAATAACGGCAGAGATGTTTCGTTCGGAAGCTCCTTGTGCAATTGCTCTAACATTTACATTATTTTGACCAAGTGTGCTAAACATTTTGCCACTTAATCCTTGATGATTTTTCATTTTTTCGCCTACCAATGCAATGATACATAAGTCTTTCTCAACAATACATGGTTCAATTTTATTTTGCGAAATTTCGGTTTCAAAAATTTGATTTATTGCTATTTGAGCTCTGTCTGCTTCGGTGTTTAAAATTCCTATACATATAGAATGTTCGGAGGAAGCTTGTGTTATAAATACGGCATTTATATTTTGTGTGTATAGTACTTCAAATAATCGTTTTGAAGAACCTGAAACTCCAACAATTCCAGAACCTTCAATAGTTAAAAGGGCAATATTGTCTATGTGAGAAATACCTTTTACAGGACTTGCATTTTGTTCCAATTGGTTAGATATATAGGTTCCATTTGCTGATGGGTCGAAAGTGTTTTTTATCCAAATAGGAATATTTAGTTTTAAAACGGGCTGAATAGTTGGAGGATAGATAACTTTTGCACCAAAATGAGAAAGTTCCATGGCTTCCTGATAAGATATTTTATCTATTGGTTGGGCTTGTTTTACTATTCTAGGGTTTGCGGTAAACATGCCGCTTACGTCTGTCCAAATTTCTAATTGCGATGCACCAATTGCGGCGGCTAATATTGCTGCAGTATAATCGGAACCACCACGCCCAAGAGTTGTATTATTTCCGTCTAGTGAACTTGCTATAAATCCAGGGAAAACAAATATTGTGTTTTTGTTTTCTTCAAAATAAGTATGAATTAGTGAATTGGTTATTTCAAAATTGACAGTTGCATTTCCAAACTGATTATTTGTTTTTATTAATTCTTGGCTATTTTTATAGGTAGCATCTATGCCATTTTGTTGCAATGCTTTGGTAATTATTTGAGACGAAAGTAATTCCCCAAAACTTAAAATAGAATCGGAACTTCTATCCGAAAGTTCTCCAAGTAAATAGCAACCATCTAACAGTGTTTTTAATTTTTTACAATTTAACTCTATATTTTGTAACATTTCCAACTGATTGTTAGCGGAAAATAACTCCATTATTGTTATTTTGTGCTTATTTTCAATTTCTATTAAAATCTCTAAATAATCTTCCTCTTTTGACGATGCCTTTTTCGCAGCAGCCACCAGTAAATCGGTTACTCCTCCAAGGGCAGAGACTACAATTACAATAGGAGAAATAATTGCTTGAGACTGTATAATATTTAAAGCTAATGGTATATTTTTTGAGTTAGCAACCGATGTTCCTCCGAATTTTAGGACTTTCATAAATTTTTATTAGAATAATTAATTTTGTGTACATTTTTTTTGAATTACAAAACATATTATAAGAAACCTTGTTGTACAATTAAGGGATAGGATATATTTTTTATATGTTTTTTGTAATACCCCTAAGGGGTTGAAGTTGTAATAACAGAAGTGCCCATAATAGTAATGTAGGCAAGGTGTAATTTAGATTCAAAGCTGTTATTAATCATAAGTATCAGAATATTGGTCAAAAATAAACTAATTTAATTTATTTTAAAAAATTAACGCATACTTTTGCGAATATTTTATTTTTAACATAATAATATGTGTGTTTTTTAACTTTTATGAAGTGGTTAAAGAAATAATATTACATAAAATGCAATTTTAAAATAAGAAAATATAACATAAATTTGTTTTCTAACTTTTGTTTATTCAATTTTGAACAATTAAAAATCATAAATACTTAAATGTCATGCACTATATTAGCTCTAATTCATTAACTATAGCGACAATAAATCAACTTATTTTTGAACAAAAGCAACTGAAACTTTCTAACGAATCCGTTGAGGTAATCACAAAGTGCCGAGAGTACCTAGATCAGAAAATAGAACAAAATCCGAATCCAATATATGGTATTAATACGGGTTTTGGCTCATTATGTAATGTAATAATTTCAAACGAAAATTTATCACAATTACAAGAAAATCTAGTAAAATCACATGCTTGTGGTATTGGAGAAGAAGTTCCAACCGAAATAGTAAAAATAATGCTGTTGCTAAAAATACAATCTTTAAGCTATGGATATTCTGGAGTGCAATTGGAAACAGTACAAAGGTTAATAGATTTTTATAACAATAACATACTACCTGTTGTTTACACACAAGGCTCCTTAGGAGCAAGTGGTGATTTGTCTCCATTAGCACATCTATCTTTACCACTATTAGGAGAAGGAGAAGTAAACTATGAAGGAAACCGAGTACACGCCTCTCAAATTCTTGCAAAATTTAATTGGGAACCTATTGCCTTAAAATCAAAAGAAGGATTAGCACTGCTCAACGGAACACAGTTCATGAGTGCTTATGGAGTTTACATATTAATTAAATCTGAAAAACTAGCATATTTTTCAAACCTTGTAGCGGCCATCTCCTTAGAAGCATTCGATGGAAGATTAGAGCCATTTAACCAATTAATCCATTTAATTCGACCACACAACGGACAACTAAGCGTATCACAAGATATGCTAGACCTATTAAAAGGTAGCGAAATTAGCAACCAACCCAAAGTACACGTGCAAGACCCATACTCCTTTAGATGTATTCCGCAAGTACACGGGGCTTCAAAAGATACTATAAATTATGTATCCCGTGTTTTTAAGACAGAAATAAACTCTGTAACAGACAATCCAAATATATTTGTCGAAGCGGATATCATTATCTCAGGAGGTAATTTTCATGGACAACCACTGGCACTAGCACTAGATTTTCTATCAATAGCACTAGCAGAATTAGGAAGCATATCAGAACGAAGAACATACCAGCTAATCTCAGGATTAAGAGGATTGCCACCATTTTTAGTAACCAATCCAGGACTCAATTCAGGATTTATGATACCACAATATACTGCAGCAAGCATTGTAAGTCAAAATAAACAATATGCAAATCCAGCAAGTACAGATAGTATTGTATCCAGCAATGGGCAAGAAGACCATGTTAGTATGGGAGCAAATGCGGCTACAAAATGCCTAAAAATTGTACAAAACCTCGAAAAAATAATAGCTATCGAATTAATGAATGCCTCACAAGCAATAGAATTCCGAAGACCACTAAAAACAAGCCCATTCCTCGAAACATTTATACAAGAATATAGACTGCAAGTGCCATTAGTTACCCAAGATAGAATATTGCATTACGATATTGAAAAATCCATCGCATTTCTACAAAGTTTTGAAATAGATATTTCAGAATAGAACACACCTTAATATACTGATTGATTTTCTGTGGTATAGGCAGACCAGCCGTTTACGGAGGGAACATCCAAACAGTACTTTTGTTGCTAATTATAGAATTTAGTCGCAAATAGTAATTTAAAAGATGTTAAGAGTTATCTATTTGTTTGAAAATGCTGTATTGTACTGCATAAACAAATGGAATAGTAAAAAATATTCCGATGCAAAAAGCAATTAATCCGACAAGAGAGCCTATTCCTGCAATTATCGCTACGGCAATTACTGCTAGTAAATTTTTAGAAACAAATTGAATGCTTTTTGTAATTGCTTGTATGGCTGTTAAGTTTTTAAAAAGAACTAATGGAATGCTAACAAAGGTAAATGCAGAGATAGCATAGGAAAAAAAAGGGCCTAAAATATTTGCTATTTTGAGTGGTATGATAAAATGCAGGAAACTATCTATTCCTACGGATAAAGTGGTTACAATAATAGATACACTAATTATGGTTAGATATTTTGGGTTATTTATATAGTAAAAAACACTAGAAAAGGTAACTTCCTCATTATTATCAGCTTGTTGTGCCATTTTTAAAAAACCAGCAACAAAAGGACTTATAAGTGTTGTTATTATTACCACAGCAATCAAATAAGTAAAAGTTTGTTTTGTGGTAAAAGTATCTGGATTAAAATTTTTCATTTCTTTAGATAAAGTCTCCATATCTGCGAAACTACTTAATCCAATTAAAGCCATTACTATAAGCACAAATAGTAAACCAAAAAAAGCAAAACCAGCTGTTATTGCCATTTTTTTATAATTACTAATTGACTCATCTATAACATATCCGATATCTATTTTTTTGGGCGATTGGTTTTGTTCTTCCATATTTTTTTTTGAATTATTTTTGTGTTTATTTTATAAAAATGCCCATCTAAAACCAGTATAAATATCTGCTTGCTGTTTATTAGCAAGTAATGCGGTAACCACAGAGTTTGAGCCGATGTAAAAGCCTCCCAATCTAAACCCAAATCCACTATTAAATCCAGATATGGAGTTGGTGCTTTGTGGAGCGAAAATTTCGATAAAATTTGTATAAAAACGTGGTGTTACGGTAAAACTGTTTTGGGAAGATGTTTGATTATTTACGTCATTTTTAAGCATACCTTGCTGTAAAAAGAAACCTACATAAAATTTAGAAATTACTTTCGCATCTGCATAAAGAGATAAGGTAGTAGGCAATTTAACTTTAAAATCTTTTTCCTGATTTACTTTGGTAAGATAGCCATTGTTTAACAAAATAGTTTCAATTTCCTGAATACTTTGAACATTTTCAAATTGGTTCAAGTCTAATCCAAATGGTTTTGCAATGGTTGATTGTATTTTTAAAGAATAGTTTGTCGAAAAATTATTACTGTCTTTATAAGTCATAGTTCCTATATTTCGCACAGATAATCCTACATTTAATTTGTACTTATTCTTATTTTTAGGATCCAAAGTAGCATCTTTCCATTGGTAATTTATTCCTATATCGGTGCCTATTCCAGCTAAACTGCCAAATACCGATTTATAATAGTCGTTAAAATTAGTAAAGTTGTTTGCTAGACTTCCAGAATACGCAATATTCACATTTGCAACAGCATCGTTTAAATACAACTGACTTCCAGATCTATTTATTGTTCCTTCAAATTCACTAACTCCAATATTTGCATACGATCCTGGAAATAATAGCTTCACGGTGAGTCCTGCGTTGAATTTATGAGTGTCGTTTTCAAAAATATTTCGTGCAGCAACTACACCAATTTCTCCCCATGTAACCCCATTTACTCGCTGATTATACTTGCTAGAAATAGTGGTAGAACTTGTAATGGTAGAGTTTGTAGAATTAGAAACCACATCTCCTAATTTAGAATTTACATCAATAATGTCTAAATTAATATTTGCTTTAGAGTTAATGCCAAAAGCCCATTTTTTGTATTTCATACTAAAACTCGGACCAAACACTTCTGTATTAGTTCTCATATTCACTTCGTCTGAGCCTTGAAAAATAAGTGTTTCTAGATTTTTTCCAGAAGTTATATCATTAAATCCAATTTTGTTATTATTTACATTTAGACTAAAACTAAAAATATTAGTCTCAAACTTATTAGATATATTCGCTAATTCCGATGGATTAGTTCCAGCACTTAACATTCCGATTTTGCTAGAAGTGCTTATACCTGAAAAATGCTCTTGTGCAAAGAATGAAACTGGCAATAAATTAAATAGAATAAAAAATTTTCTCATGACTAGAATAGGTTTTAAATATTTGATAAAAATAGCAAAAAAAAAGTTAAACCACGTTCCAAATAACATCATTTGGTAGTGGAGCAACAATTTTTATTTTTTCTTTAGAAACAGGATGGACAAACTCTAACTTACGTGCATGCAAGTGAATTCCACCATCTGGATTACTTCTGTCAAAACCATATTTTAAATCCCCTTTTATTGGGCAATTAATAGCTTGTAGCTGTGCACGAATTTGATGGTGTCTTCCTGTATATAGGTCTATTTCTAGGGCAAAATAATTATGTAATTCTTTGATTATTTTATAATCTAACGAGGCTAATTTGCTTTCTGGAACTTCTTTAATATGTGCCTTAGAGGTATTATTTTTTTCGTTTCTTTTTATAAAATGTACAAGATTACTTTGCGTTTTTGGTGGTTTATTTTTTACAATTGCCCAATACGTTTTTTGCGTTTCTCGTTCGCTAAACATCTTGTTTAAACGTTCTAGGGACTTACTCGTTTTAGCAAAAACCACAATTCCCGTTGTGGGTCTGTCTAATCTGTGTACAACACCCAGAAAAACCTCACCTGGTTTATTATATTTTTCTTTAATATATTCTTTTATAATATCAGAAAGTGGCTTGTCTCCTGTTTTGTCGCCTTGTACAATATCGCCAACACGTTTATTGATGACAATAATGTGGTTGTCTTCGTGTAGAATTTGAAGATTAGATTTGTTGGAAATTATTTT
>DZCQ01000024.1:0-5742 GCA_022730285.1 Flavobacterium psychrophilum
TTTTATTAAAATTTGCCAATCGTGGTGATGCTTTTTTCTTTCAACAAAGACCAGGCAAAAATGGTAAGATTTTCAAAATTATCAAGTTTAAAACCATGACCGATGCCAAAGATGTTAATGGAAATTTGCTTCCAGATCGCGAAAGATTAACTAAAACAGGTAACTTTGTCCGTAAAACATCATTAGATGAAGTGCCACAATTAATCAATGTTTTAAAAGGCGACATGAGTTTGATAGGGCCAAGGCCTTTACTCACACAATATTTACACTTGTACAATGATTTTCAGAATCGAAGACACGAAGTGAAACCAGGCATAACAGGGTGGGCACAAGTAAATGGAAGGAATGCTATTAGTTGGGACAAAAAGTTTGAATTAGATGTTTATTATGTAAAACATTTATCTTTTTTGTTAGACTTAAAAATTTTATTTTTAACTTTAAAAAAAGTTATTATTAGAGAAGGTATTAATGCGGAGAATTCTGCGACAATAGAACCTTTTCAAGGACAATATTAAATATGAAAAAAATTGCTATAATAGGAGCGGGAGGATTTGGGCGAGAAGTAAAAATGTTGATTGACCAAATTAATTCGATTGAAAAAAAATATGAATTTATTGGGTATTATGATGATGGAAAACTAAAAGGAGAAAAAATTAACGGGTTCCCTGTTTTAGGAAATACAGACGACCTAAATACTATCCAAGAACCTATTTTAGTTGTTCTAGCTCTTGGAAATCCAATTCATAAAGAAAAGGTAGTGCGAAAAATCAATAATTTTAAAGTGACTTTTGAAACGTTAATTCACCCTTCAGTAATTATTGGAAATGATGGTGTGACTATTGGTAATGGAACCGTTATTTGTGCGAGTTGTATTATAACTTGCAATATAAATATACAAAATTATGTCATTATAAATTTAGCCTGTACTATTGGACATGATACCATTATTAATGATTATGTTTCATTAATGCCAGGCGTAAATGTGTCTGGAGAAGTTAATCTTTGCGAAGGAGTTTATATTGGTACAGGTGCAAAAATTATTAACCAAGTAGAAATTGGTAAAAATTCTATAATAGGTGCTGGAGCTGTTGTCTCAAAATCAATTCCAGAGAATTGTACTGCCGTTGGAATCCCTGCAAAACCTATAAAATTTCATTAAAATGAATAATTCAAAAATATGGCTTTCGTCGCCACACATGGGCGGAACCGAACAAGACTTTGTAAACGAGGCTTTTGCAACCAATTGGGTAGCACCATTGGGGCCAAATGTAATGGGTTTTGAGCAAGATCTAGAAAAATATATTGGACAAAATTCGTATGTTGCTGCGTTAAGTTCCGGAACTGCAGCCTTGCATTTAGGATTGATTTTATTAGGCGTTAAATCTGGAGACGAGGTTATCTGCCAGAGTATGACGTTTTCCGCATCGGCAAATCCTATTATGTATTTGGGAGCAACTCCTATTTTTATTGATAGTGAACCCGAAACATGGAATTTGTGTCCAATAGCTTTAGAAGAAGCAATCCTTGACAGTATTTCCAAAGGGAATAGGCCAAAAGCAATTATAGCCGTACATTTGTACGGAATGCCATATAAAGTAGAGAAAATTCATGCAGTTGCCAAAAAATACGGAATTCCAATTCTAGAAGATAGTGCTGAAGCATTAGGAAGTAACTACAAAGAAGGAAAATGTGGCACTTTTGGAGATATTAGTGTTTTATCTTTTAACGGAAACAAAATCATTACTACTTCTGGAGGAGGAGCATTGGTTACAAAGAACAAAGAGACGAAAGAAAAAGCTGTTTTTTTGGCCACACAAGCTCGAGACAATGCACCTCATTACCAGCATAGTGAAGTTGGCTACAATTATAGAATGAGTAATATTTGTGCAGGAATTGGTCGAGGTCAAATGCAAGTCTTGGACAGTCATGTGGCTCTTAGAAGAGAGATGCATCGGTTTTACTCATCTATTTTTAAAGATATTGATGGAGTTTCTATGCAAAAAGAACCAAATGGAGATTATTTTTCTAATTTTTGGCTTTCGGCAATTGTAATTAATCCAAACAAAACAAATGGGAAAACAAGAGAGGATTTAAGATTGTTTCTTGAAGAGGTAAATATTGAAACACGTCCGTTATGGAAACCAATGCATTTGCAACCAATTTTTAAAGAATATCTATATTATGGTGGTAAAACCTCTGAAGATTTGTTTGAAAATGGATTGTGCTTGCCGTCTGGTTCTAATATAACAGATGATGAAAAAAACAGAATAGCTACAAATATTCAGATTTTTTTTAATAAATTATAAAATATATAATTTAATTTCTCGTTTCTTTGTTGATAATATATCGATTTTAAAAAATAATAATTTGGAAATAGAAGAAAAAGCAAAGATAAAATCAGTACTCAAACAAATTTTGATGTATAATTCAAGAACAAGTTTTAATATTAAAAATTTAGGATATTTGCCTAGATGGGTAATTTTATTTATTGATATTACAATAATTTTTTTTGCTGCTATTTTGACTTATCTTTTATTTTCGGGGATAGGTTTGCAATATTATTCTTCCAGAAACGAAGCATTTAAAATTTCTCTTTTTTTTGTAGTTAATATTTTCTTTTTCTGGTGGTTTAAAACCTATTCAGGCATTATTAGGCATTCCTCGTTTATAGACGCGATCAAAATTGTTTTTGCACAAGGAGCCTCTTTTATAGTTCTAGTAACTGTAAATTATACTCACATTTTAGTGTATAAGCAATCTTTGTTTCTTACAACAGCATTAATTGTAAATACCATTTTTTCTTTCTCTTTTTTATTTTTATACAGAGTTTTAGTAAAACAATTTTTTGAAATATATTTTAAAGGAGTTCAAGATCAAAAGTTGGTAAGAGCTTTAGTTTATGGCTCTGATGCAAATGCAATTTCAGTATCGAATGCATTAATGTCTGAGATGCCATTGCGATTTAAAATTTTAGGATTTATAGATAAAAATAACTCCAATGCTTCCAAAAGAATTTTAGATTTACCCATTTTAAATAAAAGAAAAAAAATAGCAGTACTAATGCGTTCCATGAATGCCGAAGTATTGATTATTGTGGACAAAGCACTTACTAAGACTGATCAAATTGCAATTGTAGAAGAATGTTTAGAATATAATTTAAAAGTATATACCGTTCCATTAATTTCAAATTGGGAAGATCAAACAGAAATTTCTAAAAAAATAAAAAGTTTTCAAATAGAAGATTTATTGGACAGAAACCCTATTGTGCTTGGAACAAATGCCATTTCTAAACAGACAAAAGGGAAAATAATTTTGATAACAGGAGCAGCTGGATCTATTGGTAGCGAAATTGTAAGACAAATAATTAGCTTTAATCCAGAATGTATTCTTTTGCTAGACCAAGCAGAAACACCATTGCACGAACTTTCTCTCGAAATTAGTAATCAGATTTCCAAAATAAAAGTAATTCCAATTATTTTAGATGTTAGGGATATAAAGGGAATGGATAAAATTTTTGAAAAATACAAACCTAATTTGGTATATCATGCTGCGGCTTACAAGCATGTTCCTTTAATGGAAGAAAACCCTTCACAAGCTATATTTGTAAACGTTTTAGGGACTAAAATACTGGCAGATTTATCTATAAAATACAAAGTGGAAACATTTATAATGATATCTACAGACAAAGCAGTAAATCCAAGTAATGTGATGGGAGCAAGTAAGCGTATTGCCGAAATGTATGTGCAATCTTTATTTTATGCCAAATCTAGCTTGAGTAGTAATACAAAATTTATAACCACTCGTTTTGGAAATGTACTAGGCTCTAATGGGTCTGTAGTGCCATTGTTTACAAGACAAATTAACGAGGGTGGACCAATAACCATTACACACAAAGAAATAATTAGATATTTTATGACCATTCCCGAAGCTTGTCAATTGGTATTAGAAGCTGCAACCATGGGAAATGGAGGAGAAATATACATTTTTGATATGGGGAAACCAGTTAAAATATATGATTTGGCCATAAAAATGATTAAGCTTGCAGGTTTTGTACCAAATAAAGATATTGAAATTATCATAACAGGTTTGCGTCCTGGTGAAAAATTATATGAAGAACTATTAAACGATAAAAGTAAAACACTACCAACTCATCACGAAAAAATCATGATAGCTCAGGAAGAGGTATGCTCTTTTGCAGAAATAGAAACAAAGGTAAATGAATTAATTGAAGAATGCTCTACTTATCATAACTTGGCAATTGTAACCAAGATGAAACAATTAATACCAGAGTTTAAGAGTATGAATTCTATTTTTGAATCTCTAGATAAATAATAAAAATAAACTATTAGCAGCCGTCTTTTTTTAACAAAAAATGTATCTTTGCCTCAAATTTTTTAAATATGAAATTAAGTAAAAAACTATTTTTTCTGTTTGCAATTGCCTTATTAGGATTCCTAACATCTTGCTCTCAGCAAAAATATATTGCATATTATCAAAATATAGATCAATTATCTACTGAAAACGCACAAAAATCATTTGAATCTCAAATTCAACCAGACGATTTATTACTAATATTAGTCTCGGCAGCAGATCCAGAAATAGCAGCTCCTTTTAATTTAGGTGTTTCTGTAAATTCTAGTGTTACAAACCAATCTGTAGCAGGACAACAGCAGCAACAATTGTATTTAGTAAATAGTCAGGGAAATATCCAATTTCCTGTTCTAGGCGAAATAAATATAGCAGGAAAAACAAAGGAAGAAGCAACTACCGAGCTTAAAAATAAACTGAAATTATATATTAAAGATGCTATTGTAAACATACGTATCATGAATTTTAAAATTACAGTACAAGGAGAAGTTGCCAAACCAGGAATTTTTACAATAGCTAGTGAACGTGTTACTTTGCCAGAAGCACTCAGTTTAGCAGGCGATTTAACCATTTATGGAAAAAGAAATAACATAATTCTTGTAAGAGAAATAAATAATAAAAAAACATTTAATAGAATAGACATTACAAAAGCAGATTTTATCAATTCTCCTTTTTATTACCTTTCTCAAAATGACTTAATTTATGTAGAACCGAACAAAGGTAAGTCTAACACTTCTACAGGATTTACTCAAAATGGACCTATTTGGATTGCAATTGCATCTTTAGTATCGTCCGTAGTTTTGTCTATATTTATAATTAATAAAAAATAAAATATTATTATGCTAAATTCACCAGTAACCAATAATTCTATCGAGAATAATGAATCAATCAATTTGAGAGATTTATTGTTTAAATATTTAATTCATTGGAAGTGGTTTCTAGTTAGTTTACTTCTTTTTGTTATTGGAGCAAAATTATATTTGCGTTACTCCATTCCAGAATACAAAACACGATCTACTCTTTTAATCAAAAGGGAAGATTCTGGTGCTATGTCAGAACTTGCAGCATTTCAGGATTTATCTATGTTTTCTTCTAACGGAAGAGATCTTGACGATGAAATAGAGGTGTTAAAGTCTCGTACTCTTATCGAAAAAACAATCAAAGAAGGGAATTTTAATATATCTTATATACTAGAAGGGCGAATTAAATCTTCCGAATCTTACGACAATGACATTCCTATTGAGGTAGATTTTATTCAAAAAGCGAAAGATTTTTATACCATTGATACTACTTTTTTTTTAAAAAAAATAAATTCGACTAGTTTTCAATTATATTCTCAAAAGGATAGTCTTGCAGGAAATTATAAATACGGAG
>DZCQ01000024.1:5842-11947 GCA_022730285.1 Flavobacterium psychrophilum
AGTTTTCAATTATATTCTCAAAAGGATAGTCTTGCAGGAAATTATAAATACGGAGAACCTATTAACTCCAAAAAACTAGGTGTTTTTATTGTAAACAAAAATGATCTTAAATCTTCGGGGTTTAACGTTCATTTAAAATTAGAATCCTTAAATCACACAGCTGATAGGTTTGGGGGAAAATTAGCGGTAAGTACACTAACTAAATACACAAATGTGTTGGAACTTAGTATGGTAGATCCAGTAGCAAAAAAATCAGAAGATTTTATCAATAAACTGGTAGAAATTTATAATAGAGACGCCATTGTTGACAAAAATTTAATTTCTGAAAATACGGCCAAATTTATTGAAGAACGTTTAGCAATTATTTCGAAAGAGTTAGATGGAGTAGAAAAAGATGTTGAAAATTATAAGGATAAAAATAAAATTACCGATTTGTCCACTGAAGCAAGTTTGTATTTAGAAAATTCTAGCGAATCTCAAAAAAACGGATTGTTAATTAATACACAATTAAAAGTTGTAGATTTAATGTTAGATTTTATGACAACAAACTCTAACAGCGACATTATTCCAGCAAATATAGTTCCGGAAGATAACAATTCGGCAGGCTTAATTGCAGAATATAATAATTTAGTAATTGAACGAAATAAAATCTTAAAAAGTGCAACTACAGAAAATCCTACAGTTATTAGATTAACAGACAAAATAGCTTCTATTAAATCTAGCATTTTTGAAAGTTTATCAAAATTAAAATCGTCCTTGAATATAAAAAATAAAGCAATAACAAACCAAACAAATACTATTAATGGACGTATTTCTGAAATACCAAGACAGGAAAGAGAATTTAGAGGTATTTTTAGGCAACAGCAAGTAAAAGAAGAACTGTATTTATATTTATTCAAAAAACGAGAAGAAACTGCAATAACTCTTGCAGTAACTGCACCAATCTCTAAAGTGATAGATGCCGCCTATTCTTCGGATAGCCCAGTTTCTCCAAAACGCAATTTAATTTATTTAGTTGCTTTGATTCTGGGTTTATTAGTGCCATTTAGCATTATTTACTTAATAGATTTATTTGATAACAAAGTAAAAAATCGTCATGATTTAGAAAATCACCTAACTTTACCTTTTATTGGGGACATTCCTCATTCAGAAGACAACAATCAAATAATTCAGTCTAGTAGCAGAACAAGCTCTGCCGAAGCAATTAGAATTGTTAGAACAAACTTGGAATTTATTTTAAGTAATAATGAATTTGGAAACAAAGCAAAAACCATCTTTTTAACCTCTACCTTACCAAAGGAAGGAAAAACGTTTGTAACGGTTAATTTAGCAGCAACTATTGCTATTTCAGGAAAAAAAGTACTCTTGATAGGATTAGATATTCGTAATCCAAGACTTGATGAATATCTTGACTTACCTAATCGTGGAGTTACTAACTTTTTATCTACCAAAGACGCATCGATAGAAAATTTTATAATAAATCAAAAAGGATACGAACATTTTGATATTCTTCCAGCCGGTGTAATTCCGCCCAATCCAGCCGAATTGCTAATGCATAAAAAGCTAGATAGCATGTTTGAAGAACTCAAGTCTAAATACGATTATATTATTGTAGATACTGCTCCTGTTAGTTTGGTTACTGATACGCTTTTGATTTCTAAAAATGCCGATGCCTTTATATATGTGGTAAGAGCTAATTATCTAGAAAAATCGTATCTAAAAATCCCAGAATCTCTTTACAAGGATAATAAATTGCCTAATATGTGTGTATTGTTAAATGATACAGACACTCGAAGTGGTTATGGCTATGGATATGGACAAGTAATTGTTAAAAAACCTTGGTACAAACAACTATTGAATTTTTCGTTTAAAAAAAATAGCTAATAATTGTAACTAAAACCTTAGAGTGTTTGTTCTTATAGTTATTTTCTAAAAGGAACGGTATTTTGCCCTGATTTATGTTTTTTGTGAGAAATTACTTCCTCCGTTTGCTCTTCCTTCTGAGTATATCCAGAATTAAGTAATTACTTGTATATCAGTAAATTAATTTGTATATTTAAAAAAAATAAAACCCAGAATCTGACCAAAAAGCATCAAAAAACGGGTTTTTAAAAAGGATTTTTAAAACAAAAAACTCCAAGTTGATAACTAAACTTGGAATTCTTGAAAAATTTATTTGAAATTTATTTGTTACTTCTGAATATGCCGAAAAAAGCATAAATAAAAAAATATTGTTAATATTAAAACATAGCGTTATTTACTCAAATACATTTTTCTACGAGAATACAATTCATAAAACTGGTCATCTTTTAAATCATCAATAAACAAAATACTTTCACCTGTAGATTTCATTTCTGGGCCAAGTGCTTTGTTTACATTCTGAAATTTGTTGAAAGAAAAAACGGGTTGCTTAATTGCAAATCCTTTTAGCTGTGGATTAAAAGTAAAATCGGTTACTTTATTTTCTCCAAGCATTACTCTGGTGGCATAGTTTACATAAGGTTCACCATATGCTTTTGCAATAAACGGCACTGTTCTTGAAGCTCTTGGATTTGCCTCGATAATGTAAACCGTATCATCTTTTATGGCAAATTGAATATTGATTAAACCAACTGTTCGCAATGCCAAAGCAATCTTTTTAGTATGATCTTTTATTTGTTGCATTACAAATTCGCCCAAATTAAACGGAGGTAGAGTCGCATTCGAATCGCCGGAATGTATTCCACATGGTTCAATGTGTTCCATAATTCCGATGATGTACACATTTTCTCCATCGCAAATAGCATCGGCTTCGGCTTCAATGGCACCGTCTAAATAATGGTCGAGTAATAATTTATTCCCAGGAATGGATTTTAATAAATCGATAACATGTTCTTCTAATTCTTGCTTGTTGATAACAATTTTCATACCTTGACCACCCAAAACATAAGAAGGGCGAACTAACAATGGAAAGTCTAAGGTATCTGCCAATTTGGAAGCTTCGTCAGCACTTTCGGCAATTCCGAATTGTGGAAACGGAATTTTTAAATCGGTTAATAAATCAGAAAAACGACCTCTATCTTCCGCCAAATCTAATGCGTCAAATGAGGTTCCCAGAATTTTAATTCCGTATTTAGATAATTTTTCGGCTATTTTCAAAGCAGTTTGTCCACCCAATTGTACAATAACACCTTCTGGTTTTTCGTGTTGAATTATATCGTACACATGTTCCCAAAAAACGGGTTCAAAATACAATTTATCGGCTGTATCAAAATCGGTTGAAACTGTTTCTGGATTGCAATTAATCATAATTGTTTCATAGCCACACTCTTTAGCAGCCAAAACTCCATGAACGCAGGAATAGTCAAACTCAATTCCTTGACCAATTCTATTTGGTCCAGAACCCAAAACAATTACTTTCTTTTTATTGCTAGTAATACTTTCATTTTGAACGTATTTTTCTCCATTTTTCGTTTCAATTTCTGCCTCAAATGTGGAATAATAATAGGGAGTAGTGGCTTTAAACTCGGCAGCACACGTATCTACTAGCTTGTAAACTCTATTAACTTTTAATTTTTCTCTTAAGCTATAGATATCACTTTCTAAACAACCTAATGTGTGTGCAATTTGTCTATCGGCAAAGCCTTTTTGTTTGGCTTCGAGCAATATTTCTTTGGGCAAAGTATCTATTTTGAATTTAGAAATCTCTTTTTCTAATAAATATAATTCTTCATATTGTTTCAAAAACCACCTATCTATTTTTGTGATTTCGTGAATACGACTCAAAGGAATTCCCATGGCAATGGCATCATAAATCACAAAAACTCTATCCCAACTTGCAAAAGTTAGTTTCTCGATAATTTGTTCGTAATTTTTATAACCTTTTCCATCAGCACCAAGTCCATTTCGCTTAATTTCAAGAGATTGTGTTGCTTTATGCAATGCTTCTTGAAACGAACGTCCAATTCCCATAACCTCGCCAACCGACTTCATTTGCAGTCCCAAAGTTCTATCAGCACCTTCAAATTTATCAAAGTTCCAACGAGGTATTTTTACAATTACATAATCCAAAGTTGGCTCAAATAATGCCGAAGTTGATTTGGTAATTTGATTTTGAAGTTCATCTAAATGATAACCTAAAGCCAATTTAGATGCAATTTTAGCAATTGGATAACCAGTAGCTTTTGATGCTAAAGCGGACGAACGCGA
Organism: Flavobacterium psychrophilum; assembly: GCA_022730285.1. GTDB lineage: Bacteria > Bacteroidota > Bacteroidia > Flavobacteriales > Flavobacteriaceae > Flavobacterium > Flavobacterium psychrophilum_C. The sequence continues at coordinate 10,031 of DZCQ01000024.1, forward strand.
AACTCTCGGATTTATTTCGATGGCAACAATATCTTCTTTTTCATCAGGTGAAACGGCAAATTGTACGTTGCAACCACCCGCAAAATTTCCGATAGAACGCATCATTAAAATCGCCATGTTACGCATTTTTTGAAACGTTGTGTCCGATAAAGTCATGGCTGGTGCAACTGTTATGGAATCACCTGTATGAATCCCCATTGGATCCATATTCTCAATTGAGCAGATGATTACTACGTTGTCATTTTTATCTCTTAGAAGTTCTAATTCGTATTCTTTCCAACCCAATAAAGCTTTATCAATTAATACTTCATGAATAGGTGAAGCTTCTAAACCTCGAGTAAGTAAATCATCAAAATCTTCTTTTCTGTGAACAAAAGCAGCTCCTGTTCCACCCAATGTAAACGATGGACGAATTACTAATGGAAAACCAAATTCTTGTGCAATTTCTTTTCCTTTTAAGAATGAAGTTGCCGTTTTGGCTGGTGCTTGTGGAATACCAATTTTATTCAGAAGGTTTTTAAACTTCTCTCTATCTTCGGTAATCTCGATAGCATTAACATCGACACCGATTAATTTTACATTAAAATCGTCCCAAATTCCTTTTTCTTCGGCTTCTAAACAAAGATTTAATGCTGTTTGTCCGCCCATTGTTGGCAAAACAGCATCAATTTGAGGGTGTTCTTTTAGAATTTGAATAATTGACTTGGTTGTTAAAGGCAATAAATAAACATGATCTGCCATTGTTGGATCGGTCATGATGGTAGCTGGGTTCGAATTGATAAGGATTACTTCTATTCCTTCTTCACGAATAGAACGTGCTGATTGTGAACCTGCATAGTCAAATTCGCATGCTTGCCCAATTACTATTGGTCCAGAACCTATGATTAAAACCGATTTTATGGAGTTGTCTTTTGGCATTGTAGTTAGTTTGATGTTGTTGTATTGTTGTTTTTCAAAGATAAGAATTTGAATTTGTTAATTTAAAAAAATGATGTTTTAAACTTACAAATTAGGTAAAAAAAAACCGCTACTATAAAAGTAACGGTTAGATATTGATTAGCATCTAATCATTATTTTTTGTGTCTTGGTTCGCTAGAAACAGTCAATTTATGTCTTCCTTTTGCACGACGACGAGCAAGAACTTTACGTCCATTTGCAGATGCCATTCTGTCCATAAATCCGTGTTTGTTTCTTCTTTTTCTTTTCGATGGTTGGAACGTTCTTTTGCTCATTTTGTGTATCTTTTAAAATCTTAATTGTAATTTCTTGAATTTTGGTTTATTTAAAACCGAGTGCAAATATACAAAGGTTTTTTTTTCTGGCAAGACTTTTTTGAAATTATTTTAAATCTTTTACTATCTTTGCTACTCAATTTAAAAAAAAATGGTTATGTTTAATAAGAATGTCAAGTTAATTCTTGCTGCTTTAATGGTTGTTTTTGCTATTTATTTGTTTTTTGAAGGTGGAAATGTTGGTAATGGCATTTTTTTAATTCTTTTGGCCACTATTCCTGTTTTTTTGTACTTTAAAAACGAGTTCATTTTGTTAGCATTTTTAAAATTGCGAAAACAAGATTTTATTGGAGCCAAAATGTGGTTAGATAAAATTAAATACCCAGAAACAGCTTTAGTAAGAAAACAACAAGGGTATTTTAACTATTTGCATGGTTTGATGCTTTCTCAAACTAACTTAATTCAAGCAGAAAAATATTTTAAAAAAGCAATTAGTTTGGGTTTAAATATGGATCAGGATTTGGCTTTGGCAAAGTTAAATTTGGCGGGAATTGCTTTAAGTCGTCGTAGAAAAATAGAAGCTACAAATCTATTAACCGAAGTTAAAAAGTTAGATAAGCAAAATATGTTAAAGGATCAGGTTAAAATGATGAAGGATCAAATGAAAAAAATTTAACTTTCATTT
>DZCQ01000024.1:12047-37038 GCA_022730285.1 Flavobacterium psychrophilum
TTCCTGCTTGAATGTCAGTAACAGGTATATTTTTAGATATTTTTATCGTTTTGTTTTGATAAAAAACATTAGCTATATAGCTATAAACTAATATTTCTACCCCAAAATCTTTTGTTTTAGGTTCACACATTACATTATTTTGACTATCTATTATTTGAATATAATAATCTTTGCTCTGCTCTTTGATTATCTTGTTTTCGGCAATTACAAAACTTATATTTATTAGATTTACTTTACTTGCTTTGTCCACTACAATTTTCTTCCCACTGCTATTTTCTTTTAGCGATTTTGATTCTAAATTTAGGATAACCAACTGTTCTGCCTTTTTTATGGTTTTATTTAGTTGATAATTAGAAGCAATTAATAATTCTTTTTCTTTCTCAAAATTTATTTTGATACTATCTTTTTGAGTTGTAATAATAGAATTCTGTATTTTTAAGGATTTAATCTCTTTTATTAAAAGTATTATTTTTTTACGTAATCTAATCGCTTCTTCCTTGTATTTGAATAAAATATCGATGTCTCCTTTATGCTTTTCAATATCTGTAATCATGTGTTCCACTTTAAACTTTTCTGCAATTAATTCCCCTGATAGTGTTGCATTAGACGCGATAGCAAGATCTAATGAATCAGAAACTACTCTTAAATTGCTTAAAATTATCTTTTTTTCTAAGTCTAATTTTTTTTCAATTATCTTTTTTTCTAAAATACTTTTATTATACACATATCCAACACTTGTTAACGATATTAATAAGATTATGGCTGTTACAATAATTAAAACAGTATTGCTTTTCTTAGGTTTTGAATTAAAATTAGTCATTTTTATTTAAAAAAAAGGTTATAAAAAAGTCAAAAGTAATATTTTATTTGAAATATTACTTTTGACCTTAATCAAAAAAGATAAAAAAAATTATTTCAATACAAAACTAGTTTTAGAAACCAACTCAGCTTTGTCAAAAACATTTACAAAATAAGTTCCTGCTTCTATTTTCGTAACAGGTAAATCTTTAGAAACTTGTACCGTTTTATTTTCATATTTAACAGAAGTAGCAAAACTATAGCTTAAAGTTTTGTCATCAAAATCTTCCGTTTTTTTGTCTCCAAGTACATTATTTTTACTATCAATTACTTGAACATAATATGTTTTATCTCCAGATTTTGCTATTTGGTTTTCTGCGATGGTAAAGCTTATTTTAAGAATGTCCGATTTACTTGCTTTTTCAGTAGCAATTTGCTTTCCCGAGCTACGCTGCTTTAAAGCGGTAGTTTGCAAATTCAAAACAGTCAATTTAGAGCCTTTTTCTACTATTTTGGCTAAATTTTCTTTCTGGGAAACCAGAGTATCGTTATAAACCTTTGCTTTTCCAAGCTCTGTGACAGTGCTATCCCGTTGTACAGTAAGCTTTTCATTTTCTTGTTTTAAAGCAGTAACTTCTTTCATTAATGTAGCCACTCTATTCCTTAAGTTACTAGCTTCCACTTTATATTTTGACATAGATGCAGCATCTCCTTTTGCTTTTTCTACATCGGCAATAAGTTGCTGAATTTTATCTCTTTCTGCAATTAGCTCACTAGATAGAGTAGTGTTCGAAGCGATTGCTACATCTAAAGAGTCTGAGGCAACTTTTAAATCTTTTAAGACAGAATCTTTTTCGCTAATTAAAGTATTTTCTGTAACCTTAGAGTCGTTACTCATTTTATACATGTATCCTAAACTTCCTAACAAAAGAAGTAATAATATTACAATAGTAGCTTTTAAGCCAGAATTGTTTTGTTTTTTTTCTGCATTAATCTCGAATTCTTTCATTTTGTTTGCTTTGTTTGTTTGGGTTAATAATTATGTTTGATATAAACATTATTAAATAACGCAAATATATATAAAAATATTATTTTTGGAGTATTATTTTTAACATTATGGATAATCTTATACAATTTAAGCAATCGGATTTAACTAAAATAATCAATTTTAGAAATGGTGAAGTTAAATTTGGAGAAAAAATAGACATTATTCCAACAGATCAAGCATCCTTGGAATACATGTCTAAAAGTAGTAGTCGTTATGTATTATTAGGTATTCCAGAAGATGTAGGAATAAGAGCAAATCTTGGCAGAGCTGGTGCAAATACCGCTTGGGAAAGTGCCTTGAAAAGCATTGTAAACATGCAACATAATCGTTTTTGTAAAGGATATTCTATTTTAATTCTTGGGCAAGTAGATGTGCATTATATCATGGTTGAGGCTAGCAAATTAAACGAAAATAATCCAGAAGACAGGAGACGCCTTTTTCAATTGGTAGAGCAAATAGACAAGGAAGTGGCTCATATCGTCTTTTTGATTGCAAAAGCCGGAAAAATACCAATTATTATTGGGGGAGGACATAACAATGCTTATGGGAATATTAAGGGAATGGCTCTCGCAAAAGGAAAACCAATTAATGCAATTAATTTTGACGCACATTCTGATTTTAGAATTTTAGAAGGCAGACATAGTGGCAATGGTTTTTCGTATGCTTTTGAAGAAGGATTTCTAAAAAAATATTTTATTTTCGGATTGCATGAAAGTTATACTTCTAAAAGTGTTTTAGATACTTTAAAAAAACTAGATACAAGAGTTCGATATAACACTTATGATGAAATAAAAATCAGACAGCAAAAAGGATTCCAACAAGAATTATACACATCGCTCGATTTTGTAAAAAACGATTCTTTTGGAATTGAAATTGATCTAGATTCCTTGCCAAATATTGCATCTAGTGCCATGACTTTAAGTGGCTTCTCTGTAGAGGAATTGCGGCAGTTTGTCTTTCTTGCTTCTCAGAATTCTAATGCAAGTTATTTGCATATTTGCGAAGGTGCTCCTTCTCTTGGAGAAGAGAAAAACAATCATTTAATTGGAAAATTAATTGGATATTTAGTTTCTGATTTTATAAAAGGACATTCTTTTTTAACAGATTGATAAATGACCAATAAATAAAGTATCTTTGCACAAAATTATATCATGTTATTTGAAGATTTATCATTATCCAAAAGTATTCAAAGAGCCGTTTTTGAAGAAGGATACACACAGGCAACACCTATACAGGCTCAATCTATACCAATAATCCTTTCTGGGCAGGACTTAATTGGCTGTGCTCAAACCGGAACAGGAAAAACAGCAGCCTTTGCAATACCTATTATTCATTCCTTACATAGAATGGTAGGTTCTTCTAAAAAAGAAAAAGTAATAAGAACACTTGTAGTTACTCCAACCAGAGAATTAGCAGTACAAATAGGGGAAAGCTTTGAAACTTACGGGAAATATACTAATTTAAGACAAATAACAATTTTTGGTGGTGTATCACAAATACCACAAGTAGAGCAACTTAAAAAAGGAGTTGATATCTTGATTGGAACACCAGGAAGGTTGCTAGACTTGCACAAACAAGGATTTATAGATTTGGAACATTTACATCATTTAGTACTAGACGAAGCCGATCAAATGCTTGATATGGGATTTATTAATGATGTAAAAAAAATAATAAAACTAACCCCTAATAATAGGCAAACTTTACTCTTTTCGGCAACAATGCCAATAGCAATTAGAGAACTTGCCGAAATGTTTTTAACAGATCCAGCTACCATACAAATATCTCCCGTTTCTTCTACCATTGATACTGTTGATCAACGAATTTATTTTGTAGATAAATCAGATAAAAGGCAATTGCTATATCATATCATTAGAAATGACAAATTAAAGAATATTTTAGTTTTTTCAAGAACAAAACACGGAGCTGATAATGTAGTAAAAGCACTTAGAAAACAAGGATTGAGTGCCGAAGCAATTCATGGAGATAAATCTCAAAATGCTCGTCAACGGGCTTTGGATAGCTTTAAAAATAAAGAAACCGACATACTAGTAGCTACAGATATTGCCGCAAGAGGAATTGATATAGAACAATTACCATTTGTTATCAATTTTGATTTGCCAAACATCCCAGAAACTTATGTACACCGCATTGGAAGAACAGGGCGAGCAGGAAATGAAGGTGTCGCAATTTCTTTTTGTGGAAAAGATGAAGAGCCATATTGGAAAGATATTATTAAACTAACCAAAGCAAAAGTTACTACCATAACCGAGCATCCATATCCATGGAAAAATATTTCTCCGGAGGCAAAACCAGAGAGTAACTCTAATCGAAGTGGTGCTGCTCATAAATCCAGAAAATCAACTGCCTCAAAACAAAACAAAAAGCGTTGGTATTAGCTTTTATGCTAATGTAAGGCTACAAAAAATCCCAAACATATTGTTTGGGATTTTTTGTAATCACTTAAAATACAAGGATTATCTTCTTTTATCTCTAATTTTAGCTTTTTTACCTGTAAGTTCTCTAAAATAGAAAATTCTAGCTCTACGAACAGCTCCTTTTTTATTAATTTCAATTTTTTGTAGAGCTGGTAAATTGATAGGAAATATACGTTCTACTCCTACTGAACCAGACATTTTACGGATAGTAAAAGTTTCCGTGCTTCCAGAACCACGTCTTTGTATTACTACTCCTTTAAAAAACTGTGTTCTTGTTTTTTCACCCTCTTTAATTTCGTAAAAAACCGTGATTGTATCCCCAGCACCAAACTCAGGGAAATCTTTTCTTGTTACAAATTCGCTATTAACGAAATCTACTAAATTTGCCATTTTTTATAATAATTATGGTTTAAAATCTGAGCAACATACACGATTTTCGCCAGAGGTTAGTCAAATGTGGGTGCAAAGGTACATAATTATTTTAAATTACAAAATAGTTAGTACATACTATTTTTTATAATTTTCATCACTTACTCTTCTAATAAATCTGGTCTTCTGTTTTTGGTATGTTCAAAAGCTTTGTCTTCTCGCCATTGGTCTATTTTTGCAAAATTTCCGCTAGTCAAAATAATCGGAACTTTCCACCCTTTATAATCTGCGGGTCTTGTATATATTGGTCCTGAAAGCAATCCGTCTTGAAAACTATCTGTTAGTGCCGATGTTTCATCACTTAAAACGCCTGGAATTAATCGGATTATAGCATCACAAAAAACAATAGCTCCAATTTCGCCACCACTCAAAACATAATCACCAATGGATATTTCTTTGGTTACAAAATGGTCACGAACTCTCTGATCCACTCCTTTATAATGTCCGCAAAGAATAATAATATTTTTATACATCGATGCAGTATTTGCCATTTTTTGGTTTAAAGTCTCTCCATCGGGCGACATATAAATTACCTCATCATAGCTTCTTTGCGATTTTAAAAAAGAAATACAATCATCAATTGGCTGAATGTTCATTACCATACCAGCCCCTCCACCATACGGATAATCATCTACCGATTTTTGTTTGTTGGTAGAATAATCTCGTAAATTATGAAAGTGTACTTCTACAAGATTCTTATCGATAGCTCGTTTCATAATAGATGCTTCAAATGGGCTTTTGAGTAACTCTGGCAATAATGTTATAATGTCAATTCGCATAATTATTTAATAAAAAAACAAAGGTACAAGAATAATTTGGTTCATTTTATTTAAAAAAACAAAATGAATATTAAACCTTTTGTTGTAATTTTAGTCTAATAAAACAAATAAGTACTTTTGCAAGACGAAAAACAATTTATAGAGGAATTATTAAATCCGAAAACGCAAAATGAAGCGTTTCGAATTTTGGTGCAAAAATACCAAAAACCGTTGTATAATCATGTCAGGAACATGGTTTTGAATCATGATGATACAGATGATGTATTGCAAAATACTTTTATAAAAATATTTCAGAATTTAAAAAATTTTAAAGGAGATAGCAAACTATTTTCGTGGATATACCGAATTGCAACAAACGAAGCAATCACATTTATGCAACAACGCTCTAAAAAACAAGGCATTTCTAACGAAGAATTACAAGATAAAAGTTTAAATAAATTAGAAAGCGATGTCTATTTTGATGGAGATGAAATACAATTAAAATTGCAAAAAGCCATACATCGTCTTCCTGAAAAACAACAAACGGTATTTAAAATGAAATACTTTCAGGAATTAAAGTATGAGGAAATAAGTGAAATATTAGGCACTTCGGTTGGAGGTTTAAAAGCATCTTATTTTCATGCAGTAAAAAAAATAGAAGATTTTTTAAAACAAACATAAATTAAACCTTTTGAGGTAAAAATAGTCTTACTTACAAAAGTAAATACAAAATGAAAAATATAAATATAAAAGAATCAAACAAAATAGAAACAGGATTTATAGTCCCTGAAAATTATTTTGAAAATCTGGAACAAAAAATATTTGAAAAGTTAGAACTTTCTCCTACCGAAAGCAAGGTTGTTTCGTTGTGGAAAAAGCCATCTACTTGGGTTTCTGGAATTGCAGCAGCATTTGTAGTTAGTCTTGGATTTTATTTTTATAAAAGTGAAAAAGTAATTGAAAATAGCATTACAGCTCAAGAATATTTAGCGTATCAAAATGATGTTAGCTTAGAAGATATTGCAGATAACCTAACTGATTCCGATATTACAAATTTAGAAAAAGATTTGAATTTATATCCAAATGCATCAGAAACATATTATAACGAATACTTAAATTAAAATAAAAATGAAAAATATAATTGTACTATTATTATTATTTCCAACAGTACTTTTTTCGCAAAACAAAGAACAACGTATAGAACGAATTAAGGCATTAAAAGTTGCTTATATTTCCGAAAAATTAGATTTAACTTCTATCGAAGCAGAAGGTTTTTGGCCTATTTTTAATCAATTTGAAGATAAACAAAACCAACTTCAAAAACAAAAAAAGCAATTAATAAAGCAATCGAACCCAGAAAATGCAAGTACACTTTCTGAAAAGGAAACCTATCAAATAATTCAAGAAGAAGACAAAATTGATTCTGAAACACAAAATAACAAACGAAAACTTGTAAAAGATTTGCAAGGAGTTATTCCTAATCAAAAAATTATTATGCTTAAAAATTTGGAAGTAGAATTTAAGCAAAAACTACTCGACCAAATAAAAAATCACAAAGAAAGACGTTTTAAGAGATAATTAAACAGCATTCTGCAAATTTAGAGTTGCAAATTGCGATTGGTATAATTTTTTGTAAAATCCATTTTCAATTTGCAACAATTGTGTGTGTGAGCCTCTCTCCACAACAACGCCTTTGTCTAAGACCAAAATACTCGAAGCATTTATTATTGTTGCTAGACGATGTGCAATTACAATAGAAGTTCTATTCTTAGTGATAGTTTCGGTTGCTTTTTGTATTAAATCTTCAAGAAACACATCTATAGACGAAGTGGCCTCGTCTAGAATTAAAATTTTAGGCTTGCTAACATACGCTCTTAAAAAGGCAATTAACTGCCTCTGTCCAGAAGATAGCATATTACCTCTTTCTTTAACATTATAATCGTATCCACCTGGCAAACTCATGATAAAATTGTGTGCACCAATTTCTTGAGCTGCCGCAACAACTTCTTGTCTTGTAATTGAAGCATTATTTAGCGTAATATTATTGTAAATTGTATCTGCAAATAAAAATACATCTTGTAAAACTACGGCAATTTGAGATCTTAAACTATCTAAATTATAGTCGTTTATGTTCGTTTTGTCTATATAAATTTCCCCTGAATTAATTTCATAAAATCTGTTTAACAAATTGATAATTGTAGATTTTCCAGCACCAGTAGCTCCAACAATTGCAATGGTTTCTCCTTCTTTTACCGAAAAATTAATAGATTTAAGCACTAATTCGTTTGGTTTATATCCAAAAACAACGTTTTCAAAATCGATATTTCCTTTAATCTCTATATTTTTATCTTCGCCTTTATCCTGAATATGTTCGTCTGTTTCTAGAATATCAAAAACTCTGTTTGCTGCTATCATTCCCATTTGCATTTCGTTAAACTTATCTGCTATTTGACGCAGTGGTGTAAAAAATATAGATATATACATTGTAAATGCAAACAAATCTCCTTGCTGTGTGAGTGGATCTTTCCCAAGAATTAACATTGCTCCAATATAAACTATAAAACTGAGTGTTAAGGACGAAATTATATCGGCAATTGGAAAAAAAATGGAATTATACCAAACATTTTTCACCCAAGCCTTTCTGTGTTTGTCATTTATCTCTTTAAACTTATCTAGTTCGATGGTTTCTCTGGTAAAAAGTTGTACAATTTTCATTCCAGTAACTCGTTCTTGTACAAAAGTATTCATATTTGCAATTTGGTTTCTAACCTCCTCAAATGCTAGCTGCATTTTTTGCTGAAAAATTCGTGTTACATAAACCAATATTGGCATTGCAAATACAATAACTAATGTTAATTTCCAGTTCATAACTAGCATAAAAACAAGTATTACCACCATTTTTAATAAATCGCTTATAATCATAAATAATCCTTGACTAAATATACGTGCAATAGATTCTATGTCCGAAACTGCACGAGTTACAAGCTTCCCGACGGGTTCGTGGTCAAAATAACTTATTTTAAAACTTGTAATATGCTTAAAAAGCTTAATACGGATATCTTTAATAATATCTTGCCCAAGCCAATTTGCTAAATACACAAAATAATACTGCGAAACCACTTCTATAACAAGAGATGCGGCCATAACTGTCATAAATAAAAAGAAACCATTCGTGTCTTTAGGAACTACATAATCGTCTATAATATTTTTAAGCAAATATGGTCTTAATGCTGCAAAAATTGCCAGTAGAATTGCCCAAAATATAACACTATAATAACGCTTTTTGTAAGGCTTGGTATAGGTTAAAATTTTTTTAAAAAGTGTAGTATTTAATGCTTTCATTGTTATTAAGAAAGATATTTTTAATGTTTAGGAAAATACTTCCCTAAAAAGAAAAATTATTTTGTTATGTCAAAATATATTGTGTGAAGATACTTTTTTTAATCCGACAAATAACAGAATATGCTGTCTATTTGAAAGAATTTTTCTTAAAAACATCTCTGGTTTTGGAATTATATAATCATTTTTTTTCTATTTATAAAATAAAAAATTCCTGTAAAAAATCCGAAGGCTATGAAACTAATAGTCCAAAATATTTTTTTCGAATCATTTATTTTGCTTGAATTATTTACTTCATAAACTCCAATAAAGGTGTATAATATTGTAAAAAAAATACCTGTAATTATAAAAACAGATGCTGGCAAAGGAATCTCAAAATGAGTTATTTTTAACAATGCTCCTATTACAGTGAAAACGAACGAAAAAATAAAAGCAGTGTTAAACGAAATTATCTTAATCATTTTTATAGTAATTAGTTTTACGAAATTTCTACAAAGGTACAATATTAATTATTTGCTTAAAAAATTCTGACAATATATCTTGTTCGTAAAATATGGATACTGAATATCTGTGAGAAATAAACCTTGAGCAGGAACAGAAAAGCCAGCTTTTTCTCTGTCTTTATTTTCTATTATTTGTATAAAATCTTGCAAGGTTAGTTTGTGCAATCCTACATTAATAAGTGTTCCTACAATTGCTCGAACCATATTTCTTAAAAATCTATCGGCTGTTATTGTAAACATAATTTCTGAGTTGGTTGTTATCCAAAATGCTTCCGTAATTTGACAATTATAGGTGTTTACATCTGTATTTGTTTTAGAAAAACACTTAAAATTGGTATGTTTTAATAATTCGTTTGCGGCAATGTTCATTGCATCTAAATCTAATTTTTTTGCAAAATGCCAGGTCAAATCATTTGTAAAAACGTTTTTAAAATTAGAAATATGGTAATTATACGTTCTTGAAGTTGCATCAAAACGGGCATGTGCGGTATTATGAATTAGGAAAATATGAAATACAACAATGTCTTTTGGTAAAAATGAATTAGCTTTATGTGTTATTTTAGGGCAATCTATTTCTGTATCACAATCAAAATGCCCATACATTTGCGAGGCATGCACACCAGCATCGGTACGTCCTGCTCCTGTAATGCTGATATCTTCTTGTAACAAGGTCGAAAAAACAGCATTTAAAACTCCTTGTACACTAGTAGCATTCGGTTGTATTTGCCATCCGTGATAGTTTTTGCCATTGTATGCAAATTGAATAAAATATCGCAAAATATATCGTTTTATAATAATGTTAAAAAAAATTACAATTCTAAATTCAACAGGTATTGAAAAATTTTTTCGGTTGGAAAACCGACTACATTAGTATAAGAACCCTTTATAGATTCTATCCCTACAAGCCCTATCCATTCTTGTATTCCGTAACTTCCTGCCTTATCGAAAGGTTTATAATTATCTAGATAATATGCAATTATTGTATCGGATAGATTTGCAAAAGTAACTTCTGTAACATCGTTAATTATTGTGGTTTTTGTTTTTGTTTTAAAACACACAGAAGTAATTACTTCGTGCGTTTTTCCTGATAACTCTTGCAACATTAAGAAGGCATCTTGGTAGTTTTTAGGTTTTCCTAATGCCTTGTTGTGCAACCAAACCAAAGTATCACTAGTTATTAGTAATTCATTTTCGTGTAATTCATTATCAAAAGAAGATGCTTTTAGATTTGCTAAATAATCTGTAATTTCGAGATGTTTTAAATTATCAGGATATAGTTCTTCTACTTCTTTTAATTTAATTACAAAATCTAAATCTAATTTTTTTAAAAATTCTTGTCTACGAGGAGATCCTGAAGCGAGTATAATTTTTGTGTTTTCAAATTTTTTATGTAACATTATATTGCATATTAAATCCTATTACGGCAATTGCCAAAATTCCGAAAAGGATAATTATTTTTAATAAAAAACTTAATTTTTTAAAGTCGTTGCTAGTCGTTGCTGTAAAAATTTTAGCACTAAAATAAAATAGTGGTGCAAGAATTAACAGAAAAATATAAAAAGTAGCCCATTGCAACTCGAAAAGATAAAAATACACATAATAAATAATGGTAACTATGGGTATGATACTCAAAAATGCAACTATCTTAGTAGTATTTGCAATACCTATAGCCACTGGTAAAGTTTGTATATTGGTACTTTTGTCGCCTGTATAATCTTCAATATCTTTAACAATTTCTCGAATAAAATTTAAAATAAACGCTATAATAGAAAAATCTACCAATACGGATAATACTGTGGTCATGTTTTTTTGGTTAAATGTATCTGTTGCAGGAATAATCATGAAAATTCCTACAATTAAAATACTGTACGACAGCATTGCAGCAATTACAAGGTTGCCAACAATCATTATTTGTTTTAAACTAGTTGCATAAATATATAATAATGCTGCTGGAATTATAAAAAAAAGTAAAAAACTTGGACGCAAAATTACATTAGAAAGATAAAATCCAATGCTCACACCCATAAGAGTCAGTGCTACATACATGTTGTATGCTACATTTTCGGAAATAAATTTACCTACTACTACTTTGTCCGGTTTGTTAATCAAATCGGTTTCTGTATCAAAAATGTTATTTATAATATAGCCACCAGCTGCTATACAAATGGTAGAAAACACTAATAAATAAAATTGCCATATTGCTAATGCAAGTTCTATATTTTGCAATTTTAGAAAACCAGAAAGTAAGATGATTTGCATTAAAGCAATCAAAATCAAATTTTTATATCGAACCAATTGTAAATAGTACATAGCTAAAATTTAGAAAAAGCAAAGGTAGTTTAAATGTGAAAAAATTACTAATTTATAAAACTAAAAAATAGTAGTGATTTAGATTCTAAATTCCACAATTTTTAGTATTTTTGGGGTTATACAAAAAATGAAATGAAAAAAATACTATTCACAAAAAATGCTCCTGCTCCAATTGGTCCATATAATCAAGCAGTTTTAGTAGGAAGCATGCTTTATACTTCTGGTCAAATTGCAATAAATCCAAATACTGGAAATTTAGTTACAGCTACAATTGAAGACGAAACTTTGCAAGTAATGCATAACTTAGACGCAATTTTGCAAGAAGCTTCCATGACTTTTGAAAATGTTATAAAATGTACTATTTATATTTCGGACATGAATAATTTTGCAAAAATAAACCAAGTATATGGTAGTTTTTTTAACGAAGAAACTGCTCCTGCAAGAGAAACAGTTCAAGTTGCTTGTTTGCCTAAGAATGTAAATATAGAAATTTCGTTAATTGCTTTAAAATCTTAGATAAAGACCTCTGGTTTAAAGAAAAATAGATTTAAATAGAAATTTATTTTTTTTGAAACTCTACAAATAATTCGGTGTTAGCACGAGCTGGTATCGAATTTTTTGCGATTTCTATCATTTTTATTTCAAAGTCTTGCTGAAATAATTGTTGGTATTCTTCGATATTCCCTCCAAATGGTGGTCCAGACTCAAAGGTTCTGTTAAATAAAAGCCCTGCTAAAATTCCGTTTGGAGCTAATAGTTCCTTCATTTTTTTAACATAAGCACTTCTTAAATTAGGATTTAACGCACAAAAAAAGGTTTGTTCTATAATTAAATTATACTGCCCGTTGTGCTGAAAAAAATCGCCTTGTACAATTTTAATTGCTGTTGTATTTGCAAATTTCACACACAACACTTCTAGAACTGTTGGTGCAATATCAATTATTGTAATATTAGTAAATCCTTGTGTTACTAAATATTCTGCTTCGTATGAATTGCCACAACCAGGAATTAGTATCGAGCAATTTTTATTGTTTAAGGTGTCTATATACTCTTTTATTACAGGAGAAACCTTTCCTAAATCCCAACCTGTTGCTTTGTTTTTATATTGATTTTCCCAATAATTTTGATCTAAAACTTTAGGATTATTCATAATATTCTAATTGATATTCTCCAACATGTTTTTTGTTATCTGCTACTAATTTTTCATTCTTAAAATAATTAATTATCCCTAAAACTAAAATAGCAAATGAAATAGAGAACAAAATTATTTCCATAACAAAGCTATTTTGTAGCCTAAGCAAATTTTTTAAACTAAGCCCTGCAATTAAAAAATACATAGAAGTTCTTAAAAAAGCCAAAAAGGTAGCTTGATTAGAAAGTACTGTACGTTGCAAAGCTAATTTTTCTCGCAGAATTAAATCTTTATTTTTATTATTTATAGTATTCATAATTGCTATTTAATATTAGCTGTAAATGTATTTTTTGCTACATTCTTAACGTGTGACATTTGTCACTTTAACAAAGAATTTATAATAAGTTTAACTTTATTAAAACCTTTAAAGGAAATTGTCTAGTTTGTAATTTTTTCTTTCGAGAAGATTAAATTCAATCCATTTTCTATTAATTTAGTCAACTCTTTTTTTCTGTCTTTTACTAAATCTAGATATGTTAAGACTTTATGAAACAATACTTTATCTTTTTCTTGGGTTAGTTCTGCAATTTCGATGCATAAAAGCCAATCATCTGGAAATTTTTGAGTTAGTATTGTAAAAACATTCTCTAAGGCGGTAGTTTTTTCAGAAGGAAATTCTCTGTAATTTATTACTTTTTTGTATAATAATTCTAACTCTATTTTTTCAGGGGTTTTTATACTTTTAATAGTTTTAGAATTGGGCAAATTGTCTGTTGTTACAAAGCTTGCGTTGTCTGCTGCTCCTGCAAAGGCAGAAGTAATTTTTTTTCCAACAGCCATGTCATACAGCCCCCATTCTGGCAAAAATAAAATTGTTTCGTTATGTGTCACGGTACAATCTGCAAGAGTAATTAAGATTATTTCACCTTGCAGGTTACGAGAACCAGTTACAATTTTGCCCGATACCACAATATTCCCATCAAATTCTAGAGTTACAATTTTAGATTCGTAAATACCGTATGCTTTTAAGTCTCTAGGACTCATGTCTTCAATGGCTAGGTTAATGCCTTTTAGTTTTCCAATTGGAGAACCAAAACCGTGTGTATGATGCAAAATACCGTGTCCTACTAATTCTTTTTCTCGGTAAGACAATGCAGTTTGTCCAGTAATTTGTATGTATATCGGTTTGCCTTCAAACTCAATAACTTTAGAGAAAATGCCCGAAATTTGCAAACCTGTGCTTAACTCGATAGTACCTAATGCATTGGAATCTATCAGTTTTTTTAAACCCACCAAACCTCCTGTTCTAAGTGCCATTGTGTTTGCAAATTCTTCTAGCACCATGCTCAAATGTGCAAAATCTGGGGTTACGAAAAGTTGTGGTTGTGGTTTTGTAATATCAAAATTTACATTGGCTGCTGTGATGTTATAGTCTTTTTTTTCTACATTATTAGTCATACACCAAGCACTTTCTCCGATAGAAGAAAGTAACCCTGCCCCATATATTTTAGGGTTTTGTGTTGTTCCTATCAATCCATATTCCACTGTCCACCAGTGGAGATTTCGAATAAGAGCCATCTCAGATGGTGTTCCCATATTTTTTTGTAAAAAATCTACCTTTTCTTCTGCTTCTTTTATTTCATTTCCCGAAATATTTTCTGCTTCTTTAAGAATAGAAAGTAATCGAATTGCTTCATACAATTCATAATCTCTAGCAGAAGATATTGCTTTACAACCAATTTCGCCAAAACGTCTTAAATATTCTGCATATTCAGGATTTGCAATAATAGGAGCGTGTCCTGCTCCTTCGTGAATAATATCTGGGGCTGGCGTATATTCTATGTGTTCTAATTGTCTAATATCGCAAGCAATAACCAAAACATTGTATGCCTGAAACTCCATAAAAGCATTAGGTGGAATAAATCCATCTACGGCCACAGCTGCCCAGCCAATTTCTTTCAAAATTCTATTCATACCATACATGTTAGGAATAGAATCGATGCTGATGCCTGTTTTTTTTAAGCCATCAAGATATGAACTGTGTGCTACATTGGGCAAATAACTAACATTTTTTCGCATCACATAACGCCAAACTGCCTGATCTATAGGAGAATAATCTGTGTAAACCTGTGGCTTTATAAATTGTTTTAAATGATTAGGCAACCTTTTTAATAGTGGGTTATCTTCTAAATTAATTTCCATAATTCTAAACTTAAATATAAAGTAAAGATACAAAACTAGAATTATATTTTTTAACGAAGTAAGTCGAAAGTTTTAATATCGTAATGTCAAAAGCTCGATATGTGATAAAAATAGATTTTAAAGAGTTGTAATCTAGTTATTACGAAACAGGAAATAATTTTTAGTAGATTGTAAAATTAAAAAAAAACATAACATTATTCTCCCCAATGAACTATCCTCCAAAAGTATTTGTTGGCATTTTAACCTATTATTTGTGCATACAAATCTTCTTTGTCATTTAGATACTGAAATTCAAATCCATAAAAGTTCATTTTTTCTTTAATGCTTCTAATGTCTGTTTTGTTTTTAAGCTCTAATCCAACAATCACAGGGCCAGATTCTCTATTGTTTTTTTGTTTGTATTGAAAATAAGTAATATCATCGTTCTCTCCCAAAATTTCGTTTACAAATTGTTTTAAAGCACCTGCTCGTTGCGGAAACTGAATCATGAAATAATGCTTTAGACCTTCGTACAGAAGCGAACGCTCTTTTATTTCAGCAGTTCGTTCAATGTCGTTATTGCTTCCAGAAACAATACAGACCACGATTTTATTTTTAATTTGCTCCTTATAAAAATCAAGGGCAGCAATAGTTAATACTCCTGCTGGTTCTACAACCATTGCTTCTTCATTGTATAATCGTAAAATGGTAGTGCAAACTTTTCCTTCGGGAACAAGAATTATATTGTCTAAAAACTGTTTGCAAATATCGAATGTTTTTGTGCCGATGGTTTTCACAGCCGCACCATCTACAAATTTATCGATTTTTTTTAGGGTTGTAACTTCATTTTTTTCTATCGATTTTTTCATTCCTGCAGCACCTTCTGGCTCTACACCGATTAATTTGGTGCTTGGTGAAAGATGCTTAAAAACGATTGATATTCCTGCTGCCAAACCACCTCCTCCAATTGGAATAAACAAATAATCAATAGGTCTTTTAGTAGTTTCTAGTATTTCTAAAGCCACCGTTCCTTGCCCAGCAATTACCATTTCATCGTCAAAAGGATGGATAAATGGAATGGCATTTTTTGTTGCAAATTGTATGGCTTCGGCATAACTATCGTCAAAAGTATCGCCTACTAAAACAACTTCAACATACTCTTTCCCAAATTGTTCTACTTTTTTTATTTTTTGCTTTGGAGTGGTTTTTGGCATATATATGACACCATGAATTTGCAATAATCGACAAGAATAGGAAACACCTTGTGCATGATTTCCTGCACTGGCACATACAATTTGCTTCTGTTTGTCACTTAAAGAACTCATCTTGTTATATGCACCACGAATTTTATACGATCTAACTACTTGTAAATCTTCTCTTTTTAAGAAGATAGATGCGTTATATTCGCTAGAAAGACTCTCGTTCTCCACTAATGGAGTGTGCAAAACAATATGCTCGAGGGTTACTTTGGCTTTTTTTATTTCTTCCAATAAATTCATGATTTTTCTAAAATTTTAGATGCAATCCAAGTTCCTACCTCAGAGGTAGAATATGCCGTGTTACTGTCTGCAATATCTTGTGTGACTATGTTTTTCTCTAATGATAAATTTACAATATCTCGAATTAAATTAGCTTCGTTATGTAGTTTAAAAGCATATTCTAACATCATAGCTGCCGACAAAATTGTACCTAACGGATTAGCAATATTTTTTCCAGCAGCTTGTGGATAACTACCGTGTATGGGTTCAAAAACCGATGTATGAACGCCTATTGATGCCGATGGCATTAAACCCATTGAACCAGAAATCACGCTCGCTTCATCAGTTAAAATATCTCCAAACATATTTTCGGTAACCATCACATCAAATCCTTCTGGGTTTTGGATAATTCTCATTGCTGCGGCATCAACAAAAAGATACTCGGTTTCTATTTCTGGAAATTCTTTTTCTATTTTTTGTGCAATTTCTCGCCACAATCTACTTGTTTCCAAAACATTAGCTTTGTCAACTACGCAAAGTTTTTTTCTTCTTTTTTGTGCATATTCAAAAGCTAATCGAACAATTCTTTCTATCTCAAAACTAGAATATTCGCATACATCCCAAGCTTTGTCTCTAGTTTCGTTTCGTCCTTTTTCGCCAAAATAGATTCCTCCAGTTAATTCTCTAATGCAAACAAAATCTGCATTTTCTATCAATTCTTTTCTTAGAGGAGATTTATGTAACAATGCAGGAAATACCAATGTAGGACGAATATTTGCATATAATCCTAATTTTTTTCGCATGGATAGCAAGCCTTGTTCTGGACGAATGGTTGCATTAGGATTGTTGTCGTATTTTGGGTCACCAATTGCACCAAACAAAACAGCATCAGCTTGCATACATACTTCGTGCGTTTGTTCAGGATACGGGTTTCCTGTTTCATCTATAGCAATTGCACCAATAGATGCTGGTGCCCAACTAATTTCGTGATTGAATTTTATTGCAATTGCGTTTAAAACTTTTACCGCTTCTGTTGTTACTTCTGGACCTATTCCGTCTCCAGCAAGCAGGGCTATATTTAATTTCATTCGTTTATAATATTTGCTTTTTAGTGGAAGATGGAACTCCCATGACCATCTTCTTGTTTGTTGAAATAATTCCGTTATGAGAGTTTCAAGTAGTTATTTTTTTGAAAATTCTATTATTTCGTCTTTGCTGTTTAGCAAAAAATCTATATCATCAAAACCATGAAGCATATTTTCTTTCTTGTATGAATTTATGTCAAAAAATTCACTTTCATTGGTTTCAATAATAGTAATTTTTTGTAAAGGTAAATTAATTTCCAACTTTGATTTAGAATTTTGATTTAGAATTTTGAATATTTTATCGAGAAATTCTTCCGAAACTTTAACAGGCAAAACTCCAATATTATAACAATTGTTTTTAAAAATATCAGCAAAAAAGCTACTTACAACTACCCGAATACCATAGTCATAAAGTGCCCAAACAGCATGTTCACGGCTACTACCACAGCCAAAATTTTTCTCGGCAACGAGTATTTTTCCAGAAAAATTAGGATTGTTTAAAGCAAAACTTTCAATGAGTTGATTATTGTTATCAAAACGCCAATCTCTAAATAAGTTTTCGCCAAATCCTATTCTTTCTGTTGCTTTTAAAAATCGTGCAGGAATAATTTGGTCTGTGTCTATATTTTCTATTGGCAATGGTATTGCCGTATCTGTTACTATTGTAAAACTATCGTAAGCCATTATTTTGTTTTTTAAATTATAAATCTCTCGGGTCGGTTATACAACCATGTATTGCGGCGGCGGCGGCAGTAATTGGACTTGCAAGCATTGTTCTTGCTCCCTGTCCTTGTCTTCCTTCAAAATTTCGATTAGAAGTAGAAATCGCTAATTTTCCTTCAGGGATTTTATCATCGTTCATTGCCAAACAAGCCGAACATCCGGGTTGTCTTAATTGAAAACCAGCCTCTTCAAAAATAGAAACTAAACCTTCTTCTATGGCTTGTTTTTCTACTTCTTTTGAGCCAGGAACTATCCAAGCAATAACATTTGGACTTTTTTGTTTCCCTTTTACAAAATTGGCAACTGCTCTCAAATCTTCTATTCGACCGTTGGTACAACTGCCTACAAATACATAATCGACTGGAGTTCCTTGTAGTATTTTGCCTTCGGTTACTTGCATATATTGTATTGCTTTTTGAAAAGAAGCACTACTATCGTTGGGTACTAATTCATTAATTTTGATTCCCATTCCTGGATTTGTTCCAAAAGTTATCATTGGCTCTATATCGGTTGCATCAAAGGTATATTCTTTGTCAAAAATGGCATCGTTACCGGATTTTAGTATGCACCACTTTTCTACTGCATTTTCCCAGTCTTTTTCTTTTGGTGCATTTGGTTTGTTTTTTAAATATTCAAAAGTTGTTTGGTCTGGAGCAATAATACCGCCTCTGGCACCCATCTCGATACTCATATTACAAACAGTCATTCTGCCTTCCATTGATAAATTAGTAAACGTATCGCCCGAAAATTCTATGAAATATCCAGTGCCTCCACTAGAAGTTAGTTTGGAAATAATGTATAACACCACATCTTTTGCAGTAACTCCTTTGGATAAAATACCATTAACTGTAATTCGCATAGTTTTGGGTTTTGATTGCAAAATACATTGCGAACTTAAAACCATTTCGACTTCTGAAGTTCCAATACCAAAGGCAACGGCTCCAAATGCTCCATGTGTAGAGGTATGGCTATCGCCACAAACAATGGTTAAACCTGGTTGTGTAATGCCTAGTTCGGGGCCTATAACATGAACAATTCCATGGTGTTTGGATTCTAAATCGTGTAATTCAATGTTATGTTCTGCACAATTTTGACGTAATTTTTCGACTTGCATTCTTGACATTGGATCTTCAATTTGCTTGTCTTGATTTATAGTAGGCACATTGTGGTCTGGTGTTCCAACTGTTTTTTCGGGAAAAAGAACTGGTATTTTTCTGTTTTTTAACCCTAAAAATGCTACTGGACTTGTTACTTCATGAATTAGATGTAAGTCTATAAACAATACATCGGGTCCGTCTGGAATTGTTTTTACAATGTGCGAATCCCATATTTTATCGAAAAGTGTGTTCATATTGTGTGTTTTTTTTGCGTTAGGGGTTGCAGTGAAAATCCTTTTTTTAAAATTGTTTTGTCTTTTTTGGCAAAACAATTTATAAAAAAGATTGTAGCGGAAAACCCGACCCATAGGGTAACGCCCAAATTATTTTTATGTTAAATTGCTTTGTTTAAGGCATCTATATAAGCATTTATGGACGCTTTTACCACATCTGTTGATGATGCGAAACCTCTGAATTTTAGATTTTCGTTGTTAATTTCGATAAATGCTTTGCTCAAATCGTCACTACCACTGGTTATTCCATGTATATCAAAGTGGCTAATTTTGTATTTTTTGCCTACTATTTTCTGAATTGCTTTGATGCCTGCGTCCACAGGTCCGTTGCCTATTGAGGTTGCTTCGTGCAAAATTCCGTTAATGATAAGGTGCACAATTGCAGTAGGATACGACTCGCTAGAAGATAAAATTTGGACAAAATCGAGTGTGATTTTTTTGGTTTCGTCAGTTATTTCGCCTACTATATTTAGTAAATCTTCATCGTTTATTTCTTCTCGTTTTTGGTCTGCAAATGTTAAAAAATCTTCGTAAATTTTGTCTAAATGTTCTTGATTTTTAATTGTATAATTTAGTGCTTCGAGTCTATGTTTAAGCGCCGCACGCCCACTTCTGGCGGTTAACACGATAGAATTCAAATCGATTCCTACTTCGGCAGGATCGATAATTTCATAGGTCTCTTTATTCTTTAAAATTCCATCTTGATGAATTCCAGAGGAATGTGCAAAAGCATTTTTACCAACAATTGCTTTGTTGGGTTGTACCGTCATATTCATTAAATTAGAAACCAATTTACTAATATTATTTATTTTTTTGGTATCTATATTTGTTTCAAAAGGCAATTCTTTGTGTTGCTTTATTGCCATTACAATTTCTTCGAGGGCACTATTTCCTGCACGTTCTCCAATTCCGTTGATGGTAACTTCTACTTGTCTGGCACCATTTATAACTCCCGCAAGTGTGTTGGCGGTGGCTAATCCTAAATCGTTATGGCAGTGGGTAGAAAGTATTGTTTTGTCAATATTTGGCACATTATTAACAAGATACGCTATTTTTTCGCCATATTGATGAGGCAGGCAATAGCCTGTTGTGTCAGGAATGTTGCACACAGTTGCTCCTGCTTTTACTACAGCCTCGATTACTCTTGCTAAAAATTCATTGTCTGTTCTACCTGCATCTTCAGCATAAAATTCGACATCATCGGTAAATTTTCGAGCATATTTTACTGCATCGACGGCTCTCTCTATAATTTTTTCTCTGGTGGAATTGAATTTGTATTTTATATGATAATCAGATGTTCCAATACCTGTGTGAATTCTTTTTCGAGCAGCGTATTTTAATGCTTGTGCAGCAACATCAATGTCATTTTCTACAGATCTTGTTAAGGCACAGATGGTTGCGTTCTTGATGACTTTTGATATTTCGACTACCGATTTGAAATCACCTGGACTAGAGATAGGAAATCCAGCTTCGATAATATCTACACCAAGCGATTCAAGTGCCATTGCAACTTCAATTTTTTCGGACATATTTAATTGGCAACCTGGAACTTGTTCTCCGTCACGAAGTGTAGTATCGAAGATGTATAATTTACTCATTTTTGTTTATAATTTTGGAATTTATTTCGTTAATCAAGTTTCTATGTTTTTCTAAACAATTTTTTTCATTGCAGTCATTGCTTCACGAAGTTCTGCTCCACAAATTTCGATTGAGTGGTTACGAATGGCAGCATTAATTTTTACCAATTCAAAATTATCCAATAAGCCTTTGGCTGTTTCGTTATAGTTTTTACCGATTAAATTAGTATCAATTTTTTTCATAAAATCTGCTAATAATGGTTTGCAAGCATGGTCAAAAAGATAACAACCATATTCAGCAGTATCAGAAATTACACGATTCATCTCGAATAATTTTTTCCTGGCTATTGTATTGGCAATCAATGGTGTTTCGTGCAACGATTCATAATATGCCGATTCGTTTTTGATTCCTGCCGAAGTCATTGTTTCATAAGCCAATTCCACACCAGATTTTACAAAAGCAACCATTAGTGTAGCATTGTCAAAGTATTCTTGTTCTGAAATTTCTGTTGTAGTAGCTGGCGTTTTTTCAAAATCGGTTTGTCCTGTTGCTTCTCTCCATGTTAAAAGATTTTTATCACCATTTGCCCAATCTTCCATCATCGTTGAAGAAAATTCGCCACTCAAAATATCGTCCATGTGCTTGTTAAACAATGGTGTCATTATGGTTTTTAATTCTTCTGATAATTTGAAAGCTTCAATTTTTGCAGGATTAGAAAGACGATCCATCATGTTTGTTATTCCACCTATTTTTAAGGCTTCAGTGATAGTTTCCCAGCCGTATTGCACTAGTTTTGAAGCATAACCAGCATCGATACCTTTTTCAACCATTTTATTGAAACTTAGTATTGAACCAGTTTGCAATAAGCCACACAAAATGGTTTGCTCGCCCATTAAATCTGATTTTACTTCGGCTACAAATGACGAAAGTAAAACTCCAGCTCGGTGTCCTCCTGTTCCAACACAATAGGCTTTGGCAATT
Source organism: Flavobacterium psychrophilum (assembly GCA_022730285.1). Lineage (GTDB taxonomy): Bacteria > Bacteroidota > Bacteroidia > Flavobacteriales > Flavobacteriaceae > Flavobacterium > Flavobacterium psychrophilum_C. The sequence goes on from DZCQ01000024.1 coordinate 34,216, forward strand.
TCTAAACCATCACCATTTGGATCGTTATCTGAGTGAACTGCGATAAGAGTTGGCACACCAAAATTGCGTAAATACTCCGCACGAACTTCGGAAGCTGGCGATTTTGGAGCAATCATAACGACAGTAATGTCTTTACGAATTTGAGTTCCTTCTTCTACAATATTAAAACCGTGTGAGTAAGAAAGTATTGCTCCTTGCTTCATTAAAGGAATTATTTTTTCGATAACCGATGTGTGCTGTTTATCTGGGGCAAGGTTTGAAACCAAATCTGCTGTAGGAATAATATCTTCGAAAGTTCCAACTTCAAAACCATTTTCGGTAGCGTTTACATAAGATGCTCGTTTGCCATCAATAGCTTCTTTACGAAGTGCATAAGCCACTTGAAGTCCGCTATCTCGCATATTTTGTCCTTGTGCCAAACCTTGTGCGCCACAACCAATGATAACTATTTTTTTTCCTAAAAGTTTGGTAACACCGTTTGCAAATTCGCTGCTTTGCATAAATTCGCATTTTGCTAATTCTTGAACTTTTAATCGATGTGGTAATGAGTTGAAATAATTTTTCATTTTTTTGTAAAATTTTATTTTTTATTGATTTTTTGAAATTGAATTTGATTTTTGAAATAGAAAGATTACATTTCAAAAATGACACTTTTATGATTCAAATATTCATTGTTTATTGGTAAATTTGTTGGGTCGTTTTTTTCCATTGCAATAATTTTTTTGTGAATGCCTTCATTGGCTTTTATTATTGCAATTCGGGCGGTTTTTACAAATTCTATTAATCCAAATTTGGTTAATTTTTCTAACAAATTGTTTATTTCATCTTCTTGCCCTGTGGTTTCAAAAACGGTATAATCTTCTCTTATTACTACTGCTTTTGCACCAAACTCTCTTAATAATCGTTCTACTTTTACTTCTTTGATAATTACGTTAGTTGGCACTTTGTATAGAGCCATTTGTTGCCAAATAATTTCGTCGTTTGTGTTAGAGTAAACCTTAAAAACATCTACAATTTTTTCGAGTTGTTTTACTAAATTTTGAACAATTTCTTCAGTTTCTTTTACTACAATTGTAAAACGATAAATATTTTCTATTTCGCTTGGAGAGGAATTAAAACTTTCCAAACTAATTTTTCTTTTAGAAAATAAAATGGCAATTTTATTGATTAATCCTACTTGATTTTCTGTAAAAACAGTTAACGTATATTCTTTTTTCATTTTATTTTTCTAAAAAATTAAATTTCATCTTTTGTTAATACAATTTCGGCAATTCCTTTGCCTTGTGGTACCATTGGGAAAACATTATCGTCTTTGATAACATCAATTTCAAGTAAATAACATGCGTTGTGGTTTAGCATTTCTTGTAAACTTTCTTTTAAATTTTCTCTGTTTGTAACATGTTTTCCTGCAATATTATAAGCATCCGCAACTTTCACAAAATCTGGACTCGTAATATCTGTAAATGAATATCTGCTTTCGTTAAATAATTCTTGCCATTGACGTACCATTCCTAAAAAATGATTGTTTAAAATTATAATTTTCACATTGGGTTTAAACTGCATTATAGTTCCTAATTCTTGAATATTCATTTGCATTCCACCATCACCAATTATAGCAATAACTTCTCGATTGGGAACCCCAAATTTAGCTCCAATAGCAGCAGGCAAAGCAAACCCCATTGTGCCAATTCCACCACTTGTAATGTTGCTTCTAGTTTGATTTTGAGACGTATATCTACAAGCTACCATTTGATGTTGCCCTACATCGGTTACAATAACCGCATCGCCATTTGTGAGTTCGTTAAGTGTTTTAATCACTTCACCCATGGTTAATTTTTCAGATTTTGGATTTAGTTCGTCATGAATAACAACATCGTATTCTTTTGTAGCTTTTTCTCTGAATTGATTCAACCAATTATCATGTGTTTTTTTGTTGATTAATTCTGTTAAAAGCGGTAATGTTTCTTTGCAATCTCCCCAAACAGGTATTGTGACCGCTACATTTTTGTCTATCTCGGCTGGGTCAATGTCAAAATGAATTATTTGAGCTTGCTTAGCATATTTGTCCAATCTACCAGTTACACGGTCGTCAAATCGCATTCCAATTGCAATTAACACATCACATTCGTTGGTTAAATAATTAGGGCCATAATTGCCATGCATTCCAAGCATTCCAACGCCAAGTGGATGATTTGTAGGAATAGCACTCATTCCTAATATAGTCCATGCGGCAGGAATTCCTGATTTTTCAATAAATTGAAGAAATTCTTTTTCGGCATTTCCTAAAATAACACCTTGTCCAAAAACGATGAAAGGTTTTTTCGCATTGTTGATTAATTTAGCCGCTTTTTCGATATATTCGTTTCTAACAATTGGTTTTGGACGGTAACTACGAATATGGATGCATTTTTTATATCCTTGATATTCAAGCATTTGCATCTGAGCATTTTTGGTAATATCAATCAATACTGGTCCAGGACGACCACTTTGAGCAATAAAGAATGCTTTAGCAAGAATTTCCGGAATTTCTGTAGCATCTGTTATTTGATAATTCCATTTGGTTACTGGCATCGAGATATTGATTACATCCGTTTCCTGAAAAGCATCAGTGCCTAAAAGATGGGCGAAAACTTGTCCTGTAATACAAACTATTGGTGTAGAATCTATCATTGCATCGGCAATTCCTGTTATCAAATTGGTTGCACCTGGTCCCGAAGTTGCAAAAACAACTCCAACCTTGCCCGATGCACGAGCATAACCTTGAGCAGCGTGAATAGCACCTTGTTCATGGCGAACCAAAATATGATTAATTTTATCTTGAAA
>DZCQ01000024.1:37138-39857 GCA_022730285.1 Flavobacterium psychrophilum
GGCATTCCGGGACCACCTTTTGGACCAACATACCTAATGACGACGACATCTCCAGCTTTAATTTTTTTGTCTTCAATACCCTGAATAAGTTCTTTTTCTCCATCAAAAACTTTGGCAGAACCGGTAAATCGTTCTCCTTCTTTGCCTGTTATTTTGGCAACCGAACCTTTTTCGGCAAGATTTCCGTATAGAATTTGTAAATGTCCTGTTGCTTTAATAGGATTTTCTATTGGACGAATAATGTTTTGGTCATCAAAATCAATATCTACAATATTTTCTAAGTTTTCTGCTATTGTTTTCCCTGTTACGGTTATACAATTTGGGTGAAGCATTTTCATTTTCAGTAAATACTTCAAAACCATTGGCACACCACCTTTGTCGTGAAGATTTTGCATCAAATAATTTCCACCCGGTTTAAAATCAGCAATTAAAGGTGTTTTGTTACTTATTCTTTGAAAATCGTCTTGTGTTATTTTTACTCCAACGCTTTTTGCCATTGCGATAATATGTAAAACAGCATTGGTACTGCCTCCTAGCGCAATAAGCGTAGTAATTGCATTTTCAAAAGCTTCGAAAGTCATAATGTCTTTTGGACAAATATTTTTTTCTAATAATAGCTTAATATAATGAGCTGCTTGTTTGCATTCTTCTATTTTTTCGTGGCTTACAGCTGGATTAGAACTTGAATAAGGCAAACTCATTCCCAATGCTTCAATAGCAATTGCCATAGTGTTTGCGGTGTACATTCCGCCGCAAGCACCAGCACCTGGACAAGAGTTCTTGATGATTCCTTTAAATTCTTCTTCGGTAATTTTGCCTGCTATTTTTTCACCCAAAGCTTCGAAAGCCGAAACAATATTCAAATCTTTGCCTTGGTATTTTCCAGGTGCAATTGTGCCTCCGTATACCATAATTGATGGTCTGTTTAGACGTCCCATTGCAATTATGGAACCTGGCATATTTTTGTCGCAGCCTGGCACGGCAATAACTGCGTCATAATAATGACCTGCTACAACACTTTCGATAGAGTCGGCAATAATTTCACGACTTACTAATGAATATCGCATTCCGTCAGTTCCGTTTGTAATACCATCAGAAATGCCAATTGTATTAAAAATTAGTCCGACCATTTCATTTGCATTGACTTCTACTTTAATATACGACGATAAATGATTGAGGTGCATATTACACGTATTTCCGTCATATCCCATGGATGCAATTCCAATAAACGGCTGTGCTAATTCTTCGTCATTCAACCCAATACCATACAACATAGCTTGTGCTGCGGGTTGTGTTGGGTCTTGTGTTACTGTTTTGCTGTGTTTGTTTAATTCCATTTTTCTACTGCTTTGTTACCAGTTTTTTATAAGCTGTTTGTATTTTTTTTCCTAATGAATTTTCCCAGTGTAAAGAGAATTCGTGTTTATTTACCGACTTAATTCCGACGACTTCAGCGGCAGTTCCACAATAGAAAGCACTATCAGCTTCAAGGAGATTTTCTGAAGTAAATGTACCTTCTATTAATTCGATATTTAAGTTTTGGCACAACTCCATGACCGTTGCACGAGTAATTCCAGGTAAAATATGTCCAGTTTTAGGTGTAAAAAGCTGTCCGCTTTTTTCAAAAAACAAATTTGCACCAGGACCTTCTGCAAGATTTCCTTCGACGTCTAATAATAAAGCTTCGTCAAAGCCATTGTCTTTAGCTTCGGTAGTTGCAAGAATGGAGTTAATGTAATATCCTGCTGCTTTTGCTTCTATTTTAACAGATTTTGGGTGCGGACGAGAATAAGACGAAATAGCAATATTTAATAAATTATCTCCAAGATAAGCACCCCACTCCCACACACAAATCATTATAGAAACCTGATTTGGTCTTGTTAAACTCATATTTGGGCTACAAAATACTAAAGGGCGAATATAAGCATCTTCTAAATTATTTAGTTTTAAGAGCTCGTAACTTTTTTTTACTAATTCTTCGACATCAAAATTAAATGGAATATTAATAAGTTCGCATGAGCGTTTTAGCCGTTCATAATGCTCCTTTTCTTTAAAAATAGCAACTCCATTTTTGATTTTATAGGCTCTAATTCCTTCAAAAACAGCATACCCGTAATGCAAGCTTTGACTGTATAAATCTGTTGTAGCAGTATTAGACTTTACAAATTCACCATTTAGGTAAAGAATGGTGTTTTCGTTGTAATAAGCATTTTTTGAGACTGTTTTTTCGTCCATAACTTCATTTTTATATTTATAATTTTATTTTAGATTAAAAAAAAACCTTCCTCAATTAAACGAGAAAGGTTAATATATGACAATAGATTCCTTACTCGTTATAACATTCGAAGCAGGATAATGACGTTAATAATAAATAAATTTTTCATTTTTTTTAATAATTCATTGCTAATACACAACAATTATGAAGCAAAAGTAATGATTATATTTAATGAATCACTATTTTTATTAAAAAATATTGCAACTTAACAATTATTTAAAATAGCAATATTTTTTTGATAGCATTTTGGGAAAGGCGGATTCAAATTATAAATGCAACTTTTCCATTGTTATCAATTCTTACAAAAAAAACCTTCAATTAGATTTGATGAACTGTAAATCAATCAGTTAGCTTTGTGTTAATAATAGAACTAAGGTTATTTAATTTCCTTTCCTGTCAAAGGCAATAATCGATATTTTATAATTACTTACCCCAACTTTCAAC